>NZ_JBSRZM010000016.1:0-102437 GCF_054057635.1 Arthrobacter sp. UYNi723
GCGGATACCACCCCAGCAGACGCGCCGCTACGCGGGCATTACCAAATGATTCTTCGATAGCAGCTACGCGGGCATCTTTGATGAGTCAACGCGCGTCCTTGACACTCCGTTTTGCCCTGAGGAATATCGAAGGTGCCGGGGCAGCTGGCGGTCTCTTGGGAGTTCAGTTGCTGACCGGCCCCGTGAAGGGACGTGGGATGCAGGCAGCCGTTCATGGATTCAGCTCCTCCGGCCTTGCGGTCGCCGTGGCAGCGGCCGCGCTGCTGGCCTCGCTCGCAGGCTGCACCAGCGCCCCGGATCCGCCAGATCAGCAGTCCCCGACTGTTCAATCCACGACGGCGGCGGCGACGGCGACGGCCCCGAAGACGCGGGCCTTTGTTGCTGTGCTGGAAAAGTACAGCGAGGAAATGCGCGCAGGGGGAGCGACGGCCGTCATCATCCAGCTGAAGTCAAGGCTGGGCGAATGGTCCTCGGCCGAAGGCATCCGCAGCCTTGAAACCCAGGAACCCGTGCAGTTGAGTGACCAGACCCATATCGGCGACATCACCACCACCATGGTGGCGGTGTCCGTCATGAAGCTGGTGGAGGACGGAAAAGTCCAGCTCGATGACCCTATCCAGAAGTACCTGCCGGACTTCGAGAACATCATCAAGCCGCCTGGACCCATCACCATACGCAGCCTCCTCAGCCACCGGTCCGGTATGCCCGACTATTGGGTATCGCCCATCCACATAGGTGACGGGCCCTTCACCCATGAACAACGTGTGTCGTTCGTTGCGGGCATGCCTTGGACCGGCGGATCGGGCAGCCTGTACCGCTACTCCGCCACGAATTATTCGGCGTTAGCCCTCCTCGTCGAGAAGCTGCGGGGCAAGGACATCGGAGCGGCCATTCACGACGACAACGTGGTGCCGTTGGCGCTGCAGGACACCCTGATGACGGGGGATGAGCCGGGCCCGCAGCGGATGCTCCACGGCTACACCCGGACGGAAACCGGCGAGCTGGAGGACAAGGCTTTAGTTCCGTTCCACAACGGTTCCCCTGACACCGGGATGATTTCCACCGTCCCGGAACTCAACACCTATTTCGCCGCCCTGCAGAAGGGGACCCTGCTGACGCTCCAAAGCGTGGCGGAGATGCATCATCCAAAATACGAAACATTCGGCCTTGGTCTCGTCAGACGGTATGACGAGTGCTCCAACAACGACTATTTCGGCCATGTCGGGGTGGTGCGGGGATACGCGGCGCTGGCGCTGATCAGCGCGGACGGGTCCCGGCAGGTGGCCATGGCGGTGGCCCGTGAACCAGTCCCGGACCCGGTTGGTTTCGAAGACTGGCGGTCGCTCGAGATGGCCGAAGCAGCCGTGAACGCGCTCAACCTGGCCTGTTAGCGGGAGACGAAATAAAGGCGGGGGCACCGAGGTTAGGCTGTACCGGAAGCCGAACCGAGGAGATCCTGTGCACGATGTCACCATCCGGCACAACCCGGAGCGCCAGCGCTTCGAAGTGCTGACCGGCGGGAACCTCATTGGTAAAGCCATGTACAAGGAGTACGACGGCGGCGGCTCGCCGCAGCGGATTTTCTACCACACGGTGATCAATGAGGAATACGGCGGCCAGGGACTTGCGGGCAAGCTCGCCAAGGTGGCGCTCAATGAAACGGTTGACGATGGTCGCGCCATAGTTCCGGTCTGCCCCTTCATCAAGAAGTACCTCCGCAAACACCCGGAGTATGCCGCAGCCACGGTGGCCACCACGCCGGCGCACCTGGAATTCCTGAACGCGGTCCTGGCTTCAGGCTCCGCCCGGGCGTAGCGGTCAGTTGCCGGCCGCGCTCAGCCGAGCCGGGCGTTGACCGCGGAAGCAGAGAATACTTGGTTCACCAACAGGGAGGACATCCCGCGGATTCCGGCGTCCTCGCCCAGGGCTGCAAGCCGGACGTCAAGGTGACGCGTGGCCCGGGGGAGCGACATGGGGTACAGCGTTTCGCGGATGCCGCCGATCAGTGAGGACGATGCAAGGTCCCCGGCAATGAGCAGGACTGCCGGGTTAAGCAGGCACACCACGGTGGCCATCACTTCGCCGAGCCGCCGGCCCGCCTCATGTGTCAGCCGCATGCTGTCGACGTTTCCCGCCAGCAGCTGCTGGCGCACATCCCGCCCCGAGGAAGCCTCGATGCCCAGGCCTGCGAGCGCGCGGGCGACCGCGCCTCCGCTGGCTCCTGCGGCGAGGCAGCCGAAGGAGCCGCATTGGCACTGCAGCTCAGCGAAAGCAGGGTGGCGGACGTGGCCGATGTCGCCCGCGCCGCCGTCGACGCCCTGGTAGATCTGCCCGTCGATGACCAGTCCGGTGCCGATGCCGGTGGAAACCTTCACCAGGCACAGCGAAGTGGTGCCGGCGAACCCGGCACTGTATTCGCCCACAGCCATCGCGTCCGCGTCGTTTTCCACCAGGACGGGAACCGGGAACGCGTCCTGGATGAACTCCACTATCGGGTAGGCGTCCCAGCCGGGCATGATGGGCGGTTGGCTGGGCCGGAGCGTGTGCGGATCCACCGGGCCGGGGATGGAGACGCCCACCCCCGAGACCTTCGATGCCGGCGTGTTGGACCTCTTAAGGAGTCTGTATCCCGCTTCGATGATGCCGTGCAGGACTTTCTCCGGACCGTCGTCGACCGCAATATCCAGGTGCTCATCGGCCGCGATGGTCCCGCTAAGGTCGGTGAGGGCGACGCGGGTGGAGGTTGTTTCAACCGACGCTGAAATCGTGCAGGAGTGCTGGAGGTTGAAGGCCAGGTCAGTGGGGCGGCGTCCGCCGGATGGCCTGGCAGTGCCGGCCTCGCGGATCAGTTCGGCCTTCAGGAGCGCATCCACGCGCTGTGCCACCGTCATGCGGGACATGCCTGTTTCTTCCTGGAGGTCCCCGCGCGTCCGGGCCTTACCCGACCGGATCAGCTGAAGGACGTCCCCTGGTCCCACGTACATCTGCGGCTCCTACGGTTGAAAGGCACTTTGGCAATCCTAGGTGCTCCTGAGGTGGAGGAGGCACAACCTGCTTGCGCCCGTGTCGATTGACTCTGCAGCTAATGCTAGACAGCTAGACAACATTTGGATAGCCTTTAGGCACAAGTTCCGGCTTTGTGACTGCGCTCACAGTCGGGAAGTTTTTCAGCACCTGTTTGCTGGCCCGGCCGAAGCGGTCCGGGCCAGACGGAAATGGGGCCCAGCGCGCGAATCCACGGCACCGGTTCCGGGGCCGCCGAAGACAGGAGCATCGAAGTGATGAGAACCAGAGGCCGCTCACAAGTGGCCGTGATTGCGGCAGCGTCGCTGACCATGGCAATACTGGCAGGCTGCACACCCAACGAAGGTTCGAATGGCGGCCAAACCACTGGCGGCACGCAGGCGATCACCGTCTGGACCGCGGACACCCTGCCGGATCGCGTCGCCAAAACGGAGGAGATCATCGCCAAGTTCACCGCCGCCACGGGCGTTCAGGTTGACCTGGTGGGCGTGCCGGAGGACCAGTTCAACCAGGTCCTGACCTCATCCGCTGCGGCCGGCGACCTCCCGGATGTCATCGGCTCCATTTCACTTGCGCAGGTCCGCACGCTCGCCGCTAACGACCTGGTGGACCCCGCATCCAACAAAGCGGTCATCGAGAGCCTGGACGAAAGCACATTCTCCGAGCGGGCCCTCGAGATGACGCGGGACGGCGACCAGCAACTGTCGGTCCCCGACTCATCCTGGCAGCAGCTCCTCTACTATCGGAAGGACCTCTTCGACAAGGCCGGCATTGCGGCACCGAAGACCTACGATGACATCAAGGCAGCGGCGCAAAAGCTGGACACCCCGCAGCTCGCAGGCCTTGCGGCAGCCAATAAGCCAGGCGAGGCGTTTACTCAGCAGACCTTCGAGCACATTGCGCAGGGCAACGGCTGTGAAATGGTCAATGACCAGGGGGACATCACTTTTGACAGCCCGCAGTGTGTGGGTGCCCTTGAGTTCTACCGAGACATGCTGACCCAGTACTCGGTTCCCGGCGCGCAGGACGTGGACACGGTCCGCGCCTCCTACTTCGCCGGCCAGGCAGCCATGGCCATTTGGTCCACCTTCATCCTGGACGAGATGGCTGGCCTGCGTGACAACGCCAAGCCCACGTGTCCTGAGTGCGTTGCCGATCCTGCCTTCCTCGCAAAGAACACGGGCGTGGTGACAGGTATCCAGGGACCCGACGGCGACCAACCGGCCCAGTTCGGCGAGATTGTGTCCTGGACGGTTATGAAGGACTCTGCCTCGGATTCCGCGAAGAAATTCGTGGAGTACTTCATGACCGAAGGCTACGTTGACTGGCTGTCCATCGCCCCCGAAGGCAGGCTTCCGGTCCGCGGGGGAACGGCGAACAACCGCACCGAGTATGCGGACAAGTGGAAGACACTGCCCGCCGGTGTGGACAGGAAGGAACCTCTGGGCAACTTCTACTCCGAGGACGTCCTCTCCATCCTTGAACAGGGTCCGGATGACCTGAGGCGCTGGGGTATCACCCAGGGCCAGGGCGACCTTGTGGGCGCGGCCTTGGGTGAGCTTCCCATCGCCAAGGCCGTCAGTGACGTCACCTCCGGCGGAGTCGATCCTGAAACCGCAGCCAAGCAGGCCGCGGAATCCCTACGCTCCATTCAGAGTTCGCTGAAGTGAGTTCAGTCAAAAAGGACGTTCCTGCAGGGCCGGCGGCATCAGACGCCGGCCCACGGGGGCGCCACAAGCTTTCACCAATGGCCAGAGAGGAGCAGCGGGCCGGACTTACCCTGCTTTCGCCCACGCTGGTCCTGGTCCTGGTCATGGTGGTTCTGCCGATCCTCTGGACCCTGGTGCTTGCGTTCCAGCGGGTTCGGATCCTGAACATCCGTACCGCCGGTATCTTCGGCCCGTATACGGTGGCCAACTTCGATAGCGTGTTCTCGAGCAGCTTCTTCACGTCGCTCGGCACCACGCTGGCCTACTCCATCTTCGGCACCGCCGGGGCGATCATCCTGGGACTGATCGCGGCACTGGCCCTCCGGAAGCCTTTCAAGGGCAGGACCCTGATCCGCGCGTCCATGCTGATCCCCTACGTGTCACCCATCGTGGCCGTGACGTTCACCTGGACAACCATGCTGGATCCGCAGTTCGGCCTCATCAACTATTGGGGAAAGCGGCTGCTCGGCTGGGAGGAATCCATCCCGTTCCTCAGCGAGCGGGCCAGGGAAGTCTCCTTCCTCGGCCTGAACTTCGAAATCCCCACCGCACTGATTGCCGTTATCGTTTTTGAAATGTGGCGGTCCTTCCCGTTCGCCTTCCTGTTCCTCACTGCCCGGATCAACGCTATTCCGGACAGCCTGGAGGAGGCCGCCAGGGTGGACGGGGCAACCCCCATCCAGCGCTTTGTCCACATCATCCTTCCGCAACTGTTGCCTACCATCGCCATGTTGTCCGTCCTGCGGTTCATCTGGACGTTCAACAGCTTTGATGACATCTACCTGCTCACCGGCGGTGGCGGCGGCACCGAAGTGGTGGCCGTGACCGTGTTCAACTTCCTGACCGCCCGTGGCGATATTGGTGCCGCGTCTGCCCAGGCGCTGGTGCTGGCCGTAATCCTCGGCCTGATGGTGGGAATCTACATCAAATTCTTCGGCAAGAAAGAGGAGGTCTCCTGATGGCTGTCCCCGTCGAAACGAGACGCCCGGCCTCCCCGTCCCGGCCCCCGGAGGGTTCGCGCTGGACGCGGGACGTGATCGAGACCAAGGTCTTCGGTGTGCTCCGCTGGGTGGTGATCGTGGGCCTGGTGCTGGTGACGCTGTTCCCGTTCTACTACATGTTTATCCTCTCCATCAGGCCCCTTGACTCGCTGCTGCGCGATCCAGGCTCGCTGGTCATTCCGTTCGGCGAAATCGATTGGGGTTCCTACCGCAACATCATGACTCCGCAGGAGGACGGCGGCCAAGGCTTCCTGAGGTTCATGGGCAACAGTGCCATGGTGGCGCTGGGAACGGTGCTGATTTCGCTGCTGGTGGCCATTCCAGGCTCCTACGCCATCAGCCGGCTGAACTTCTTCGGCCGCCGCCAGATCAGTGCGCTGTTCCTGGCCGTGTACCTGTTCCCCAGCATCCTGCTGGCCATCCCGCTGTTCACCTTCTTCACGCGGCTCGGCCTGCGCGGCCAGTTGGTGGCGCTGCTCATCGTGTACGTGGCCCAGGTCATCCCGGTCACCATCTACATGCTGCGCAATTACTTCGACACCATTCCCACCAGCCTGGAGGAAGCCGCGGCCCTGGACGGCTGCAGCAGGCTCGGCGTGCTGCGCCGTATCAGCCTGCCGCTGGCCATGCCGGCCATCATTTCCAACGGCCTGTTCGTGTTCATGATCGCGTGGAACGAGTTCCTCTTCGCCCTGCTGTTCCTGGTGAACACCCGTTCCAACTGGACCGTCTCGCTGGGCCTGTCCCAGCTGGCCGGCAGCATTGAAGTGCCCACCACCGTGCTGATGGCCGGTTCGGTGATCCTCACGCTGCCCATCATCATCATCTTCTTCGCTGCTGAGCGGCTCCTCACCGAGGGCCTCACTGCCGGCGCGGAGAAAGGCTGATGTGCCGCACATGCGGTACGGCGGCGCCGGCCCGGACACCTGGCTGGGCCGGCGCCTGCAAACCGCGCCACATTACGCGTTCGGCAGGATCTCGGTCAGCGGGACCCGCCGTTGTTCGAGGGCGGAGAGGGCCGCCGCCTCAACCAGCGCTTGGACGTGTACTGCCCGCTCCACATCCACTGTTACCGGGGTGCCCAGCCGGACGGCGTCTGCGAACTCCCGCCGCAGGGCAGGCCAGCATTCGGAGTGGTCCATCCCCTCGGTGGTGTAGTCCAGGCTGCCGGCCGCTGAGTAGACGCTGAGCGTGGTTCTGGCCTGGGGCAGCCGAACGGAGCCGGACAGGCACGCCTGGCCGGTGGCGCCGTCACTATGGAATGTGGTCAGGGTGACATAGTCCTTGCTGCCTTCGGCGCGAACTGCCTGGATCGGTCCGGCAGCGAGTTCCATGAGGTCCAGCAGGTGCGGGCCCAGGTCGTACAGCACGCCCAACTCCTCGCGCCAGCCTTGGGTGGCTTTGCCGGCCGGGAATCCGGTGTTGAGGAATCCTCCGTCAAGGAGTCCGCCGTGGAGGTACGTGCCGGTGACGCCGAGGACGGCCGCTTCGCTGCGCAGTTCCGTCGCCTCCGTGAGGAAGCTGCGGGTCCGTTGGTGGTAGCGCTTGGTAAGGACGACGGCGTTTGCCACCTTGTTGCGGCGTACGGCGTCCGCCACGGCTACCGCCTGCTGCAAGGAGGCGCCCAGCGGTTTCTCGAGCAGGAGGGCCAGGCCGGCGTCGGCCGCGCGTGGGGCCAGTTCGGCCTGCACCGGGGGCGGCACGGCGAAGTCGACGGCCTCGCAGGACGCGAGCAGCTCTTCGAACGTGCCGAAGGCCCGCACGCCGTGCTCTGCGGCAAGCGCCTTGGCGGTGCTCCCGCTCGCGGACCACACGCCTGCAAGTTCGGTCTCGGCGCCCGCGCTGTGCAGTGGTGCGTGCATGGTTGCGGCCCATTGGCCGGCGCCCACCAGCCCGACTTGCACAGCCGGATAGCGGGCAGCGGATTGCCTCGTGGAGGCGTCGGAAACCATGTGATGAAGATACTGCAGATTCTGTCTAACGTCTATACACAAGTAGGCTAGTTGTTATGCTAATGTCGTTTGCATCACAGTCCTAGCCGCCCCCACCTAAGGATCGATCCGAAGTGTCCCGCTTCCTCCGCATGGCCGCGCCGCGCAGCCTCGCCGTGATCGACCAGCCTTCCGTTCCGCTCGAAGCCGGTCAGGCGCGGGTGCGGACCATCTATTCCGGCATTTCGGCGGGCACCGAGCTCACTGCCTACCGCGGCACCAACCCCTACCTGACATCCATCTGGGATCCCGACGCCCGGTTGTTCCAGCCCGGGCAGGAGGCGCTTGGCTATCCGCTGGATGGCTGGGGATATTCCGAAGTGGGCGAAGTAGTGGAGCTGGCACCGCAGGCAGGACAGGCGGTGGACACCGTTGATGCCGATCCTCCCGTGCAGGTGGGCGACATGGTCTGGGGGATCTGGGGCCACCGGGACGAGGGCGTTCTCGCGGCAGAATCACTGCGGGGCCACGTGCTGCCGGAAGGGATGGATCCCCTCGCCGGCGCCTTCGTGCGGGTTGGCGCAATCGCCCTGAGTGCCGTGCTGGCCGCGGACCTGGGCCCCGGCTCCACCGTGGCCATCTTTGGCCAGGGCGTCATCGGACTGCTTGCCACCCGCTTCGCAGTGCTTAACGGGGCAAAGGTGATCGCCGTGGACGGAATCCAGGCCCGCCGCCGGCGTGCCCTCGAATGGGGTGCCCTGCATGCCCTCGGCCCCGCCCCGGAACTGGCAGGGGACATCCGGCGCATCACCAGCGGCGCCGGCGTGGACGTGGCGATCGAACTCAGCGGAAACTACCGTGCACTGCACGAAGCCACCCGGGCGGTAGGTGCCGACGGCACCGTCATCGCCGCCGGCTTCTATCAGGGCGAAGCCGCCGGTGTCCGGTTCGGTGAGGAGTTCCACCATAACCGGGTTCAGCTCCTCGCTTCCCAGATCGGCTCCGTTCCCAACCGGCTCCGCTCCCGCTGGACCGTGCCCCGGCTGCAGCAGACCGTGGTGGACCACCTCGCCGACGGCCGGGTGAACGCGCCGGCCTTGGTGACCCACACCTTTTCCCTGGCGGATTCCGCCAAGGCCTACGAACTCCTGGACACGGACCCGGAGTCCGCCCTCCAGGTGGTATTGGAGTTCCCATGACCCTCATCACCGTCCAGGAGCAGCACCTGCCCGGTACCAGCCTGGAAGAGAAATTCGACCAAGCCCTTGCCTGGGGATTCGACGGCATCGAACTGCGGTCCGCCGGCGGGCTGCAGTTCCAGGCGCGCCTGCCGGAACTGCGCCGGGCCCGGGATGCCGGTGTGGTCATGCCCACAGCCTGCGTGGAGATGCCCCACTTTGTCGGAGCCTTCGACGACGAACTGCGGAAGGACGCCGTCGTCCAGCTCAAATCGCAGCTGAGCGTTATGGCCGAGATCGGCGGCCGGGGCGTCATGACGCCGGCCTCCTACGGCATGTTCTCCAAGCGCCTTCCTCCATCCATCCCGTCGCGCACCGAGGACGAGGACACCGCCGTGCTGGTGGAATCATTCACGGAGCTTGGCGAGCATGCGGCCGCCGAAGGGGTGGAGATCTATCTTGAACCCCTGAACCGTTATGAGGACCACATGATCAACACCCTCGCCGACGGCGTGCGGTTGCTGACGCTTGTGGGCCTGGACGCCGTACGCCTGGCTCCGGACACCTATCACATGAACATTGAGGAAAGCGACCCTGCGGCGGCCCTCCAGGACGCCGCCGGATACATCGGCCACATTCAAGCAAGCGATTCCAACCGCCTCGAACCCGGTGCCGGGCACATCGACTGGGCCCTCTTTGGTGCGACGCTGAAATCCATCGGCTACCAGGGCACAGTGGCCGTGGAATCCCGGTTGTCCGGACCGGCGGAGGAAGTCCTTCCACGGGTGCCCTCCCTGTTGGGGCGATACCTGTGACAGCCGTCTCGGGGACCAGCGACGGCGGGTCATCAGTAATGGCCGAGCTGATCGCCGCGCGTTCCACGGCGGTGCTGGAGGCCAACTGGCGCACGACCCACACGGTTCCGGCCGCCGGCCTCTACCCCCACCAGTGGAGCTGGGATTCGTCCTTCATTGCCGTGGGCCTCAGCCGGATCTCACCCCGCCGCGCGGGCCAGGAGATGGATGCCCTCTTCGCCGGCCAGTGGGATGACGGCCGGCTGCCGCAGATCATCTTCGATCCCCACCGGGACGAGGACTACGCCCCGGGGGCATCGTTCTGGCAGTCCCGCCTCATTCCCGGCTCCCCGAAGCAGGTGGAGACAGCAGGCTTGGTCCAGCCGCCAAACCACGCGTGGGCTGTCTGGAAAATCCACCAGGCCGACCCCGCCGAATCCCGCCGCCGCTCCTTCCTGGAGCGGAACTACTCCAAGCTGGTCCACTGGCACGAATACCTGTCCGGCCGCCGCGACTGTGGCGGGTCCGGCTTGGCCTGCATCGTGCACCCTTGGGAGTCCGGCACGGACAATTCGCCGCTGTGGGACACAGTGATGAAACGGATCCCGGCGGACAACAAAACCGAACTGAACCGGCCCGACCTGCAGCACGCCGACGCCGGCGAGCGGCCCGGCCAGAAGGAGTACGGCAAATACTTCTGGATGGCTGAGCGCTACCGGGACCACGGCTGCGACGACGCCGATGCGGACTACCCGTTCCTGATGGAGGATCCGCTGTTCAACACGCTACTGGCGGTGTCGGAGCTGGCCCTGGCGGACATTGCCGCCGAGCTGGGCCTGCCCGGCGAGGCCCACCGAGACCGGGCGCAACAGATCACCGAAGCGCTGGAGGACCTGTACGTCCCGGAACTGGGCTGCTACTCAGCCCGCGACATCACCGATGGGACAGTGGTCAAGAAGGCGACCATCAACGGCCTGATCCCGCTCCTGCTGCCCGGACAGGTCCACACCGACGCCCTGCTGGAGACCCTGAACGGACCCCGCTTCATGGACGGGCGCGCCCTGATGGTGCCCAGCTACGACGCCACGGCCGTGGACCACAATCCGGCGCTGTACTGGCGCGGCCCGGCCTGGTTCAACATGTCCTGGATGGTCGCGGAGGCCCTGGAATCGCTCGGCCGTACGGACCAGGCGGCCTTCCTTCGGGGCAATATTGGCAGGCTCGCAGCGGAGCACAACTTCCCCGAGTACGTAGACCCCTGGACCGGAGCCGCGCACGGGACCCGCAGATTCAGCTGGACCGCCGCGCTGGCCCTGGAAACCACCTATCATCGGAGCACGCCATGACCGCTGTTGCACCCCCGTCCGCCGTCTCGGTCCTCGTGGCCCACGGCGCTATGATGCGCGGCGCTGCCGACGGAAGCGTGGGCCGGGCAGACGCACCCGCGCAGGGAACCGAAGGCCTCTACATTGCCGATACGCGCCTGCTGTCCCGTTGGATCCTGGAGATCAACGACTCCACCTTCTGGGATGTGGGCAGCGTCCGTGAACCGGGCCGCCGCGAGACCGCCCTCAGTCCGGCGGCACGGCGGAACCAGACGCACGACCTCTTCGTCCTCCGGACCCAGGAGCTGGACGCCGGAGGCCTCACCGATACCCTGCGCATCCGCAACCTTGGCCGGGAGCCAATCACCGCCCGCCTGGTCCTGCGGGCCGGCACAGACTTCGCGGACCAGTTCACCGTCCGCACCGACGGCCGGATCTTCGATCTCAGCGCCGCCGCCAGCAGCATGGACGTCCACGACGACGGCTCGCTGGCTTTCGATTACAGCCACACTTTCCGGGGCCGGACCTTCCAGGCCGGCGTCCGCCTGGCCGCGAGCATCCCGCCAACGGTCCGCAGGGAGCCTGCCGACGGGCGCTTCGTCGGCGCCGCCCTGTCCTGGGATCTGGCGTTGGCAGCGGGGGAGACGCAGGCCCTGACTGTTTCTGCGGTCGCCAGTGGCGGGCAGGCACGCCCGACGGTTCCGGCCGCCGTCGTACGTTCCGGCGAGGGGCTGACCGCCTTGGCGCGCCAGAGCCTGAAAGACCTTGATTCGCTGCTGATGCCCTGCCCCGTCAAGCCCGAACTGACCATCCCCGCGGCCGGGCTGCCCTGGTTCCTCACGCTCTTCGGCCGGGATTCCCTGCTGGCGTCGATGCTCACGCGTGAAGAATGCCCGCAGCTGCTGGGCGATGTGCTCCGCGCGTTGGCTGCAACGCAGGGAACAGCGGATGATCCGGCGCGGGTGGAGCAGCCGGGGAAGATTGTCCACGAGGTGCGCGTGAGCGAGCTGGCCCAGCTGGGTGCCGTTCCCTACGGCCGCTACTACGGCACGGTGGACTCCACACCGCTGTTCCTGATGGCGATGGGGCAAGTGGAGGATCCCGCGCTGCTCCGCGACCTGGAGCAGCCCGCCCGCGCAGCCGTCGAGTGGATCCTCGGCGACGGCGGCCTGAAGGACACCGGGTTTGTCCGCTACACCCCGGACCCCGCCGGCCTGCTCCACCAGGGCTGGAAGGACTCGTTCGACGCCGTGGCCGGAGCCGACGGCCGCGAACCGGTAGGCGCCATCGCCCTTGCCGAAGTGCAGGGTTACACTTGGCGCGGCCTCCGGGAATGCGCCCGCCTCGCAGCCGAGCAATGGGATGACCAGGCCTGGGCAGGCACCCTTCGCGGGCTCGCCGACGAGCTGAGGCTCCGCTTCCGGGACGCGTTCTGGATGGAGAACCAGAACTTTCCCGCCCTGGCCGTGGACGGTGAAGGCCAGCAGGTTGACGCGCTGGCCTCCAATGCCGGCCATCTGCTGTGGGCGGGGATCCTCGATGCCGACGACGCCCGTGCGGTCGCTTCCCGGTTGCTCCGGGACGATTTCTTCACCGGGTGGGGGATCCGGACCCTCGCCGAAGGCCAGCACTATTACCACCCGATGTCCTATCACAACGGCTCCGTCTGGCCGCATGACAGCATGCTGGCCGCGGACGGAATGACAGCCTACGGGCTGACCGACCAGGCGCGGACCGTGGCAGCGGGGATCCGGGAGGCGGCCGCACACTTCGGCAACAGCCTGCCGGAACTGTTCGGCGGGTTCTCGCGGGCGGATTTCCCTGTGCCGGTTACGTACCATCACGCAGGTTCGCCGCAGGCCTGGGCTGCGGCCGCGGGCCTGGCCGCTGTCCGCCTGACCAGTAGCTCCGAGCGGGCGGACTAGGAAAAGCGCACGGGGTGCGATGCCGCCGCCGGGCTTATCGTGGACGTATGGGCTCGCCAAAGGTGCAGCTGTACCTGGATATCACCGCTAAAGGCCTGTGCCTGCTGGGCGTCGCGCTGATGATCTTCGGCCAGGGTGGATGGTTCTACGTGGGCGTCGCCACGGTGGTCCTGGGCGTGCTGTTCATCGGCGCCTCGCTGATGGCCACCCGCAACCTGCGGCACAGGGGATGGGACGGCAGGAACCGGCCAACAGCCGGATAGCCCGCCCCACCCCCTCGCCCGCCAGTCCCGCCGGAGCCACACGGAGCCACACGGAGCGGCAACCTAGTCATGGCCGACGCTAACGTCCCTAGACCTGGGCCGGGTCCAGTGGCTGGGGAACGATCGGCTGGTCGTTCGCGGTCAGGTCGATGCCCATGTCCTTGGCGAAGACCAGCCGGGTGTCCTTGTAGATTCCGGGGTGGTTCTCATCCAGCTCAAAGACCCGGGCGCCGCGCAGGCGGTTCCGTTCAGCGCCGGGGAGCCCATAGGCGCCGAATCCGGTTCCGGGGGCGTAGCCGAGCTGCACCCCGTAGTAGTTGCCCACGTAGGTGTTCACGTGGTCGTGGCCCACAAAGTAGCCGAGCACATCCCCGCGCTCCAGGAAGGCGTTGAACAGGCCGGAGTTGATGGGGCCGGGGCACTCGTCCTCGTTCCGTTCGCCGACGATGTTGTGCTTCGTGAGGGCCCGGGTGTGATCGGCGTCCGTCCGCGAGTCGAGGCTGGCGAACCACATGTTGCGGTGCTCGTGGAGCGCAATGTGGCCCCACATCAGGGAGGGGACCTTCTTGCCGTACTTCTGTTCGGTGGCGATGGACAGGTTGCGGTACCAGGTGACCTGGTCCATGCGTACCCAGTCCCAGTCGGGGTAGCCTTCGAAGTCCTGTCCATTGATGGCGTCCGGGGCATATCGGCCGGTGTCGATGAGCCACAGGCCGAAGGCCGGCTCCTTGGACTTGGCCGACTGCACGAGCAGCAGCGAGTTCGACGTCCCGGTGAGCCCCGGCGTGGAGTCGCCGTTCATGTTGAATTCGTAGGTCTGCAGGAACTGCAGCATTTTGGCCTCGGTCATGCCCGTCCGTGCCACGGAATCCTCGTCGTGGTTGCCGAACGTGACGGCCCACGGGATCTCCCGGCGTTCCATGGGCTGGACCACGTGGTTGAGTGCCTGCTTGACCTCCAGCTCAGAGTCGCAGCCGCCATTGATCACATCGCCGTTGATCACCACGAAGTCCGGCTTCTCCGCGTCCAGGGTCTTGTCCATGAGCTCGATCGTGCGGCGGTCCGTCTGCTCGTCGTCCTGGGTGTCGTTGAACTGGATCACTTTGAAGCCGCCGTCTGGGCGGAATGCGAGGGTGGGTTTGGGTGCCTTCGCCCCCGGCGCCGCGTAGCTTCTGGCTGCCGCGGCCACTGTCAGTCCCAGCGCGCCAAGGGTTCCGGCGGCGGCCAGCGCGGCCCGCCGGCTGAGGTTGGGCTGGTGGATTCCGGTGGTCATCGATGCCTCTTTCACTCATGCGGCCGTACCTCCGGCCGTCGATCCTGCGACAGTACGCAAGACAGGTATCGGGTTCCGGAACACTTGGTGAACGCCACATGCGGGACCCGCTGAATGTCGCTTGCCTCCACCTATGATTGCGGCATGTCATCTTACGAAGTCACTCGCAGCGCCCTTATTCCTGCCCCCGCGGAAGACGTGTTTCCGCTGGTCAACAGCTTCCTGGAGTGGACCAAATGGTCGCCCTGGGAGAACGTGGACCCGGAACTTAACCGCTCGTATTCGGGCAGTGACGCCGGTGTGGGGGCCAAGTATGCCTGGAGCGGCAACCGCAAAGCAGGCAGCGGAGACATGGAGATCGTCGAGTCGGATGCTCCCCGGAGTATCAAGGTCCGCCTTGAGTTCACCAAGCCGTTCAAGGCTGTGAATCCCACCACGTTTACGTTTACACCCGCCGACGGCGGAACCCAGGTCACGTGGCGGATGACCGGCGACAACAAGGGGCTCGCGAAGATTTTTGCCATGATCGTGAACATGGACAAGATGGTCGGCGGCGACTTCGAGCGCGGGCTGGCGGCGCTCTCGGCCGCCGCGACGGCCAACAAGGCCTGACCCGGCGCTGCTGACGCCGGAGTTTGCCTGGCGTCAGCCGTTGAGGATTTGCTCGCGCAGTATGTCGGCGTGCCCGCAGTGCTGGGCGAACTCCCGCAGCACGTGCAGGTACACCCAGTGCAGCGGGAGCGGGCCGCGGCGGTTGCCGCGGAGCACGTCGTCGAGCTCCAACAACGACGTCGCCTGGCGCGATGCCTCGCAAGCCTCCCGGTGCGCCCGCCGGACGCTGGTGATGGTGTCCTGGTCCGTGAGGATGAACGACTCGTCGGGTGTTGCCGGAATGCCGATCTTGGTGCGCGGCCGGCACGTGATGGCCTCGTCGAACCAGACCTTCTCCACGAACGCCGCGTGCTTCACCAAGCCCAGCAGAGTGGTGCGGGATGCCACCAGCGACCGGCGCGCCTGCTCCTCGGTGAGGCCGTTCAGACAGGCGCTGAGCATGTTCCGGTGGTCATCGATGAAGGCCTCGAACTGGGCGCGCGCGGGCTGGTGGATGACGTTCTCGGCGAACGCGGCTGAAGGAGCAGACATCCCCGAAGTATTGCAGGCAGGGGTCGCGGGGCAATGCGCGGCTCGCTGGGGGAAGGCTCGACGCCGGCCGCTCACCCATAGTGATCGCCGCGCCGCGCGCCTATGGTGAAGTCATGTCTGATTCCTTTTCGTCCTTCGTGGACACCTTCAAAAACATTGGCGTCACCAAGGCTTATGGCCCGGCCGTCCAGGTGGGCGGGGAAGAAATCGTCCCGGTTGCCCTGGTGTCCTTCGGGTTCGGGGGAGGCGGCGAAGCCGGTGACGGTGCCTCCGGCGGGGGTGGCGGCGGGATGGTGCTGCCGCTGGGTGTGTACCGGACCGTCGGCGGCCGCGCGGCGTTCCGTCCCAACACTGTGGTCACCCTGATGTGCCTGGTGCCGGTGATCCTGGCTGCCGGCGCCGCTGCGGGCCGGGCCATCCGCGCCGCGCGGTCCTAGCCGTACTGCCCGGCCAGAAGCCTGCCCCGCAGCCTGCCCGGCCAGAAGCCCGCCTGGCCTGTGTGGCGACTAGCCGGAGACGCGGCGGTTGCGCGCCTGGCGTGCCAGCCGGATGAATCCATAGACAAAGACGGCCTCGATCAGGACCATCAGCCCAAGCAGCAGCCACTGCCCCTGGGCGATGAAGACCACCGCGCCGGTGAGGACCAGGGTGGTTCCCAGCGCCAGCGCGTACACGGCGAAGCCGAGGGCCACTTTGGCGCTGCGCACACCCGTCCGGAAGCCAAAGCCCACCGGTTCGCCACCGGGGTAGCCGGCCACGCGGTCCGGGACTGCGGGCTTGAGCCTGTCGAATTCCGCCCAGGGGTCCGGGTCCTGATTGCTCATGCTTCCATTATCCCGCGGTTCCCGGCCCACTTGCCGCCGACAGATTCTGCTCAATCATTCGACGGCGGCATGTGGGCCGCCCCGGAAATCCAGCCCTCCCGGCAGGGTGGAAGTTGATGATTGGGCAGAATCCAACGCGAGACCAAAGCGCGCGGGTTTGCTCTATCAGGTTTGGTGGCTAAACCACTGGGTTGGGGACCAAAAGTGATAGGTCATCCGGGGTGCTCGGCTCGTAGAAAGCCGGCTCCTGGTGCGTAATGACGACGGCGTCGCTCACCACGTCAGCCAGCCTGCCGTGGCGGGCGTAGGCCTGCCGCTGCAGCCTGGCGCCGGTTCCGTTGCTGAAGATCCGGTGCAGGGATGCCTCGACGTAGGCTTCGTCGCCCGCCTCGACCAGGGCGTCGCGGACATGGTTATGGAGCGCGGCGATGACATTGCGCGCGGAGTCCGGCTTGTGGGTCAGCGGGTGCAGCAGCTCACCCTGGATTCCCCATCGGCTGGCCAGCCAGGAACCCTGACGCAGGATAATGGCCGAAACCATGTCCGGCGCCTGGCCGGATTTCCATTCCCGGGCAGCGGTCTCCACCAGACCGCGCACCAGGGCGGCGATCAGGACGGTGTCGCGGGGATCGAGGCAAACATCGGACACCCGGATCTCCACGGTGGGGTGGCGGGCGGAGAGGCGGGCGTCGAAATCAGGGTTGTTGACTACTCCCGTTGCGGCCAGGTCCGCCACCCGCTGGTGGTAGGCCTGCGCCGAGCCGAAGATTTCTGTAGGCCCGGCAGAGGACCACCGGTTCCAGGCCTGTGTGCGGAAGCTCGCATAGCCGCTGTCAGCGCCGTCCCAGAACGGGGAATTGGAGCTCAACGCCATCAGCGGCGGCAGCCAGGACCTGATCCGGTCCAGGATTGCGACGCCTTCCTCATCGGAGTCGACGGAGACATGGATGTGGCATCCGCAGGTCAGCTGCTCACGGGCCGTGAGGGCGAACTTTTCCAGCAGCGCGTCATAGCGGGGATTGCTGGTGGAATGGGGTGTCACCGCCAGAGGCGACGTGGCGAGCGCGGCGATCCGGGCGCCCGCTTTTCGGGCGAGCGAGTCCGCGTAGGCGCGGCCTGACAGGATTTCGGCGGAGAGTCCGCTCAGGGTGCTGTGCGGGTGGGTGATCACTTCGAGCTGTTCCTGGTGAAGCTCGACGGCGAGCACCGGGTGCGTGGAAAGGTCCGCCGGTTCGCCCGGGTCCTGGAGGCGCAGCAGGTCTGCTGCCAGAGGCAGGGGACTGCCGTTGGAGGGATCAACGATCAGGAATTCTTCTTCAACACCAAAAGTACGCACTAGCTAAGTGTGCGCCAACAAAAGCGGCTCCAAATGCCACAGTTGTTCCCGGCATCCGTGGAGGCTTCCGGGAGGGCCGCCTGAAGCGGTTGAAATCCCCTATATCCTCGGGTGCCCTTTCAGTTCCATAATGGCCACATAGGCTTCGGGGACCCTCGCGCCGATGATGGCTGGCGCGGCGCAGGAGAGTCCCAGGTGGCCGCTCCGGCACTTGGCGCAACGGGCGGCCACGCGGCACCGGACAACGGGGTTCCGGATCCGCCACCGGGGGAGAGCATCGCCACCAACGCGAAAGCAAGGCACAAAGGAAATCATCATGCTCAAGGATCGAACCATCATGGCTGTTCTCGCTGCGAAGGACATCAACAGGGCGAAGGATTTCTATCGGGACAAGTTGGGCCTGGAACCGTCGGAGTCCATGGAGGACGACAGCCTGTTTTACAGCGGCGGCAACGGAACGGGTTTCCTGATTTACCAGACGGAGAATGCCGGGACGGCCAAGAACACCCAGATGGGCTGGGAAACGGACAACCTCGAAGGTGAGATGGAGGAACTGCGGGGCCGCGGGGTCGTCTTTGAAGACTACGATTTCCCCGGCCTGAAGACGGAGAACGGCGTTGCCGATAACGACTGGGGTAAGTCCGCCTGGTTCCTGGACAGCGAAGGGAACATTCTCAATATCTCCCAGCGCAAGTAGCCAGCCGCAGGGCTGATTGGCGCACGAAGGGGCCGCGCTTGCCGCAAAGGCAGGTGCGGCCCCTCGCGCGCCACACTCAGGAATAGCGCGCCACGCTCAGGAATAGAATGGGCGCCATGGGCACCGTTGACGATTCCTTGGCCGATCTTCCTGAGCCGGACCGCGGCTGCCTGCAACATGTGATCGACATTGCAAGGGCCGTTGTGCCGGAGGCCGAGCAGGGGATGAGCTACGGGATGCCCGCCCTGAAACTTGAGGGAAAGCCACTCGTGGGCGTCGTCCGGGCAGCCAAGCACCTCTCCGTCTTCCCGTTTTCCCCTGCGGTGATTGACGCCGTCGCCGGCCGGCTTGAAGGGTACTCCCTGTCCAAAGGGACCATCCGGTTCACGGCGGCGCATCCCCTCCCCGACGACGTGCTGGAGGACATCGTCCGGCTGCGCCGTGCCGAGATCCAGAAGTAGGGCAAGGACCACCAAGAAGGGGACCTGATGAAATCCAACGAACTAGTGCTGGACGCGTTCCGCCGGATCAGGGAGACGGTGGAGGCCACACTTGTTGGGCTCGACGACGGGTCGCTGGCCCGGCGCCCGGCGGGTACCGGGAACTCGATTGCGTGGTTGATCTGGCACCTCGGCCGGGTGGAGGACGCCCAGGTGGCCTCCGCCGCCGGCCGGGACCAGGTCTGGACGTCACAGGACTTTGCCGGCCGTTTCGGCCTGCCGCTGACAGACCGTGACACCGGCTACGGTCACTCGACCCACCAGGTCGACGTAGTGCGGGCCCGGCCGGAACTTCTGCTTGAGTACTACGACGCCGTCCACCGGCAGACCGCAGGGTTCCTGGAGGCTCTCACCGATGAGGACTTGGACCGCATCGTTGACAAGCGTTGGGACCCGCCCGTTACCCTCGGCGTGCGGCTGGTCAGCACCATTGCCGACTGTCTCCAGCACGTGGGCCAGGCCGCTTATGCCAAAGGGTTGAACGCCGAGTAGGGGAGAATCGCATGGATGCAGTTGAGGCAGTTCTCCATGACGGCTCAACCATCCCCGTCACGGTCCATGGAGACGGACCCGCCGTCCTCCTGCCGGTCAGCCTGGCGCTGCACACGGCGGCGGAGGCGGTGATACTGCGCCAGTGGCGCGGGGACCCGGACCTGGGACCAAACCTCATCAACGGGCTTACACCAACCAACCGGGTCGTGGCTGCGGACTACGAAGCACACCGCATGGCCCACCCGGCGCCGCAGACGCTCACCCCGGGGAACACCGCATGGCCCACCCGGCGCCGCAGACGCTCACCCCGGGGAACATCGCGAAAGAGCTGCTGGCAATTGCCCATGCCGCCGGCGTCGACCGTTTTGCCTATTACGGCTACTCCTGGCTGGCGCTGAGCGGCCTGCAGCTCGCACTCCGCACCGACCGTCTGCGGGCGCTCGCCATGGGCGGGTTCCCGTCGCTCGAGGGTCCGTACCGAAGCATGCTGGCCGTCACCCGCGCCGCGCATGCCATGTCCGTGGAAAATGTCGGCGAAACGGCCGGCCCGGTCCCGGGACCTGAGCCGGGCGACTGGGATTCAGTGTCGGTCCAGACCACCGAGGCGCAGACACAGCAGTTCGTCACCCTGTACGAAGCGCTGCAGGACTTTGACGATTCCGCCGCGGTGCTCCCGAGGGATCTGCCCAAACTCGCGTTCGCCGGCGCCGAGGACCAGATCGACTACAAACCGGTTTGGGGCGGCGTGCGGGTGTCCATCGGGGAGCCCCTGGCGAGGCCTCAGGCCACCCTGACCAAGGCCGGGTGGGACGTCCGTGTCCTGCCGGGGCTGGATCATATGGGCGCGATGCACAGCTCGGTGGCGCTGCCCATCCTGACCGACTGGCTGCAGAAGACGGGCTGGGTGAAGTAGCTAGGCTGGGGCCATGGACTTTCTCATCAGGCAGGCCACTCCCGAGGACGCTGAAGCCGTGGTGCATATGCACACCCTGGCCCACGAGGAGACGTATGGGGACCGGCTGTCAGCGGAGTTCTTCCGCACACGGAGGGCCAGCATTCCCGAACGGGTGGAACGCCGTCGGCCATCCCTGGCCGGCAGCGACCCGCGGATCATTGCCGTGGACGCCAACCATGAAGTGGTGGGTCTCGCCGACTCGGGTCCCGGACGGGATGAGGACGGACCCGAGGCGCTGGAACTGTATTCGCTGTACACACTCCGGCGGACGCACGGCAGCGGGCTGGGGGCCGCGTTGCTGAGCGCGGCCATCGGTGAGAGCCCGGCCTATCTCTGGGTGCTGGAGAACAATCCCCGGGCGCAGGCCTTCTACGTCAAACACGGCTTTCGCCCTGACGGCACGCGCGGCCAGCTGCCACCCGAGTGGGAAGAGCTGCCGGAAATCCGGATGGTCCGTCCGGCGCGGGGCGGGTCGTGATCATGCGGACAGGGTCTCGCCCGGACAAACGGACCTTGCCGCGGTGGGCGAGGATCGCCGTCGTCGTTTATCTGTCGGTGACGGTTGCCGCTGTTGGAGCTTCGCTCCTCACCAACTCCTTCGAAATGGGTCTAAATGCCGCGTTCCGGGATGGGCTGAGGCTGGCGGTGATCGTTCTGACGCTGCCCGTTTCGGCAGCGTATTTCGCCGTGGGCTTCCTCCTTGATTCCTCGGGTCCGCCGTCGTCGGGCGGGTTGAGGCCGACGGCGGTTCTCTTCTATCTGGGTTTCCTCGCCCTTGCGGTGGTCAACGCAGCGCTCTTCCGGTGGATGGTCCTGAGCATCCGGAAGCCGGTTCCAGCCGCCAGGCCTCTCGCTATGCCTCAGGTTCCGGTGGTGACATTTCACGGGGTCACTCGGTATGTCCGGCATCTTCGGTGGACGGTACCTCTGGCAGTTTTGCTGAGCCTTCCGCAGTGGTTCGTGGCGGGTTTTGCCTGGTGCGGGATCAGCGGTTGCAGCGGCGGAGGTTTCGGGGTGTATACCGGGGCCGAATGGCTGGCGGTCACCATGGCCGTTGTGAACGGATTCATTTTCGCGGTGGCCGTGTTCGCAGTCCGCTGGCTGTATCCCACAGGGAGGCGCGCCCTCATTGCCTTGGCGGCCGGAGCGCTGTTCGGGCTTTTGGGTGCTGCGGTCACGCACGGGTAGCGCCGCAGGACGGTGAGTGAACGGCCCTCGGCAACGCAGTCAATCGTAGGTACGGTTGCGTCATGCAAAAGATATCGATTGAGGCTTTGGCCCGTCAGCAGATCGCTGCCGCTGTTGCGGCACCCAGCGGGCGGGCAGCCGATACAGCGTTCGGCGGGCATGAGAAGAAACTGCGCCAGACCGTCATGGCCTTCCGTGCCGGCACGCAGCTCAGCGAGCACCAGAACCCCGGCGAGGCAACGGTCTACGTGCTGAAGGGATCGGTCTGGCTGAGGGCTGGCGGGGAGTCGTGGCAGGGCAAGGCAGGGGATCTCCTGATCGTGCCGGACGGGCTGCACAGCCTGGAAGCGGAAGAGGACTCGGCGGTGCTGTTCACGGTGGTCAAGACCGACCGGTAGCGCGGGGCTGGTTAACTGGCAGGGAAGTCGAGAGAAGGAGCACCCATGTCCGGTTTGCCCGCATCACCGAAACTACGGGTGAGTCTGCCCAGCCAGAACCTGGTGGACGCACTCGAGCCGTCCGCCGGCGTCGAACTCTTCCTGTGGGACCTGACCGGCCCGGCGCCGGCGGAGCAGTTCGACATTGTGGTGCCGCCCTACATGGGCGGGGTAGGGGCGCTGGCTGCGCTGGACTCCGTGGACGTCGGTCTGGTGCAGAGCCAGCTGATCGGGTACGACGGCGTCGAGGCGGTTCTGCCCGCGGGGTGCCTGTTCGCCAACGCGGCCGGAGTGCATGAGACGTCGACGGCGGAACTTGCGTTGGGCATGATCATCGCCAGCCAGCGGGGGATCCCGGACTTTGTGCGGCATGCGGCGACGGGAACCTGGGACCACCGCGAGCGCCCCAGCCTGGCCGACAGGCGCGTGCTCCTGGTGGGTTACGGGGGAGTGGGGAAAGCGATTGAGGCCCGGCTGCTGCCGTTCGAGACCGAGGTGACGCGGCTGGCCAGCCGCGGCCGCGACGATGAGCGCGGCAGGATCCACGGGATTGATTCCCTCTATGAGCAACTGCTGCTGCACGACATTGTGGTGGTCAGCGTCCCCCTGAGCGAGCAGACCCGGCACCTGGTTGACGCCCGGTTCCTGGCGGCCATGCCGGACGGCGCACTGCTGGTGAACGTGGCGCGAGGGCCGGTGGCTGATACGGAGGCCCTGCTGCGCGAGACGTCCTCCGGCAGGCTGCGGGCGGCCCTGGACGTGACGGACCCGGAACCGCTGCCGCGCGATCATCCGCTGTGGACCGTGCCCGGTGTCCTCATCACCCCGCACGTGGGCGGGGCGAGCTCGGCCATGCTGCCGCGGGTGGCGCGGCTGATCCGGAAGCAGATCGGGTTGCTGCAGGCCGGACAGGAACCGGTGAACGTGGTGCTGGGCGGGCTTGTCGGGCGTTCATCCGGTTGAGACTCAGGCAGGGACTTACGGGACCGTCAGCCCCGTTGAACCTGTAAGGGCGTTTCCGTTGGTGCCTGTTCCGCCCGGTGCAGGAAATCTCGCAGTACCTCCTGGTATCGCTCAGGTTCCTCGAGATGGGGCATATGGCTGCTCTCCTCGAAGATGACCAGCTCCGATCCCGGCACCAGGCTGTGGTACCAAGCCGTGTCCTCCGGCCGAATCTCATCGTGACGGCCGCACAGGAAAAGTGTAGGAACCGTTAGTTCACCCAGGCGACCGGTAACGTCATAGTCCTTGTGGATGCCTGTGATCTGGAATTCGCTCGGCCCTTGCATCCGCTCATAGATAGCCTGGTTCAGTTGGCTAAAAGTCCGCATCAAAGGATCCGGCCACGGGTCCAGCCGGCAGACGTGTCGAAGGTAGAACTCCATCGTGGCCGCCTGGTATTCATCGGAGTCCGTAGTTCCTGCGGCCTCGTGCCGGTCCAGCACAGCGCGGACATCCGCGGGCAGGGCCGCGCGCAGTGCCGCTGCACCGACGGCGTAGCGGGGCAGGCTCAGGCATGGATTCGCCAGGACGAGGCTCGCCAGCCTCTCCGGCGTCCGGAGGGCGTACTCGGTCGCGATGATCGTCCCCCATGACTGGCCGAGCAGGTGGACGCGGCCCAATGCGAGGCCGTCAAGGATCCTGCTAAGTTCGTCAACCAGGCGCTCGTTGGTCCACATCTCGATATCGTCGGGCGCATCCGATTTTCCCGCCCCGAGCTGATCGTAGAAAACCACCGGCCGCTCATCGGCCAGGGCCTCCAACGGCTCAAGATAGTCATGGGTGGCACCTGGGCCGCCGTGAATAATGACCAGCGGTGTGTGCTGACCGTCGCCCACGACCCGGTACCAGACACTCCCGCCGGGAACCTCCAGCCGGTCCTCCCGAACTTTTTCTCCAGCGGACATGATCCACCCCGGAATGAGTAAGTCGGCGCGAGCAGCGCCACCTTCTTCCGATTAGACTCCGCATCTCCGTGCAGGTCAACAGACCGCGTTGCTGGGCCGGAACGAGAGCCTTGGCTGGCGGGGCTGCCCCCAATTGAGGGAACGGAAGAACGCTGACGCGGGGTTCCACCACGGGTCCAGCAATACGTCTCTATGACAAGTAGCCTGCCCGGGGTTGGTGATCCCAGAGGCCCGCAGCGATAACAGCGGCAGGTAGGATCGGAGCACTGCCGCAGGGCAGCCAAGGTTTTGGGGGAACTTGTGAAGAACTTTCTGATGCACCGCGCCGCGGGCGATCCGGGCGATCCGGGCGATCCGGGCGATCCGCGAGATCCGCGAGATCCGGGCGAACCGGGCGGGAACGCGCAAACTCTTCTGCGCGCAGGGGTGGCGTTGCTGGCCGCGGCCGGGCTCCTGCTGGGCCTCGCCGTCGTCGCCGTTCCGGCGTCCGCTGAAGACGCGACTGTGACTGACCCGACCGTCACCAACTCAACCGTGATCAACGCCGGCATCCAGCCTTTGGGTGTGGCGGCCGCGCTGGACGGCACCCTGTACGTCAGCGATTACCACTGGGCGGGCGGCATCAGCGTCTTCCAGCCCGGCGAAACACGCGCCTCCCGCACCATCAAAGTGGGACGTTTTCCTTCGTCGATGGCCGTGACGATGGACGGGACCCTCTATGTGCTCCAGTCGACCGAGTCCGGGCAGGCCCAGATCGCGGTTGTAGCCCCCGGGGCGGCTGAAGCGGGCTTTGCGATCGGCGTGACCCCCGGCGCGCACTGGCTGGCGGCCGGACCGGACGGATCGCTCTACGCGACCAACCCGGCTGAAGGGACCGTGTCGGTGGTGCCGCCTGGCGGTGTGTGGACGGAGCGCTCCATCCTGGCGGGGCCTTATCCGGTGGAGGTGGCCCTGGCGAAGGACGGGACCGCGTACACCACCAACGAGTACGAGGGCACTGTCACCGTGGTGCCCGCCGGTTCGCCGAGCCCCTCCCACACCATCGCCGTGGGCGCCAAGGACCACCCGCACGGGGTTGCCGCCGCGCCGGATGGAACCGTTTATGTGGCGAACATCCTGAGGAATGACGTGGCGGTCATCGAACCGGGCGGCACCACCGTGGCGCGGCGGATCCCGGTAGGAGAGGCGCCGCAGGAGGTGGTGGCCGCACCGGATGGCACGGTCTACGTGACCAACAGTGTGGACAACACGGTCTCGGTGATCCCGCCGGGGGCTGCGGCCGTGGCGGAGACGATTCCCACCGGTGAGGATCCTGGCCGCATGGCTGTCCGGGCCGACGGCTCAGTGGTGGTGGTCAATAGGGGCGGCAGGTCCCTGACGGTGATTGCCGCGGCGTCGGGCGCCGCCGGTGCTCCCGCCGCCGGTGATCCAGCGCTTGGGGCGGGAATGTCCGACGGCGGGGCGTCAGGGGCGGTGCCACCGGTGCCCGACGGCGGTTCCCCCGACAGAGCTTCCGTGCCCGGGCTTCCGGCCATTGCTGCCGGGGCGGCGGCCCTGTTGCTGGGTGGCGCCGTTGCGCTGGTCGCGGTGCTGCGGCGACGGCAGGGGAGCAGATAGGGGTTCGGGCTATGGACCCTTCGGGCCGGCATGCCTAGACTGGCCGGACCCCCAACGCCAGGAAACATCCAGCTGCTCAAGCAACGGGCAGGCCCTGCACGTGGGGATCCATCGCAACACTCATGATTCATGGCGGCCCCACCGGGCTTCGCCGTTCTGACCAGAGGAGAGCACTGATGACTGGGAACAAAGCCGTTGCCTACAAGGAACCGGGCAAGGTCGAACTGATCGACATCGACTATCCAAGCTTCGAACTCCAAGACGGACCGGGCGTGAACCCGGCGAACGTGGGGCGCACAGTACCCCACGGGGTCATCCTGAAAACCGTGGCCACCAACATCTGCGGTTCTGACCAGCACATGGTCCGCGGGCGCACCACCGCTCCCTCTGACCTGGTGCTGGGGCATGAGATCACCGGCGAAGTGGTGGAGGTGGGTCCCGGCGTCGAGTTCATCAAAGTCGGGGACATCTGTTCGGTGCCCTTCAACATCGCCTGCGGCCGCTGCCGGAACTGCAAGGAACGCAAAACCGGGATCTGCCTGAACGTCAATCCGGACCGCCCCGGCAGCGCCTACGGATACGTGGACATGGGCGGCTGGGTGGGCGGCCAGGCCAACTACGTGCTGGTCCCGTACGCGGACTGGAACCTGCTGAAGTTCCCGGACAAGGACCAGGCCATGGCGAAGATCATGGACCTGGCCATGCTGTCGGACATTTTCCCCACGGGCTTCCACGGCGCGGTGTCGGCCGGGGTGGGCGTCGGCTCCACCGTGTATGTGGCCGGCGCCGGGCCTGTTGGCCTCGCAGCGGCCACCAGCGCTCATTTGCTGGGTGCCGCCGTCGTGATTGTGGGGGATCTGAACGAGGACCGGCTGAAGCAGGCGCGCAGTTTCGGGTGCGAAACCATTGACCTGAGCAACGGCGGCCCGGCGGAGCAGATCGAGCAGATCCTGGGCGTCCCGGAGGTGGACTGCGGCGTTGACGCGGTGGGCTTCGAGGCCCGGGGCCACGGTCATGACGCCAAGGAGGCGCCCGCCACGGTGCTGAATTCGCTGATGGAAATCACCGCGGCCGGCGGTGCGCTGGGCATTCCCGGGCTGTACGTCACCGGCGATCCGGGCGGTGTGGATGAAGCAGCCAAGAAGGGTGCGCTGAGCCTGAGCCTGGGCACCGGCTGGGCCAAGTCGCTCAGCTTCACCACAGGACAATGCCCGGTGATGAAGTACAACCGGCAACTGATGATGGCCATCCTGCATGACAAGGTGAGCATCGCCAAGAACGTGAACGCGAAGGCGATCAGCCTGGAGGATGCGCCCAAGGGCTATGCCGAGTTCGACGCCGGCGCAGCCACCAAATACGTCCTCAACCCGAACGGATACCTCAAGTAAGCCCCTCACCTGGCCAGCGGCCGCCGTCGGGAATCACGACGGCGGCCGCTGGCTTGGTGCCAGGCTATGCGAGGGAGGCGAGGAACGCCGTCGTATCTTCTGCCACCTGATCCGGGCACTCCCACAGCACCGGGTGTGCCACGCCGGGGTACACCTTCAGCACGGAGCCGGGGATCCGGGCTGCCAGGATTTCCTGGTCGCCGCGTGGCAGGATGCCATCCTGACCGCCCCACAGGATCAGCGTGGGGGCATGGATGGTTCCCGAGTCCGTGGGTGGCGTGGCCTCGCACAGCCCGTTCAGGATGCCTTTCCAGGCGCGGGCTGGCATCCTGAGACCGTCGCGCACGCGGTCCTCGATGGGATACCCCGGTGAGGGTTCGTTATGCGCGCGTCGACGACGCTGCCGAGATGGCGCGCGTGAATGTGCGGTCGTGGCGTGAGGCGTACCGCGGGGTGATGGCGGACCACGTTCTCGACGATCCGGGGTTGCCCGCCGCCCGGGAACGGTTCTGGACCGCCATGCTCAGCGACGAGCGCTACCGCGCGAACCGCGTGGCGGTGGCCGAGCGCGGCGGCGAAGTGATCGGGATCGCGATGGCAGGGCCCTCGCAGGCCGAGTCGCAGTGGGGCACGCAGCTCTTGGTGTTGTACGTCGTGGCGGCTGAGCATGGGACCGGCGTCGGGGCCGCCCTGCTGGATGCCGTCGTCGGACCTGACGAGTCGGCGGCGCTCTGGGTGGCCGATCCGAATCCCCGGGCGCAGGCGTTCTATCGCAAGCAAGGATTCGTGGCGGACGGGACCGTGAATGTGGAGGACGGCGTGCGCGAGATCCGCATGGTGCGGATCTCCTCGGGCGTGGCTCGCGCTCGTAATCGCGCACGTGTGCAGGCTGCCGTCAACCGGTCAGACGGTGTTGATCCAATAGCGTCGTTTGCCGTTGCGCGTATCCTCGAAGACGCCGCCGTTCTTTCGATAGTCGCCCGGGAGCCAGCGTTATTCTCATCGCAGGTGAGAAGAACCCGGGCGATTCCCAGTCTCCGGGCCATCGGCAGGGCGTCGGCCAAAGCGGCAGCGGGGTGGCCGCGACGCCTGGCAGAGGGCCTCACGCTGTAGCCGATGTGCCCGCCCTCGTTGAGGAGGAAATCGTTCAGCTTGTGCCTGATGGCCAGCGAGCCAAGGAACGTCTCACCCTCCACAATCCATAAGTAGGTGCAGGGCACGTGCCCCGGCTTGCGCGGGCTCTCCGGCAGGGCATCGTTGACGAGGGCATCGACAAAGTGGCGGAACGTCTGGGCATCTTTGAGTTCTTCCAAGGACCAGTCCTCCGGGCCCCCGCCGTCCCGGTTGGCGCCGTCAAATTCCGTGGATCCTTCCAGCCAGGATGCGTGATAGCTGACGTCCGGAGCGATAAGAACAGGCATCACACGAGCGTAGTCGAAGGCTCCGCCTGGGTGGACGGCAAATCCTCAGCCGTTCTTGTTTTTGCCTTTGCCCTCGGCGCCTTTTGCCTGTTCCGGTGCAGGGGCTGGTGCCGGCACAGGTACCGGCACGACGGGCGCAGTGTTTTTCTGGGCGGCCTGCGCGGCGGCTTCCGCGTCGGCCTTGCTCTTCTCCGCTTCTGCCGCGGCAGCCACTGCTTCAGCTGCTTTCGCTGCCGCTGCGGCGGCTTCTACGGCGGCATTGAGGTCGGCCCTGACAGCGGTGATGCTGGTCATGATCCTCCGGCGCCGTTCCTCTGAAACCTTGCCGCTGCCAGCTGCAGTCGCCACGTCCGCTTCCAGGCTGTCCAGGGTCTTGAGCGCGGCCGTGTGATCGTTTGCGGCCGCTGCCTGGCTCACGCCGAGCACGAGTTCCTGGAGTTGGTGGGCAGTGTCGCGCTGCATGGCGGTATCGGCCGGGCCGCAGCCAGCGAGGGAGGCGGCCAGCGCCAGGGCGGCGGCAAGGCCTGCTCCCCGTGCTCCGGTGCGTTGGTTCTTGGACTGAAACGTGGTCATGGTTCCACGCTCTTCTGAAGTTCCAAGAGGCGGTCACCGAGCGTGCCGGTGACCGCAGGGTAAGGCACGACGCCGGATGTGGACTGTGGGGCCTGGCCCGCCGTGAGTGCCGTGGACCCGCCTGCCAGCGCAAGAAGGATCAGGATGGCCACCACCGGGAGCCGCATCTTCCGTCCCGCACGGGATGACCGCCGTCGGCGCGTTCCCCGGGGGCTGCTGGGCTGATCGGCGCTAGGCACCCGCCGTGACCCGGCGGCGTTGGCGGAATCCTCGCCGTTGGGGCCTTCGTTGGTTGGCCTGGCCGGCAGATTGGGGGAGGGCGACTCTGCTGTAACGGACGGCGTCCTGAACGGCATGGCCGGCAGCACGCGCGTGGTTTCCGGTGCTAGTTCGCCGGGAGTGGATGTCGGCGAGACAAGGGCCTGCCGCAGCGCCGTCTCGATGTCCGCGGCTGCAGGGCGTTCCAACGGCTCGATTGCCGTCATCGAGCGGATCAGATCGGCCCACTCGGCGGGGAGATCCGCGGGAATTCTGGGCGCGCGGTGCAGCCTGGCCACGGCAGATTCCACAGCGCTGCCGGGATACTCCATTGTTTGCTTGATGCATTCGAGCAGGACCAGCCCCAGCGAATAGATGTCTGTGGCAGGGGTGAGCGGGGAGCCCATGGCCTGTTCGGGGCTGAGGTACGCCGCGGTGCCCACCATTGCTCCAGTAACGGTCAGGCGTGTTGAGTCGGCGATTCGTGCTATGCCGAAGTCTGCGACCTTGGCCCGCAGTGGCTCCCCGGGCCGGGTCTGCACCAAGAGGATGTTGCCCGGCTTGATATCGCGGTGGAGGATGCCGAGGCCGTGGACATAGGCCAGTGCGTCAGCGATGCCGGCTCCTATGACGGCGAGCTCGTTCAAGGGGACTTCACTGTGCCTGATCCGGCTGCGCAGATCCTGTCCCTCGACCAGTTCCATGGTCAGGAACGGCCGGGGCTCATCCGGGATGCGTACGTCGACGCCGACATCGAACAATGTCACCAGGCTGGGATGGTTCAGCGTCGCCAGCAGCGTGATTTCAGCCTCCTGGCGTTTCAACTCGTCTGCATCGGGGGCCTGGGGTGCGAAGAGCTTCAAGGCCACGTCGCGACCCAGATTCTTATCCCTTGCACGGTAGACGGACGACATGCCGCCGCGGCCGATCACCTCGCCCAGCCGGTAACGTCCGCCAACCACGTCAATTCTGATGGAGCTCGGCGATTCCGCCACCATACCCGTTCCTTCCGGCGCTGCGGCAATGTATATACCAAAATCATAAGGCAACTTACTATATTGGCCACTCCGGGTAAGGCCAGCCATCACCGGATGGCCGTCGAAATCCGGAACCGGCGATGTGGTGCACCCTCAAGGAACCGGCGAGTGGCGCCCGCATCGCTCCCATGACTCACGGGCATATACTGAGTTTCCAGAACCGCGACTCCGGTGAGAGGGAGCCCGGCGTGGTACCTGCTGCAGGAGGCATCTCATGTCTATCCAGGCCCAGCATTTGCTTCGCGCAGGCGTCGTGGCGATCGCGCCAGTGATCCTGCTCGCCGCTCTCAGTTACCACCCGTACCTGCCTGGTCCACAGCCGAACATTGATGCGTTGGTTGCGGAGGTCACCGCCGACCCTACGCGCTGGGGGGTTGTGCACTTGGCGACGGGAGTCGCTTCAGCAGTCCTGGCCGTGGCATTCCTCGCGATCAGAAGCCACCTGCACGAGCTAGGCGAAGACCGCTGGAGCGCCGCCGCGCTGCCCTTCGTCGTCATCGGCAGCACGCTCTACGCGATGCTGCCGGCAATGGAATTCGCACCGCTCGCCGCGAGTGAAACGGGCGGAGACGTCGGGGCGGCTCAAGTTGCCCTGCTCCCATGGTTCATCCCGCTGCTGATCGCCGCGGCGGTCACATTTGCTGTCGGGATGGTCGGCTTTGCCATCAGTGTCTCGCGTAGCCGACTGCTGAGCCTTTGGCTTACCTGGGTCGTCGTCGTGGCGCTGCTTGTCATGGCCCTGTCGCGTGTTGTCCCGCTGTCCGCCGTCCAGTTCTACGTCCACGGTGTCGCCGCTCTCGTGGCCATGCTGCCCATGGCGTACAGCATGTGGAAGCATCCGACGGCATCCGTCCCTGACACCCAGCGTGCCGGGAAGTCGACCTGACTCAACGCACAGCCGTGACGGGCCTGCGCCGGTAGCTCTTCCCTGGCGGGTTGGCCGGACGTAGGCTGTGGATCGGAGAGCCGGGAAGCCTGGTCGGCCCGCGGGAAGCTGTGCCCGCGGAACGCCATGGCAGCCGCCTCGGTCGTTATCGCTGGACTGAGGGAACGGAACCCACCATGACATCAGCAGCGGAACCGGTCATTGACGCCACCCTGCTCGTGAAGACTTTCGGCATGACCCGGGCACTGGACAACCTTGATCTGCGCGTTGGTCCGGGCGAGGTCCACGGGTTTCTTGGTCCCAACGGTGCGGGCAAATCAACAACCCTCAGGGTGCTGCTCGGGCTGATCCGGTCGACGTCGGGAACCGCGCGTGTGTTCGGGCTGGATCCCTGGCGGGACCCGGTCCGGGCCCACCGGGACGTCGCCTACGTTCCCGGGGACGTGAGCCTTTGGCCGAACCTCTCCGGCGGGGAAGTCATTGACGAGTTTGATGTGGACCCAGCGGACCTTGCCCCGGTTTTGCAAGCGGTCGCCGCGTCCGGGATCAGCGGACTGATCGTCTCGCCGCCGTCGTTGGAGTCCCTGTTCCTGAGCCACTACAGCGATTCCAATGGGCAGGTGCGCTGATGTCCGGAGTCATGACTTTGCTTCTTTCGCCCATCGGATGGGGGCAGCGTTCCCGGCCTTTCACGGCCGCCGATCCGGCACCGCTACTGATCCTTGCCGCGGCCGCAGCCGTCCTGGCCGGTGCGGTCATGGTCCTCAGGAGCCGCAGGGATCTGGGCGCCAGCCTCCTGCCCGAACGCGCGGGCCCGGAACGCGCTGGGGCCGCGGGTGCTTCGTTCCTTGGCCTTGCCTGGCGCCAGCAGCTGCCCACCCTGATCGGCTGGTCCGTCGCCGCAGCCCTCCTGGGAGGCATCGCTGGGGGCCTCGGGCCCGCGGTCAGCGACGTGATCGGCGGCAATGACTCACTACGGCAGCTGATCAACCGGCTCGTCCCAGGCGCCCGGGCAGGGATGATCGATGTCTTCACTGCAGCCTTGCTGGGCATCGCAGGTGTCCTCGCCGCAGCTGCCGGCATCCAGGCGGTGCTGCGGCTCCGTGCAGAAGAGGCCGAGGGCCGGGCCGAACTTCTCCTTGCCGCACCCAGAACCAAGGCCCGGTGGCTTGGCGCGAACCTGGTCCTAGCCGCCTCCTCGACAGTAGTCGTGGCCGTCGTCGCCGGGACCGCAGCCACCATCGGTCTTGCCCTGGCCGGCGCGGAAAACGGCCCGCCAGGCCTGCTGGTCGGCGCCGCTTTGGCGCACGTCCCGGCCGCCGTCGTCTTCGTTGCGGCAACTGCGGTCCTCTTGGCAGCGGCACCCAGAGTGAGTATTCCACTGGGTTGGGGCATGCTGGCCGCCGGCCTGGTCCTGGGCCAGTTCGGTGAACTTCTGCGCCTGCCTGCCTGGCTGCAGGACGCGAGCCCTTTCCGTCACTCCGCGGCGATGCCAGTCGAAGCCTTCAACCCCGCGCCTGCCCTGACCATGACCGTCATCGCCCTCGCCGGGGCAGGGATCGCTGCCTACCTGCTCCGGCGCCGTGACCTCACCGCGTGATGGTGACGGTCATCGGTGCGGGACTGATTCTGCTGATGGGCGCAGATGTCTTTCACACGCTGCTCTATCCTCACGGCACGGGACCCGTGTGCAGGCTGATCATGCGTGCACTGTGGCTCCTGTCCCGACGATTCGCCGGCCGGGCCTCCACTGTCGCTGCACCCGCCGCCATGGCGGCGGTGATCGGCGCCTGGACGTCCTTGTCCATCATGGGATGGGCACTGGTGTATTTACCGCATTTACCGGACGGGTTCGTCAACACAGAGGGCGTCCCCATGGAGGGGACCTTGCCGAGGCCGTGTATATCTCGATGGTCAGCCTCTCCACGGTGGGCTACGGTGAGATAGTTCCGGCGGCGCCATTACTTCGGTTCGTCGTCGCTGCGCAGGCCGTCACAGGCTTCGGGTTGCTTACGGCCACGGTCTCCTGGATTCTGCAGACGTACCCCGCCCTCATTCGCCAGAAGTGTAGCTACGGTCAGCATGGACCTGCTGGCTTTCGACGAAACGTACTACTTCCACGAAGCGCAGCAGAGAGGATCACTGCCGGCCACCGTCGCGTATGCGCACCAACTGGCCTCAGAAGCGCAGGCAAGCACGAACATCGACCTGCAATTCGCCGGACGGATGATGCACGCGGCCTTGGATGACCTGGCCGAGGTCCTCCGCGGAAAATTCGGACACACCGGCCAAACCTCCTCAGAAGTGTTCCAAAGCTACGAAAGTCATCACCGGCACCGCCGGAACTAAGGAAGTGCCACCCGCGATGCCCGTTGAAGAGTTCTCTTGCCGCTAAATAGCGAGCCCGCCGCGCAAGCAATGCCCCGGCACTTGGAGTCTTTCGTGAAAACAGATTCATGATTTCCCGAAATTTCGTCGGATGCCAGATCGTTCCGGCGAACCACACGGTGCCGCGCGGTCTCTGCGGATCCTCCCCGAGGGACAAACTCTGCACGATGGGCCGAACTCCCCATTCAGACATGACAACCCGCTCTGGACAGCACCTGTCACATTCAGGTCAGCACGAGTTTGCGGCGGGCAATGCATCTGGCGGACTGTGCCTCATCGGGAACCCGAGGTAGCGCGGAACCTTTTTCGCGTAATCACGGTGGGACCGTCCAAAGAGCTCGGCCAGCATGGCCTCTTCGCCGAGGACAAAGCGGTGTTCCACAAGCAATTCGGCCGGCAGCGTCGCGAGGACCCAGGATGAACCGGCCAAGGTTCCCGCGCCCAGTTGGATGAGCCACCAGCCGACATACATCGGATGGCGGGTGATTGCATACGGCCCGGTGATGACCAGCTCCACCGGCCGCTCCAGCGCGAAGGGGCCCGCCGAGCGGCGTCGCCGTTCAGCCAGCGCCCAAAGATTCAGGCCGACGCCGGCGAGCAGCAGTGCCGCCCCCGCTATCCGGTGGAGGGAGCGGGAGCCGGGAAGCGGCATTGGACGGACCCGGTCAAGGAGGAGATCCAGGGCCAGCGCGGCCACGATAGGCAGCGGCAGCGGGAGGTTGTCGTAAACCTCCTTCAACCGCCTGGCTGGCGAGCTTGCAGAGCGGGCCGTCACAGTACGTCCGATGGCTTGCGGGCGTCAAAGAGGGAGGCGAGGAACGCCGTCGTATCTTCTGCCACCTGATCCGGGCACTCCCACAGCACCGGGTGTGCCACGCCGGGGTAGACCTTCAGCGCGGAGCCGGGGATCCGGGCTGCCAGGATTTCCTGGTCGCCGTGTGGCAGCAAGCTGTCCTGGGCGCCCCACAGGATTAGTGTGGGCGCCTGGATGGTTCCCGCTTCCGTGGGCGGGGTGGCCTCGCATAGCCCGTTGAGGATGGCTTTCCAGGCGCGGGCGGGCATCCTGAGACCGTCGCGGACGCGGTCCTGGGTGTACCAGGCGGGAACCTCGTGCAGCAGGGGAAACCAGGCCAGGGAGTCCCGTACCCAGGCCTCGTCGAGCGGGTCGGTCAGGCGGTCCACTTCGTCGGCGAAGGGGGCCCGCCCGTGAAGGCTCAAGGGAGCGCCCACGAGCACCAGTGCAGCGACCTTTTGTGGGTGGGCAATGGCGAGCTGCTGGGCGACGTAGCCGCCGCTGGAGGAGCCGACGACGGCGGCGCTCGGCACGTTGAGGGCGTCCAGGATCGCTGCGGCGTCCTCGGCCTGTTCCGCCAGGGAGTAGCCGTCCTCCGGTTTGTCCGCCTCGCCTTGCCCGCGGAGGTCCGGGGCGTAGACCCTGAAGCCGGTCAGCAGGGGTATCAGGCGGTCAAAGCTGCGGCGGGATTCGCCCCATGCGTGTAGCAGCAGCACCGGTTTTGCGTCGGCGTCGCCGTCGCCCTGGACGAGGCACGGCACCGTGATGCCGGTGCGGAGCGTGAGATCGCGGACTTCGGAGTCCATAGAATCAGGCTACGCCGCGGGCGGCTCTCGGTAGAGTTTCACCTATGGAAACCCCGGCGAGGGTTCGTTACGCGCGCGTCGAGGACGCTGCCGAGATGGCGCGCGTGAATGTGCGGTCGTGGCGTGAGGCCTACCGTGGGGTGATGGCGGACCACGTCCTCGACGATCCGGGGTTGCCCGCCGCCCGGGACCGGTTTTGGACTGCCATGCTCAGTGATGAGCGCTACCGCGCGAACCGCGTGGCGGTGGCGGAGCGCGACGGCGAAGTGATCGGGATCGCGATGGCGGGGACCGCGATGGCGGGGCCCTCGCAGGCCGAGTCGCAGTGGGGCACGCAGCTCTTCGTGTTGTACGTCGTGGCGGCTGAGCATGGGACCGGCGCCGGGGCCGCCCTCCTGGATGCCGTCGTCGGACCTGACGACTCGGCAGCGCTCTGGGTGGCCGATCCGAATCCTCGGGCCCAGGCGTTCTATCGCAAGCGCGGGTTCGTGGCGGACGGGACCGTGAATGTGGAGGACGGCGTGCGCGAGATCCGCATGGTGCGGATCTCCTCGGGGCGTGGCTCGCGCTCGTAGTCGCGCACGTGTGCAGGCTGCCGTCAACCGGTCAGACGGTGTTGATCCAATAGCGTCGTTTGCCGTTGCGCGTATCCTCGAAGACGCCGCCGTTCTTTCGATAGTCGCCCGGGAGCCAGCGTTATTCTCATCGAAGGTGAGAAGAACCCGGGCGATTCCCAGTCTCTGGGACATCGGCAGGGCGTCGGCCAAAGCGGCAGCGGCGTGCCCATGCCACTAGCCGAGCCTCAGTGGCACGACCCAGGGCATACGGGCGGATGGTTTGCCGCAGTGGAGTCAGGAGGGGCGGTCCTGGTGGTAAACGTCGGGGATGCCATCGTGGTCGGAGTCGATTTCTTCTTCCGCTTCTGCCAGCCGGTATTGCCGGTTTCTGGTGCTGAGTACCGCGGCGGCCAGCAGCGCAGCAATGAGGGATGCGGTGAGGATGCCGACCTTGGCGTGGTCATCATGAATGTTTCCGTGACCGAAGCTCAGTTCAGCCACCAGGAGGGAGACGGTGAATCCGATGCCTGCAAGAACGGAGACTCCGAAGATGTCGACCCATTTAAGGGAATCGTCCAGCCGTGCCCGAGTGGCCTTCGTGAGAATCCAGGTGGTTCCGAGGATGCCGGCGGGTTTGCCCAGGACGAGGGCAAGGATGATGCCGACGGCGACCGGGTCGGTCAGCGCTGATGCCAGGCCGTCCCAGCCTCCGACGGCTACGCCAGCGGAGAAGAACGCGAAGATCGGGACGGCGATACCGGCAGAGATCGGACGGAAGCGGTGCTCGAAGGTTTCCGCCAGGCCAGGGCCGGCTGAGGGGCCGCCGCCGGTCCGTGACCGGATGACGGGGACGGCGAATCCCAGGAGCACGCCGGCGACGGTGGCGTGGATGCCTGAGGCGTGCACGAGTGCCCAGGTGGCGATGCCCAGAGGCAGCAGGATAATCCAGGCGGCCGCCAGCCGGGTTCCGAAGAACCGGCGGTATTTCTGGGCCAGGAAGGTGTAAAGGCCCAGCGGGATCAGTGCCAGCAGCAGCGGCGCGGGCTGGATGTCGGTGGTGTAGAAGATGGCGATGATGCTGATCGCGATCAGGTCATCGACTACCGCCAGAGTCAGCAGGAAGATCCGCAGGGCGCTGGGCAGGTGCGAGCCAATGATCGCCAGAACAGCAACGGCGAAGGCGATGTCGGTGGCGGTGGGGATCGCCCAGCCCCGCAGTGCCTCCGGATCCGAGAGGTTGATCAGGGCGTAGAGCACGGCGGGGACAACAACTCCGCCGACGGCTGCGGCGACGGGCACGATGGATTTACTGATCTGTCGCAGGTCTCCGGCGACGAACTCCCGTTTGAGTTCGAGCCCGACGAGGAAGAAAAAGATCGCCAGGAGGCCATCGGCAGCCCAGGCTCCGAGGCTGAGGTCAAGATGCCAGGGCCCGTAGCCGATCCTGAAGTCCCGAAGGGCAAAATAGCTCTCAGCCCAGGGTGAGTTCGCCCAAAGGAGTGCGATGACGGCTGCGGCGACCAGCAGGGCTCCACCGACGGTTTCTTTCCGCAGGATCGTTCCGATGCGCAATGCCTCGGCGTAGCTGCCGCGTCCAAAGACAGTGGATCCGCGGGGCGGAGTTGACTGAAGGTTCATGAGGGGTCCCGATCGTAGGGTCGACAAATACTGTGCCGACCAGACTTCCCGGCTCACCTTCCTCCAGTCTATGGGCGGGGGCCGCCGAACCCCGGCCGTCACCACAGATATTCAGTAGAATCTTTCCCCCGCGACAGCCCACGCTGCGCAGAGGGGCAGCGTGCCTGCCGACGCCAGCATGCGCATGCGCGAACGCTTCAGCGGCAAACTCGGCGCCGGCCGCCGAACACTTCGTACCGGAATGATGCCCCTTCCACTCATCGTTCTGGGGCTGCTGGGTGGGGTCGGGATGCACACCGTAGGCTTGGACAATGAGCAAGTCCCGAGTGATCCAAACACGCTTGGATCCTGTGGAGGTCATGTACCGGCCGGGGACAAGCCGGCTGTGCTGTTCTTCCACGGGGGGGCATTGCTCTGCGGCCAGTGATTGCGGTTGGAGCCTTTACACGTCAGGAGGGCACGGGGTGCTGGCGTTCTCACGCCCAGGCTACGGGAACACGGATGTGGGACGCCTGAACGCCGCCGAGTTTGTTCCGGCGGTGGCTGAGTGGTGCGAGGAACTGGGCATCGATCAGACCGCAGGGGCGGTTGGCGTTTCCTTCGGCGGCATGCAGGCCCTTCACGCCGCGTGGTCCCTGCCCGAACTGGTGCCCCGGCTGGTCCTGCACAGCTGCGCCGCTTCGACGCGGGCGTATCCAGACGCCCGCCGCGAAGCCCGGTTCGGCTCGTTGGCGTTCTCTGCGGCCCTGCAGGGCTTCACATGGGCGACGGTGGCATGTTTGGTCGAGTCCGATGCCGGGCTACGCCGGATGGTCGGCTCACTATCCAAGACGCCGGTGGACGACTGGTGGCATACCTGGTCCGCAGAGGACAAACGTCGGGCACGGGAGCTGTTCCGGACGATGCGCTCCGGTAGTGGGTTCGTCAACGATCTGCAGCAGGCCCGACCCGATCGTGCTTCATACCGCCGACTGGTCCAAACCCGGACCACCTGTCCGACGTTGGTGACCGCGTCACGCCAGGATGCCGGTGTCGCTTTCGCCCACGCAGAGGACTACGCGGACACTATTCCCGGGGCCACGCTCGTCGAACTGTCAGCGCCCAGCCACCTGTTCTGGCTCGGACCAGCACGGGAAGAAGCCCAAGCAGCCGTCGCTGACTTCATGGCATCCCGTGCCTAACCATCTCCTTTCGCACACGATGGCCCTTTAGGCGCTGAGGTCCCGCCGTTGGATGGAGTAGGCGGCCAGGCCGGCCAGGGCGGCCGCGATGACGGCCATGGCCAGTGCCCCGGTCGGGTCGAAAGGTTCCACAGGCATGGCCGAGGAGTGCCGGAACGGGCTCACGTCCTGTAGCCACGACGGCAGGCCGAACAGCTCCCCGAATTCGCCCAGCACGAGTCCGGCGGCCAGCATCCCCCACCCCAGCGGAATGCTGAGCCGTGGTGCGGCGCCGAAGACCACGGAGGCCGCCGCCAGGAATATCAGGGCCGCGGGGACGTGCGCCAGCGCTGCGGGCACCAAGGAGGCAGCGGATCCGTTGGCGGTGCCCGAGAGTCCCAGGCCGACGGCGGCAGAGACCCCTGCCGTTCCGGAGACGGCGACCGCGGAGACGGCAGCGATGAACAAGTTCGCGCCGAGCCACCGGCTCCGGGATGCCGGCGCGGCCAGAAGGAGCTCGGCTCTTCCTTCGGCCTCTTCTGCGCGCATCCGCAGCACCGCCTGAATGCCTGCAGCCGCCGCGAACACCCCGGCCACGCCAAGCAGGGCGGTGATGAAAACATCGATCAGCCCGGCCTGGCCGCCCGGCAGGAGCCGGGAAATGAGTTCTTTCAACGGCGCGACACTGGACATGGTCTCTGTAACCAGGGGGCCGAGAGCGCCGGCCACGGCACCCAGGGCCGCGGCGCCGACGCACCATCCGGCCAGGGTGGAGCGTTGCAGGCGCCAGGCCAGGCCCACGAACGAAGTCCCCCCGACTCCGGCCCGCTCCCTGCCCGTGCGCTGGGGCAGGAGGCTGGCGCCCACATCCCGCCGTTGCCGGAGCAGTACGGCAGCGGCTGCCAGGCCCAGCGCCGCCGCGAGAAGTACCACCAGCGCGAACAGGTCCGGGCTGGTGAACGGCCGTGACCGCTGGCCCCAGCCGATGGGCGAGACCAGCGACGGCCACGCACTGCTCACGTGCAGCAAGTCCGCCGCCGGAGTCCCCAGCGCGTCCCCGGCACCCCGGAGCAGATATGCAGCTCCGACCAGGCCTGCAGCGGCACCGTTCGCGCTCCTGCCCGAGGGCAGGAGTTGGGCGGCGACCGCGCCGAGACCCACAAAGAAGACACCGACAGCACCGACAGCGGCACCGGCCACCGCTGCGCCGGGAACCGGCAGCCCGGCCGCGACGAAACCGGCGGCAACGAACACGGCCAGAAGCAGGTTCGCGGCCGCGCCCAGCAGAAGCGTCGCCGCCAGGGACGCTGCCCGCGGGAGCGGAACGGAGCCGAGGAGTTCGGCCCGTCCGAGCTCTTCATCGGTGCGGGTGTGCCGGACCACCAGGAAAGTGCTCATCAGTCCTGCCAGGACCGCCGTGAACGCGTAGCCCTGGAAGAACACGACCGCCCCGACGCCGGTGCCGTCGGGCAGTCCGCGGAGGAAAAGAAACGCCGGATTCGATGCTGCCAGGGTCAGGATGGCTGCCTGCGAGGGCTCGTCACCGAATTGCGTGACGACCGCGCTGGAGGTCGCAAAGCCGAGCAGAGCGATGCCCAGGATCCAGACCGGCAGCGTCACCCGGTCCCTGAGCGCCTGGAACAACGCCAGCCGCAGCACGCCGGGCATCACTTCACCTCACTGGCGTTGCGGTCACTGTAGTGGCGCAGGAACAGGGACTCCAGGGAAGGCGGTGCGACAGTGAGTCCGCTGATCCCTGGCTCGGCGATGCCGGCCAGGACGGCACCGAGGTCGGCGGCATCGGCGTCGAACTCGGCGGTGGCGCCGTCGATGCTGATCCCGTGCATGCCGGGCAGAGCAGTGAGCCGTGCCGGATCGGCAAGTCCGGTGACTCGGAAATGCGTGCGCTTCAAGTGCCGGAGTTCACCAAGGGTCCCGGTCTCGACCTCGGCTCCGGAACGGATGATGGTGATCCGGTCACAGAGCTGTTCGACCTCGCTGAGAATGTGGCTTGAGAGTAGGACGGTCGCCCCGTCCCTCCTGACCCGTTCGATTTGGCCGCGAAACACGGCATCCATCACCGGGTCCAGGCCGGCGCTCGGCTCATCCAGCAGATACAGCCTGGCAGGGCGGGCGAACGCGGCGATCAGGGCGACTTTCTGCCGGTTGCCTTTCGAGTAGGTCCGGGCCTTCTTCCGCGGATCGAACTCAAACTCCTCGATGAGCTCACGGCGCAGATTCTCGTCGGCGCCGCCGCGCAGGCCGGTGAGCAGATCGATGACTTCCCCGCCGGAAAGGTTCGGCCACAGGCTCACATCACCCGGGACGTAGGCGATGTCCCGATGGGTGCTGACAGGATCGGCCCAGGGATCTAGGCCGAAGACCCGGGCCGTCCCGGCCGTGGGGCGGATCAGGCCCAGAAGCACCCTCAGGGTGGTGGACTTGCCCGCACCGTTGGGGCCCAGAAATCCGTGGATTTCACCGGCGGCGACGCTCAAGTTCAGGCCGTCCAGTGCCCGCGTCCTGCCGAAATCCTTGACAAGGCCGAGGGTCTCGATGACAGGTTGTGTTGATGTATTCATGAGCCGGCCGCTCCTCAGGTCATCACGCGAACACCCGAGGCGGTCGCCGGGGCGTTCCGCGGGCATTGCCCACGGGCCGACCAGGCTTCCCGGCTCTCCGATCCACAGCATACAAGCACCCGAACGGCCAAGGAAGACCAGCGCTTACCCCTCCGGCCCGGCGGTGTGTGCAAGACGTGCGGTCAGACCCGTCAAGGGGCGAAGCGCCCGGGAAATGGCGGCGTTAAGGATTCGTTAAGACTGCGGCGGGGGCGGCGGTGCGCCGGATTTCCGGTGTTACGCTCCGTGATGTTCTCGGCAGTCCTGCCGGGTCACGCACCGGTAAAAGCAGGCCGGGCCGACGAACGGAAAGGATCATCCGATGCCGGCACCTGAGAGGATGGCCCCAAAGCGCGGACTCGCCGGAGCTCTGCGTTCCCGGACGGCCTTGCTGCTGGCGTTCTCGTTTGCCGTGATGGCCGACCCCGTGTCTTCAGTCGCGTACGCCATTGAAGCAGCTCTCCGGGCGCTGAACGGCGATCTGGCCCTGCTCGTGCCCACGATGGTGCTCGTCGTGGCGATCATCGCCCTGGTGATCCTCAATTACCGGCAACTGGTCATCCGCTACCCGCAGGGCGGCGGAGCGTCGGCAGCAGTCGGTGAAGCCTTCGGGGACCGCTGGTCCTTCATACCGATCGGCGCACTCGTGGTCGATTTCGTCCTCACGATCGCCATCAGCGTCTCGGCCGGGGCGTCAGCGGCGATCGCCTACTTTCCCGCCCTGGCGCCCTGGCGCCTGCCGCTCGCGCTGGCACTCGTCGTCCTCGTCGGCGCCGCGACGTGGTTCGGGCATCTGGGGCGGCTGGTGTTCGCCGCAATGACCGTCGGGTTCATCATCGTCTCCGCCCTCGTCCTGCTCTACGGCCTGGGCGCCACCCCGCAACCGGTGGGGACCATCACCGACACACCAGGACACACCCCGGTCATCGCCGTGGTCCTCGCCTTCCCCGTGGCCATGGCTCTGGCCACAGGCGTGGAAGCCCCGTCTTCGGCGATCGCCCAGCTGGGCCAGCTCGATGATGCCGGCCGGAGCCGCTTCGGGAGGGTCACGCTGTGGCTGACCCTCGCCATCGTCGGATCGATCACCCTGGGCCTGACCCTGGAAGCCGCGCACCTGCAGGTCGGCATCCCGCCCGAGGACAGCACCCAGATCGCTGAGCTGGCCCGGCTCGCGGCCCCCGGCCCGGTCTTTGCCGCCTTCCAGCTCGTTACCGCCCTGCTGCTTCTCTCGGCCGCCAGCTCCTCGTTCCAGGCAGGACCGGGCCTGCTCAAGGCCCTCGCCCGCCACACGAACCGGCAGGGCGATACGGTCGGCATTCTTCCTCCCGCGCTGGGACGCACAAACACCCACCACACGCCCTACTGGGGGGTGGTGCTGTTCATCGCTCTGGCATGCGCTGTCACCGCCGCGGCCGGCGGCATCGACCAGGAACTTGTGCTCTTCTACGCTGTGTCGGTTTTCCTGAGCTTCCTGGCCGGTCTGCTTTCCATGGCCCTTTTCTCCCACCGTGAGGGCCGCCGCGGCTACCTCATCATGAATATCGCGGGCGCCGCGGTGGTGGGGTTCACCCTCATCGCCAACCTCTCCCGGGGCCTGCCGATAATCAGTCTGGCCGCGGCCCTGATCATCGCGGCCGTCCTGTACGGGGCGTGGGTCCGGGCCGGGCGGCCGCGGGGTATCCGCAACGTCGCAGCAGAAGCCGAGGAGATGTCCAAGTGAAGGCCGACGGAAGAGAAAAAGGTCTGAAGATCCGCAATACCGCGCCCTTGAATGCCGGCCGGCGAATGCAGTTGCGGATCAGAGCCCAAGGCGACAGCATCGGACGAGGGCTGCTGCATCCCGTCCGTTCGGTGCCCCTGGCGTTCCTCGCCGTGATTCTCCTGGGCTCCGGACTCCTGATGCTGCCTGTCGCGCGTACGGCTGCAGAGGCAGACCCCGTACTTCCGGCCCTGTTCACAGCCGTCTCGGCTGTGTGCGTCACAGGCCTGATCACTGTCGACACCCCAACGTTCTGGACGCCTTTCGGACACGCCGTGATTCTCGGGCTGATTCAAGTCGGCGGATTCGGTATCATGACCTTGGCTACCTTGTTGGCGCTGCTCGTGCGCAAAAGCATCGGGCTCCGGGGCCAGCTGGTCGCCCAGTCCGAAACGCACACCCTAAACTTCGGCGATGTCCGCTCCGTCCTTTTCCGGGTCGCCCGGATCATGGTTGTTTTCGAAGCCGTCACGGCCGCCGTTCTCACGCTCCGCTTCTGGTTTGCCTACGACGACAATCCGGGCACAGCCCTCTGGCACGGGACGTTTCACGCTGTTTCAGCGTTCAACAACGCCGGTTTCGCGCTCTACAGCGACAGCCTGATCAGCTTCGCCGACGACCCTTGGATCATCATCCCGGTCTGCCTGGCGGTGATCGCCGGAGGGCTCGGATTCCCCGTGCTCATCGCCCTGCTCAAGGGCGGTGTCAGGATGAAAGACTGGAGCGTTCACCTTCGTCTGACCGTCTACGGCACCCTGCTCCTCCTGGCCGTCGGGGGTGTGCTCTTCGGCGCCTTTGAATGGAACCGGGACGAGACCCTCGGTCCCATGTCGTTGGCCGGGAAACTCCTGGCAACCCTGGCCGGGAGTGTCTTCCCGCGCACCGCGGGCTTCAACAGCATCGATTACGCCTCAGCCGCCCCTGAGACCCTCATGATCACCAATATCCTGATGTTTATCGGCGGTGGCAGCGCAGGCACCGCCGGCGGCATCAAGATCACCACGTTCCTGGTTCTGGGGTTCGCCATCTGGAATGAGATCCGGGGCCGCGACCAGGTCACCATCGCCCACCGCTCCATCAGCTCCTCCGTCCAACGCCAGGCCCTCTCCGTCGCACTCCTTGGAGTCGCCGCCGTGGTCAGCGGCACGCTGCTGCTCCTCATGTTCACGGACTACAGCCTCGAGAAAGTCCTCTTCGAATCAATTTCCGCGTTCGCTACCGTGGGCGTAAGCACCGGAATCACCTACGACCTGCCCGCCAACGCCCAATGGGTACTCATGGCTCTCATGTTCACGGGTCGCATCGGCACCATCGCCGTCGCGTCCGCCCTCGCCCTGTCCTCCCGCCCACGGCTCTACCAGCTCCCGGAAGAACGGCCCATCATCGGCTAGCCCCAGTGCCCACGAAGGCGGCAGGCGCGCCTCAAAGGTCCTCGCGGGGAGTCCAGACACAATAGGGCGCCTACGTGCTCGCGCCGACGGGTTGGGTGCGGCAGTAGTGGATTCCGATTGCGATAAGCCAGCTGTACGCGGCGAGGAGCGATAGTTGCTCAAGGATCCCGGCCGGTGCGAGCCGCCAGATCTCGAGTGCGTCCAAGCGGTAAGCGATCTCGGCCGCAAACGCGAAAACGATGATAAGCGTGCCGGTGACGAGCGAGAAGTTCGCCAGCGCTCGAGCATCAGAACAAGCTGTACACCTGGCGGGTAGCTCCAGCAACTCCGAGAATGATGGGCAACGTCGCTCCCGCGATGATGCCGCACGCGAGCAACGACCGCGTGAGGGCGATATGGGGGGCATGGTGGTCTCCTTTTCGACGAGGATCCATCCCTGTTACGAAAAGGCTAACCTGCGCGCGTCCTCGGGCCCCGCATAATGGGCCACCTGCAAAAGCCCCTCCGCTCATGGCACCGCAATGCGCTCCAGCGCGGTCACTGCTGCGGATACTCCGTCCTCGGCGCGTACACGGTGGCCCAACTCTTCGGCGGCACGCGCCATATCGGGATCCGTGGCGGCGGTGGTGATGGAGGCGGCGAGGCCGCCGGCCGTGAGGTGCCGCTGGGGCTGTGGTGCGGGAGCGACACCGTGGTGGTGTGCCAGCCGAGCCCAGAACGGCTGGTCGGCGACGAACGGGCACACCACTTGCGGGCGCCCGGAGGCGAATGCGGCGCCAGCTGTGCCTGCACCCCCATGGTGCACCACAGCAGCCACGCGGGGGAACAACCGCAGGTAATCCACATCCTCCACAGCAAGAACGCCGTCACCTTGTATGCTGCCGTCCAGTCCGCCCCATCCCGCACCGATCACCAGGCGTGTCTTTGCGCGGCGTGCGGCTTCCAGGACCAGGGCGGTGCTGCGCGCGGGGTCACTGCCGGACATTGACCCGAATCCGACGAACACCGGCGGGTCGCCGGCGGCGAGGAAGTCCTCGACGCGCGGCGGCAGCGCCTCGTCCGAGGGCGGGAGAACCCAGTAGCCGGTGGTGTGCACCGAGTCCGGCCAGTCCGCTGGCGGGGGCAGCACCGAGGGACTGAACGCGTGCAGCACCGGAGCCTGTCCGTTGTCCGGCCGGCGCAGCGGGTCGTGCCGGCCGCGGCGGCGCGGAAGGCCGAGGGTGTCTTCGCGCCACCTGTCGACGACCCGGCCGAATATCGCCGCCGGGGCCTTCATCCCCAGGAACGTGGCCCGATTGGCCACCGCAGGCAGCCAGGACGGCATGCCCACGCCCGGCCACGGAAACTCCTTGGTCGGCACGTACATCGGTATCGGCAGAGCCAGCACCGCAGGGATACCCAGCTTCTCGGCCACGTGCTGCCCGGCGATGATCTGGCCGTTGTGCACCACAATGTCCGCACCGGCACCCGCGCCGTGTGAAGCGACGGCCCAGCAGTCGACCAACAGTTGGGTGAACATGGCCGGCATGGTCCGTGCCTGCCGTAGCCGGGCACGCACACCGCCCTCGATCACCGCACCTGCAACTGCCGGGTCATCCATCAACCGCATCGGGCCGTCGTCCACGCCCGCGAACGGCACCCCGTGACCAGCGGCGAACCCGGCGAACCGTTGCGGCGCGGTGAGCACCACCTCGTGCCCGGCAGCGAGTAATCCCCGTGCCAGGGCTATGAACGGCTCGACATCACCGCGCGTCCCCAGTGTCATGATCAATACCTTCATCGGTAAGTCTCCTGTCAGGTGAGGTCGCGACGGTGAACGCCACACTCCGCGAGGAGCGCGGCAGCGCCCCTGCCAAGGGTGACGGGAACCACATTGGGCTTGAGCCGAGCTTAGCGCGCAAAAAGACCATGCTCAGGCACCCGTCTCGGACACCTGTTCACCAGGCGTTTCCGCAGGTCAGAGCCATATGGCCGCCCTGGAGCCAACGGGAGTTTATGTTCGATTCAGTCAGTGTAGCGGGAAGGGGCGACAAAAGACCTTACGCGTGCGTCTGATGCACTGAGCGTCAGCCTTTCAGCGGATGACGCGGTAGCGCACGTGGGTGACGAGGCTAGTACCGCTCACTTCCGTCGGCTCGAGCTTGAGGTTCGCGACGCCGTCGAGCAGCCGTTCGCCGGCTCCCAGGATGATGGGCGCGGTGTGTAGCCGCAGCTCGTCGATCAGCCCCGCCGAGAGGTATTGCTGGACGGTCTGCGCCCCTCCGGCAATGGCCACGTCCTTGCTGCGGGCGGCCTCCCGCGCCTGGGCAAGTGCCGATGCGATGCCGTCGGTCACGAAGTTGAACGTGGTGCCGCCCTGCATCTCCAGGGGCGCGCGTGGATGATGGGTGAGCACGAACACCGGTGCGTGATAGGGCGGTTCCTCACCCCACCACCCCCGCCAGTCCTCATCCCACGCCCCGGGTCCGGGTCCCGCAAACATGTTCCGTCCCATGATGTAGGCGCCGGCCGCGAGGATGCCTTCGATCGCTGCCGCGTTGGCCTCGGGTTCCTCGAACATCCACCGGTGCAGGAGCTCGCCGTTCTCGCCCAGGGGATCCGTCGGGCTTTGGTTCGGGCCGGCGAGGAATCCGTCGAGGGAGATGGTCAGGTCGCTCGTGACTCGGCTCATGCGCCCATCATGCCACCGGGTCACGGCCCCTGTGTAGGGCTTGGCTGCTCGATCGTGACGGTGCCGGCGTCGCCATCCACGCGGATCTGCTGGCCGCTGGTCAGCCGCTGGGTGGCCACGCCCGTGCCGAGCACGGCCGGGATGCCGTACTCCCGGGCCACGATGGAGCTGTGGCTCAACGGTCCGCCGACGTCGGTCACCACGGCGGAGGCCATCGCGAACAGCGAGGTCCAGGCGGGCGTGGTGATGCGGGCCACGAGGACCTCTCCTGGCTCCATCAGGGCGAAGTCCTGGGGCCCCCGCAGGACGCGGGCCGGGGCGGTGACCCGGCCCGCACTCGCGCCGGTGCCCTTGATGATGTCGCCGGTTTGGTGCTGCGAGCCTGCGGGCATCATGGACCCGAAGGCCTTTTCCATCCACCGGCTCTCCGGCAGCAGTTGCGGGGCAGCGGCCTTTGCCTGGCCCCGCCACAGCATCTTGCGCTCCTCGACGGCGGCGGCGCGGACGGGCCGGTCCGCTCCGGCAATTGCCACCGCCGGGGTTCCCGGCGCGGCCAGCCCGAACTCGACGGCGCTGCGCAGCTCCTGGTGCCGCAGCCAGAACACGTCGGCGGGCTCGGCGATGACAGCGGAGTCCACCAGCCGCTGTCCGAGTTCCAGCAGCATTCGCCGGAGCAGCGGCCAGGCCAGTCCGACGTCGGCCAGGGCATCCTCGCGGATCGGCGCGGTGTTCTGTGCCCACCGGAGCAAACGGAGGAACGCGGCCCGGCGGCGCGGCCCGAGCCGGGTGCTGATCCGGCGTGTTTCGTCCTCCCGGCGTTCGGCCGAGTGCCGCTGCCGCTCATGGGGGTCAGCGCCCTGCCCGCGCAGGTAGAACTTGACCGTGTCCAGCAGCGCTGACGGATCGTCGGCCGGCACCGGGCTGGCGAAGTCCAGGTTGTAGACCGCATGGCCGAACCGGCCGAGGTGGTCCTGGAAGCGAAGACGCCACAACTGCCACAACGACTCACTGAACCCGGCAGGCGGGAATCCCGTGCGCTGGGACTCGGCCAACGCCGTCGTCGGTTCATGGAGGATCGCCGAAGCCAATCCCGGAACGCCGCGGGCCCAGGCTGCGAGATCATACAGCGACTTCTCCGCCCGGATGGGTTCGCTGTCGAAGCCGAGGATGAACGTCAGGGCGTGGGGATCCCCCTCGCGCAGGATGAACTTGTCGTAGTACGCCCGGAACGAGAGTTCGCTGCTTGCGGCGAGCGCAATGACTGACTGCACGGCTGTGTAGTACACGGTGCCGGCATCCAGCAGCGCCTGCACACCCTCGAGCAGTTCCGCACCGGAGAGCTCCGCGGCGGGCTTCGCCTGCCAGACTTTGATCACCCGTTCGTAGCGGGGATGCGAAAATTCGCGCCAGCCGGCCACACCCATGTGCGCCTGGCCGCGGGCCAGCGCGCGTACCGCCGTCAGCGCCTTGCCCATCACCCGCCACATTCCCGAGGTGCGGTAGTAGTAATAGGCGTAGCCGTTGATGGTGGGCAGTCGCACGTCGTCCTCGCGGATGACGTTCGTGCCCACGGCCTCGTTCATCAGGGATCTCAGCGAGCGGGACACCGAGCCATCAATGAGGTCGGCAAACAGCGGCGAGAGCGGGTCGGGCAGCTGTTCCACGATGCTCGCCCGGAAGTAGAGCCCCTTCGGATAGGGCACGGGCCAGATGTCCGGGGTGTCGGCCGACGGTTCGGGCAGCGCGGTGATGGGCCTAGACTGCAGGATGAAGAACCCGTCGCCGGTCCGCGCCCACTCGATGTCCTGCGGGGCGCCGAAATGATCGGCGATCCGGGTTCCATAGCCGGCCAGCTCGGCTGCGGCACGGTCGTCTAGTACGGGCGCACGAGGGCGGTCCGCCGGCACCGGCTGCTCCCGGGTGCCGTGCTCGGCATAGACAGTCATAACCGCCTTGTCAGCGGTGCGTCGCGACAGCACGGCGCCCGTCCCGGCGTCGACAACTACGTCATCCGTGGTGACCGTCCCGCTGACCACGGACTCGCCTAGGCCCCACGCGGCACTGATGGCGATCTGGTCGCGGCGCCCGTTGGCCGGGTTGGCGGTGAACATCACTCCGGCGGCCTCGGCCTCGACCATCCGCTGGACCACCACGGCGATGCGCACCGAGTCCGGTCCGATGCCTTCACGGTTCCGGTAGGCCATGGCACGCGCCGTCCACAGGGAAGCCCAGCAATCGATCACGGACGCGGACAGCGCCTCGGCCCCGCGGACGTTCAGGTAGGTTTCCTGTTGCCCGGCGAAGCTGGCCTCCGCGAGGTCCTCGGCCGTGGCGGAGGAGCGCACCGCAACGGCCACATCCCCGCCGTCGAGACGCCCGTCGAGACGCCCGTAGGCAGCGCCGAGTTCTGCTGCGATGTCGGCCGGCATCGTGCCGCTTCTGAAGAGGGATTGGATCCGCTCCGAGGAGTCCGAGGAGTCCGCGTAGTCCTGGGGCGTGGCCTGCGGCGGCAGGGTTGCCAGTTCCTGGATGCCGGCCTCGAGGTGATTGGCTTCCACAAAATGCGAATAGGCTACGATGTTCAGCACAAACCCCGGGGGGACCGGCAGCCCAGCCTGGATGAGGCCGCCCAGTCCCACGGCCTTGCCGCCGGCCACGGCGATGTCGCCTGCGCGCACATCGGCCAAACTGTTGACGTAGGTCATGACCGCGCGTCCTTACTGCCCGGTTTTGGGCGCCTGCAGCGAACCTGATTCTCCACATACTGGCACTGCCGCAGACAAGAGGCCATAGCTCACGCGTGTCTTAGGATTCACTCCCGCCGTGGCGCACATAAGCTCGATACATGGGCAAAAACCAGCACAGCGAGTTGGAAGGGCAGACCTCCATCAACGAGCTGCTCGACAAGCCCATCGGCGACACCCACATCCAGCTGGTGCTGCCCATCCATGTCCAGCTCCGGCCAGGAGAATTCCGCCGCGTGTCCTGAAGCGGTGGAGTTTCGGTGGTTGAGCCTGTTGCCGGTGGTTGAGCCTGTCGAAACCTTGCCGGTGGTTGAGCCTGTCGAAACCGCGGCTTCGACAGGCTCAACCACCAGGTCTTAATGGCGGACCTTCCTGACTTTCAGACTGCGTCGTCTCGCCGGAGTTCCCGTGTTCTGGTCCGCGATCCTGCGGAGGCGGCGCCAGCGCATGCCGGTCCGGGGGTGAGCCTGGTCCGTCGGATGCGTTGGATGTATCGGCCTCGATGCACTCCTTCGGCGCCGAGAGCGGAGAATGACGACTAGCGTTACGCCCAGCCAGGCGAACGCTGCCCCGATGACGAGGAAAACCGCCGGGATCGTGTCCATGATTAAGTTTAGATCCCAATCCGTAAGCGCACTTACTAATTCCGCCGCTTGCGGCTACCGTCAGCTCCCGGCTGGCCCTAAGCCAGCCGGACGGAAGGGCGGGGCGTTCGTGCGGGTCCTTGGGCGCGCCGGTAGATGAAGTATTCGGCCACCGCCAGGTTGAGGACCCATGATGCACCTATCAGTAGAGCCCGGCGGCGCGTGGACTGGGGGCCGACCGTCGCCTCCGGAAAACCAGGGAGGGCTACCCTCTTTGACATGCGCCGACTACTACCTTCTGACGATTCAGACAAGTATGCTAGATGTCAGAACCGTCAGGAAGTGAACCAAAATGCCACAGAAAAAACGGCACGGAGCGTTGGCTGATTCGGCCACCGCGAAGGCCGTGGTCTACGGCCGCCGTAAGTTTGCCGTTGGACCGAAGGAGCTCGGCGTCTTCAAGTACGGCACGGAACGTAAGAACGTGCTGGGTGACGTCGAACTGGCCGCTGCGAAAATCATCGGGACCACACCCACAGGCTCCCGCGTGGGGATCCCGGTGAAGATCTCCGTAAAGGACGGCGAGATTGTAGAGGTCATCCTGGGAGGGTTGCCATTTCGCGCGCGAAAAAGGCGCCGCACGCGTCCTGACCCGCGGCAGGTGGAGGGCGTGCCCACGGAGCGTGTACTGGTCGACACCGCAGTCAATATGGAACGCAGTATCAAGGCTCTCGGGTCTGCGCTGGAGGAAGTGGAAACCCCGGCTTCACCCCAGCTTGCCCGCAGTATCCAGGCCACGGAAAACCTGTGGCGGGCGATGGAGAGGGAGTTCAAACTCCTTACGGCCACTGAAGTTTCTGCGGCGGTGGGTTCGAAGTCGCCGAACCGCAGTTATGCGTCCGAACAGCACACGGCCGGCAAGCTGCTGGCGGTCAGGCGCGCCGGCGCCTACCGTTACCCGGGCTTCCAGATTGACCGTCAGGAACACAAGATTCGGCCCGTAATGGCGGACCTGCTCAGCGTTGCCAAGGAAGCCGGGCGTTCGGAGTCGAGCCTGGCGTTGTGGATGCTTATCCGCACCGGATACCTGGACGGGGCCCGCCCCGTTGACCAGCTGGCCAACCCCAATATGGTGGTGGAGGCAGCCCGGCACGCCTTCAACGTTCAGTGGTGAGATATGTCCCGCCGAAGCCGTTCGAGCCGCAGGAGTACGTGCTCCCGGCCGGCAGTCACCTGTTCCGCGTCTTCAGCAACTCCAGGACCGTCGACAAATTCAACCCGGGTGGAGGGGATCCCAGTAGGTTTGCGTTTTTCGGGGACCTAAAGGTACCCGTGCTGTATGCGGCCGACACCGAAGAAGCCGCCGTCTGCGAGTCGATCCTGCACGACGTCCCGCCGGGGCCTGGGCAGATTCTTTCCGACAGCTTCCAAGACAAAGTCTGCGCGCCGCTCACGCCGACTAGGGACCTGCGTCTGGCGTCGCTGATGGGCGATGGACTGCGCGTGCTCGGAACTGAGGCCAAGCACGTCACCGGGACGATGTCCACCCAGTATCACCGCACCGTGCGCTGGGCAGAGGCCGCCCACGCGGCCGGGTTCGATGGATTGGTGTGGGTCAGCAACAAGCGCAATACAGACCGGACCTACGTGTTTTTCGGGGACGGCGTACTGCCCGGGGACCTCAAGGCGCGTAAGGGGCCTGGCAGGATATTCGCTGCCGGCACCGGGTTCGACTGGCTGGTCGACTACCTCGCCGGACTTGGTATCGACGTCATCATCACAGGGCACTGACGGTCCACGCTGCCGCATCGCGGACCACCTTAAGCCGTTTCTTGCTGGCCGGCCCGCATCCCGGAAAGAAGCCAGACCGTCCGCGGAATTGGCCAGAGGATGGCAAGTGCGAGCACCGGCACCAGAGAGATCCCGACGTCGGGAAATTGACGGATTATCACAAACAGGTGGGTGTCGAACCGGGCCGGGGCGTAGCTGAGGCACAGCCACAAGGCGAAACCGTCGAGCGCGAGAGCAACAACTCCCCACGCCAGAGGCACCCAGCGCTTCGGAGACGCGGCACGCCGCCGGAGCAGGAACCGCAGCGCGAGCCACAGGCTCACCAGCTCCGCGAGCAGCAGCACCAGGGCCACCGCCCAGCTGTAGCGCTGCAGCCAGTCCTCGAAGACAACCGCCGGCACGGGCGAGTGCCCGTGGAGGATCCGCAGGACGTTGGTGTCGATGGCCTTCAGCCGTGACGGGGCAGCGGTGTCGTTGCCGTTGATGACCAGGGCGACGCCGAGGCCGGAATTCGGAACCATGGCCAGGTAGGTGTGGCTGTTGCCCCATTCGCCCTGATGTTCCAGGAGCAGCGGCAAGTCCGCTTCCGGGACGGGAAGTGCTGCGGGATCGGCGGACTCCACCAGCGGCCGGGTGAACCAGCCCGTGGCGTACCCCTTGGACCCGTCCACCTGCACACCCGGCTCGAACATCGCCGCCACGCTCTCGGGCTGAAGGATTTGGGCATCGCCGTACCGTCCGCCGTCGAGCAATGCAATCAGCTGATGGCCCAGGTCCTCAGCCGACGAGTACAGGGTGGACGACGGCATGCCGGTGGTGGGTGCGGGCACGTCGGTCTGGCGCCAGAAGGAGCCGAACCACAGCGAGTAGCCGGCGGCCGCATTGTCCGCGCGCGCGGCAGCCTGCGTGGGGTGGCTGTGGGCCATCTCCAGCGGCCCGAAGACGTGCTGCTCCAGGTACTCGCCGAAGGGCTGGCCGGAGACTGTCTGCACCAGGAGGCCCAGGATGTTGAAGTTGGCGCTGGCGTAGTGGAAGGCCTCGCCCGGTTCGCCGGCGAGCGGGGCACCTGAGAGGGCGCGGACCCCTTCTTCGAGAGCCTCCGGGCCCTGCGCGTCGGAGGCTTCAAAGGCCGTGTCCCTGGATGACATGCCGCTGGCCTGGTGGAGCAGGTGGCGGACTGTGATGGCTTGCGAGCGGCTGTCGTTCAGCCTGAACCAAGGCAGGTAGGTCTGCACCGGCTCATCCAACCGCAGCCGGCCGGCCTCCACCTGCTGCATCACGGCGATGGCCGTGAGGGACTTGCTGGTGGACGCCAGCAGGACCGGCGTCTGGGCGGTCATCGGCCGCCCAGTGTCGTCGGCGCGGCCGAATGCGGCGGAGTGCACCTGGACGCCGTCCCGGACGACGGCGATGGCGGCGCCCGGAATCCCGAGGGTGTCCAGTTGCTCCCGGAGGAAGGTGTCCAGCGCGTCGTAGGTCTGCCCGGGACTCGCGGGTCCTGGGGGCTGTGAGTCAGTAGGGTCCCGCGCCGGGGTAGTGGCACCGCCGAGGATCCCCACGGTCAGCACGCACAACAGGAGACAGCGCACTGACCAGGAAATAGCTCGCATGCCCGCACCTGCACTTCGGCTGACCGTCCCTTCACGGTATGGCCTGGCCGGGTGGAAAACAATGCAACGCTCCCAAAGTAGGGGGAGTACGACGGCGTCGCCCGGGTTGGGCGCCGACGGTCGCCTCACTGTTGAAGACCTCAACCCAACCTCTGGCCGGGGTTTCGTCCTCCCCAGGGGTCGGGCGGCGGGTGGCGACCATGGCCACACCTGTATCCTGACAATGCAGGTTGAATGGCTTCAGCGGCCATCAACCAAGCTCGGTTCGCGGCCGGATGACGGTCCGGAATCTTGGGCCGTAGCCTTGGACGTCGTGGAATCACCGCCGCAATCGTCAGTCTCCTATCGGCCCCCCGGACTCTTGGAATGGATCTTTATCACTACCGACATGCCAGCTCCCGTGGGAATTCCGACGTCAGTCCTCAAGCCCTCGCGCAGAGCTGCGATGGATGAGTGTGCCCTCGTGACCTGGGCTGAGGCTGGTGACAGCATGACCGCGCGATGGCGTTCGGCGAACGGCAGGCCGGCGCCGACGCGCGTCGAAGTGGTCACCGACTCTCTCACGGCCGATGAGGCGAACCGGATGGCGTCACAGGGGATCGCGATGCTTTGGCGCGGTGACTTCCACAACGCACGGCAGATCCTCAACGCCATGGACCGGCGGGCAAGCGCCGGAAAGAAAAAGATCGCAGGAACTCCGGCCGATGGGTTCTATCGGCATCGCCAGTCCCGCTCGCATCGTGCACGCATTCTCGGACTGCTGCTGATTCCTCTTGATCCGGGCCCGGTGGTGCCGCTGCGCCGCGCACCGGATATCCGGGAGGCCGCCGCTGAAGCGTACGGCGATATCGGAGAACCTTCCGTTGTGTCCCTGCATGAGCTTGTCGGGGCAATTGGCGCCCACGAGTGGCGACGGAATGGCGTCTACGTCGATGCCCTGCAGGGCCGCATCCACCCGCACTATGGCACGTTCTTCCCCACCCGGAGTGAGTATGTGGATCTCGTGGCCGCCGCGCCGCTGCCCTCCGACACGCTGGCGTTCGACGTCGGAACCGGCACCGGGGTGCTCGCTGCCGTCCTCGCGCGCCGTGGCGTCCACCGTGTGGTAGCGACGGACAATGAACCGCGTGCCATCGCCTGCGCCGGTGAGAATTTCCGGAACCTCGGTGTCCAGGACCGTGCTGAGGCCGTCCTGACCGACATGTTCCCGCCCGGACGGGCGCCGCTCGTTGTGTGCAACCCGCCCTGGATTCCGGCCACGCCGCATTCGACCCTGGACAGTGCCGTCTACGACCCCGGGAGCAGGATGCTGTTCCGCTTCCTGAACGAACTCTCCGACCATCTGGAGCCCGGCGGTGAGGGCTGGCTTGTCCTCTCCGACCTGGCCGAGCACCTTGGCCTGCGGTCGCGTGACGATCTGCTGGCCGCCATCAACGCGGCTGGGCTGAAAGTGATGGAACGGCTCGACACCAAGCCAACGCATCCGAAGGCATCCGACCGCGACGATCCTCTGTTCGAGGCGCGCACGGCCGAGGTCACGTCCCTGTGGCGGCTTGTTCCCCGGTAGTCACAAGCTTCACCGCACGCGCGCCAGCCACCGGACTGGTGCTCGGCGCCGTCGCGTTCGGCGTGACGCTGCTGTGGCGGGAGCGGAAGTAGGTTTCCGGCTGACCCGGATCGCGCTCTGCGAGGCTGGGTTAGCTGGCCTATGACATGGCCGGCACTTCGCCGGCATCCAAGGAGCCGCCGTCTGCCTCCGGCAGTGTCAGGGTGACGGTGGTCCCCCGTCCGGGGCTGCTGGCCAGGGCGATCGTCCCGCCATGGTTTTCGATGATGGTTTTGGTGATCGGCAGTCCCAGGCCCGCACCGGGAATGGCGGAGGCGTGTGCGCGTGCGGCGCGGAAGAATCGGGTGAAGGCCTGGGCCTGTTCTTCCTGGGTCATCCCGATGCCGGTATCGGCGACCTCGCATCTGATGTTGTCCCCGTCCCGGCGGGCTCGGACCGTGACGGCCCCGCCGTCGGGGCTGTATTTGATCGCGTTGGAGAGCAGGTTATCGATGACCTGGCCGATGCGGGCCGGATCGAACCGGCCGGTCACGGGCCCGGACGGTTCAAGGTGCAGGCTGATGCCCGCGGCACTGGCGCGCGGAGTGGCGGATTCGATGCTGTGGCGGATCACTTTGGTCAGGTCTGCTGGCCGGGAGTTGATGACCAGGGTATCCGAGGCGACTGAGAGCAGGTCGGTCACCAGATGCAGCAGCCGTTCGGCGTTGCGTTTGGCCACGGCCAGGTACTGGGCCAGGTCGGCGGGAAGGTCGGGGTGTTCGTCCTGGGCCAGGCCGAGGTAGCCCAGGATCGAGGTCAGGGGAGTCCTCAGCTCATGCGAGACACTGGCGACGAACTGGTCCTTGGCTGCAAGGGCTGTGACCAGCGCCGTCACGTCGGTAAAAGCCAGCACGGCGCCGGAACTCCGGCCGGTGCCGTCCTTGATCAGCCGAGACGTTGCGGAGAAGGCGCGTTGACCGGTGCCGGTGCCGATCCAGATCAATTCGTCGGTGAACGCCTCGCCCCTGGCCGCTCGGCGCAGCGGGTGCCGGGCCGGCGGCAGCGGGCTGCTCCGGTCAACGCCGAACACCGGCACCTCCTCACTCCCGGGCGCCGGCGCGTTTTCGCTGAGGGTACCGGTGAGGTAGTGGCTTTGCTGCTTGTTCGTGAGAATTTTCCGGCCCTGTTCATCGACCGCGCACACGCCCACACTGACGGTATCCAAGATGGTGCCCAGCAACCGCTCGCGCTGTTCGCTTGCCGCGAGCAGTTCCTGCAGTTCCTTGTCCTGGTTTTCCAGCTGCAGCCGCTGACGCAGGACAGCGTTGGAGACCACATGCGCGGTGAGGGAGATCGCCCCGAGGATGACCGGGAGGAGTACGATCCGGATGAACGACGGCCCTGTGAAGCCCATTCCAAGGATCAGCGGCGGAAGGACCGCACTGAGAATCGTGGCCGATACCGCCATCACAACCCCGCTACGGTGGCGGCCGAGGGATAGCCAGACGACGGGAAAAACCAGCAGGAAACCCAGCACAGTGAGGTATTGATCCGCCGCTGCGCGGGAGAACCCGATGGCTAGGCAGTCCAGGACCGGAATGACTACCCAGGCGCGGGTCGGCAGCCGCCCCCACGGCACCAGCGCGCACGCGGCCAGAAGGACCAGATGGGCGCCCAGACTGTACAGGAACGGGCCGGGCTGCAGGAGTCCGGGGCGAAATGCCTCTGCCAGGAAAACGACGAGCAGCATCGTCACCGACAGCGGCGACTGGAATATCACCATCCGACCCCTAAGGTTCAGGTTCCGGAAGTAATTATCGAGCGAAAGGAGCGGCATCGCGTTACCCATTCGTGCTTCCTTTCAAATCTGTCCTGCCGTTTGTTTCCGCCGCCTGCAGTGCCGGGAGATTTCTGAAGCCTACTGCCACCATAGGCCCACTGGCATGACTGTGTCCGTATTAGCTGTGAGTGCTTCTGAACCCGACGACAGCACCCCTGGTTTATCAACCACAAGGGACCCCTTCGGCGCCCTATTTCCTCGGCGTATTGACACACAGATTTCGCCGGAATACTGTCTGCCTTAACGGGGCATTCCGCCCCGTTCCTGAGTATATTCGGCGCTGGAGTCTGGGCCGCTTCTGCTAGGCGAGGGCGCCAGCAAGGAGTTCTAAATGTCTTGGGAAATGACCGGAAAGTATGTCGGCAACTGCAATTGCCAGCTGATTTGTCCGTGCCCGGTGGATGGTACGCCCACGGGATCGGATGGCGAGTGCCGCGGCGTGGCTGTGTTCCAAATCGCGAGTGGAAAACTCGATGACACCGATCTGTCGGGCATCGCCTTCGCCTTCTGCAACTGGTTCCCGTCGAACCTCTCGGCCGGCGGCTGGAAGGTGGGAGTGGTCGTCGACGACGGCGCATCGGCTGCGCAAGCCGCTGCATTGGAAAGCATCCTTCATGGTGAGGCCGGCGGCCCGTTCGCGGATTTTGCGGCGTTGTACGGAGAATGGCTGGGAGTGGAGCGCGCCAGCGTCACATTCTCGGACGGCGACACCCCGTCCGCCTCGGTTGCCGGGCGGGTGAGCTACACGTTCGAGGCCCTGCCGGGACCCGACGGTGGTGTCACCACCGTCAAGAACGCGATGTTCGGGTTCGCCCCGGAATTCCGGATCGGCAAAGCGCAGGTACACTCGGACCTCTTTGGCCTTGACTTCGACGGCGTCTACGGTGAGACCGCGGACTTCACCTTCGCCAGCGCGATGGCCGAAGACGCCCCCAAAGGCCGGGCATGAGCGCCGACAGCTGATGCTGCGCAGGAAGCAGTCCACCAGAGGCGGCGTGCGCCCGTCTGCGCGCGCCGCCGTTTCGCCTGCCACAGCGGCCGGTTCTACGGCAGCCGCGTCCCGCGTCGACCCGCGGGAGGCTGGCCTGATCGCGGTCCTGCTGATACTCGCCGCGGCGAGTTGGGTCTTCACGTCCACTCAGCTGAGCGGGATGGACATGGGTCGGTGGACTGAGCCGGGGCCACTGGGATTCTTCGTCGCCACGTGGGTGGTGATGTTGGCGGCCATGATGTTCCCGTCCGTGGCACCCATGGTGGTCGCATATGGCCGGATTCAGAGCCACCGACGCAAGATGGCGCGGTATGCTCCGGCAGGATCCACCGCCGTTTTCGTGGCCGGTTACCTGATCACGTGGACGGTCTTCGGCGTCGTGGCGTATTCGCTCTACATGTCAGTAGCGTCGCTGGCTCCCGGGCTCTTCGCCGCGGATCAAGGCGGCCGGTACCTGGCGGCCGGGGTGATTATGGCGGCGGCGGCCTATCAGCTCACGCCCGCCAAGAACGTCAGCCTGATGAAATGCCGGACGCCCATGGACTTCATCCTGCACCGCATGCGCCCCGGATACCGTGGCGCGCTGCGCATGGGAGTTGAGCACGGGGCGTGGTGCGTCGCATGCTGCTGGGCGCTGATGGTGGCGCTGTTTGCGCTCGGTGTGATGAGCATCGGCTGGATGGCGCTGATTGGGGCCTTCATTGCAGGAGAGAAGATGCTCCCGTGGAAGCGGCTCGCCAACCGCTCGGTTGCGGTGGCACTGGCCGTGATTGCGCTCGGAGTTGCCCTCACGCCAGCGGCGTTGGTCGGGATGGGGATGTAAAACGGGGGGTTCTTGAATGGTCTCATGTACTAGAGGAGTCGGAAATGTCTGACGGGAATGGACTGATCCAGCGGTTTTACAAGGAGATAATCGAGGGCGGAAATCTGTCCCTCATTGACGAGTTGGCGACGGATGACTACGTCGATCACGAAGAGGCTCTTCCAGGGCAACCGCCCGGCAAGGACGGCGTCCGGTACTTCGTGAACGCGATCCGGACGGCGTTCCCCGATATTAAAGTCAAGACGATGGAAGCGTCACTGGCTGACGGAAGTATGGAGGCGTGCCACGTAATTCTCACGGGCACACATCGTGGCGAGATGGCCGGCATGGCTGCAACCGGCAAAAGCGTCGAATTCGGCACCACCGACATTATTCGCGTCGAGGACGGCAAGGTGGCCGAGCATTGGGGAACCACGGACAACCTGAGCCTCATGCAGCAGCTCGGTGCCATCCCTGCTTAGGGCTCATCTGACGGGCGTCCGCAATCGGGCCAACACTAGAAGGGCCTTCCGCCGTCATCCTGGCCGACGGCGGGAGGCCCCCGTGTGGGGCAGTGTCCCGTGGCGGTGCCGCACCCCTATGCGCGCGAGGCCACACCCGCTACCTCTGCAACAGGGCATCGGCCGTTGGTTCCACGTTGACGTTAACAGCCTCCGCCGCCGGCCTAAAACGGGTCTGGACCTCCCCGGGGTTTGTCGGCCGCTTCAGCCTCCCCCTTCCCGAGCGTGACACCGGGTACGGCCATTCGAGAGCCAAAGTCGATTCCGTGAAGGCCCCGTCAGCGCTGCTGCTCGAATACTACGACGCCGTTCACCGGCAGACCGTGGACTTTCTGCAAACTCTCGGTGACGAGGACTTTGACCGCATCGTCGACACCCGCTGGGACCCGCCGGTCACTCTCGGGGTGCGGCTGGTCAGCACCATTGCCGATTGCCTCCAGCACGTGGGGCAGGCCGCGTACGCCAAGGGCCTGAACCCCTGACTGATACTGCCGAGCTGCTGGTGTGAGATCCGCCGTCGTGGGCCAGACGGACGGCGCACCGGGGAGATGGAGGCATGCTACAGCCACAACGACCACAAAGGCTTCGTCACGATCGGCCCTGATGTGTTCACTGCGTGAAACGATGTGCTTATGGAGATTCCAGGGACGTTGGACGCGCATCGCCTAGGCGACGACCATCCTTCCGAAGCGGACATCGATCTGTACCGCGTGCTCAGCGCTGACATCTCAGCCGGCGTCGCCGTGGTTTCTACATTGCTGCACAAGCGCGACTACGCAGCAACAGTGACTGCTTTTCTCTCCGTCTCCTATGATCCGCCTACGATGCTTGTCAGTCTCTACGCGGGCTCACGCATTGGCGAAGCAATTGCCACGAGGGGTACGTGGGCGTTGAGTCTGTTGCGCAGCAAGCACCAAGGCGCGGCGGATTGGCTGGCCAGTCCAGGGACCCCCGTTGAGGGCCTGCTGGCCCAGGTTCCCTACCGCCGCGGCCCGGCCACCGGATCGGTGATCCTCGATGGATCGATCGCGTACTTCGAGCTGCGAACGGTTGCCATCCATCCGGCGGCAACGCATCTGCTCATCGTCGGAGAGGTACTTGCGATGGGTAGTGACGCTCCAGCGGCGGAAGTACCGGACCCCCTCATACATTTTGCTTCTGCCTACCACCGGCTGGCGCCCTAGAAGTTACCCACAAAGGCGGCGAAGACCGCTGATCTCCCGGGCTACCACCGGGCCCGCACACGGCACCCCGACCTGAAATCAAAACTCACCATTGCCGGAGGCACAGCGGCACCTCAAATGCCGGATGGGTCCAGTTCTGCCTCTTATGGCGGGTCTGTCCCAACAATTATTTTGTCGGCCTCTTGCGGCATTCACGTCGACGGGGCGGCCAACTAAGGAGACCCACCGGCAACGACCGGCTGAAGGCTGAGGGCAAGGTGAGATACGCCGGACTTCAGCCCGCCTCGACGGTGGTCAGACGTCGTTTTTGCTGGTTAGCTCGCGGCCGGCAGTGCGTCCGGGATCCGGGGTTTCGTGTTTCCTGCGAAGGTGAACTGCGCGTCGTCGCCCTCGCCGTCAACGTCCACCACAACGATGTCGCCCGGGTGGATCTCTCCGAAGAGGATCTTCTCGGACAGCTGGTCCTCGATTTCGCGCTGGATGGTGCGGCGCAGCGGTCGGGCACCCATGGCCGGGTCGTACCCGCGGGTGGCCAGGAGCACCTTGGCTGCGGTGGTGAGCTCGATGCCCATGTCCTTGTCCGCCAGACGCTTCTCCAGACGGCCGATCATCAGGTTCACGATCTGGATGATCTCGTTCTGGGTCAGCTGAGGGAAGACAATGACGTCGTCAACACGGTTCAGGAACTCGGGGCGGAAGTGCTGCTTGAGCTCCTCTGTGACCCGGGCGCGCATCCGGTTGTAGCCGGTCTGCGTGTCCGTGCCCGACTGGAAGCCGGTGGCAACGCTCTTGGAGATGTCCCGGGTGCCCAGGTTGGTGGTCATGATGATCACGGTGTTCTTGAAGTCCACCACCCGGCCATGGCTATCGGTCAGACGGCCGTCTTCCAGGATCTGCAGGAGGGAGTTGAACAGGTCCGCGTGGGCCTTCTCCACCTCGTCGAACAGGACTACCGAGAACGGACGGCGCCGGACCTTTTCGGTCAGCTGCCCGCCTTCGTCGTAACCGACGTAGCCCGGAGGGGCACCGAAGAGCCGCGACACGGCGTGCTTCTCCGAGTACTCGGACATGTCCAGGGTGATCAGGGTGTCTTCCTCGCCGAACAGGAACTCAGCGAGGGCCTTGGCCAGTTCGGTCTTGCCGACGCCGGTGGGGCCGGCGAAGATGAACGAGCCGCCCGGACGCTTCGGGTCCTTCAGGCCTGCACGGGTCCGGCGGATAGCCCGCGAAACCGACCTGATCGCCTCCTCCTGGCCCACCACACGCTTGTGCAGCTCGTCTTCCATCCTCAGCAGACGGCTGGATTCCTCCTCGGTGAGCTTGAAGACCGGGATGCCGGTGGAGTTCGCCAGCACCTCGGCGATCAGTTCCTCATCAACTTCGGAGATGTCGTCCATGCCGCCGGTCTTCCAGTGGCGCTCCTTCTCTCTGCGCACGTCGATGAGCTTCTGCTCTTGGTCGCGGAGCGAAGCGGCACCCTCGTAGTCCTCCGCATCCAACGCGGACTCCTTCTCCAGCTTCGTGGCGGCGATGCGCTCGTCCATCGCCTTGAGCTCCGGCGGGGCGGTCATCCGGCGGATGCGCAGCCGGGCACCGGCCTCATCGATCAGGTCGATGGCCTTGTCCGGCAGGAAGCGGTCCGAGATGTAACGCTCCGAGAGATTCGCCGCTGCGACCAGCGCGCCGTCGGTGATGGTGACCCGGTGGTGCGCCTCGTACCGATCACGGAGGCCCTTGAGGATCTCGATCGCGTCGGCCACGGAGGGCTCCTTGACCTGGATCGGCTGGAAGCGGCGCTCGAGTGCGGCATCCTTCTCGATGTGCTTGCGGTACTCATCCAGGGTGGTGGCACCGATGGTCTGCAGTTCACCCCGGGCCAGCAACGGCTTCAGGATGGACGCAGCATCGATGGCACCTTCAGCAGCACCGGCACCCACAAGCGTGTGGATTTCGTCGATGAAGAGGATGATGTCGCCGCGGGTGCGGATCTCCTTGAGGACTTTCTTCAGGCGCTCTTCGAAGTCACCGCGGTACCGGGAGCCGGCCACCACGGAGCTCAAGTCCAGGGTATAGATCTGCTTGTCCTTGAGAGTCTCCGGCACATCTCCGCGGACGATCGCCTGGGCGAGGCCTTCGACGACGGCGGTCTTGCCGACGCCGGGCTCACCGATCAGGACAGGGTTGTTCTTGGTACGGCGCGAAAGGACCTGCATAACGCGTTCCATTTCGGATTCGCGTCCGATCACCGGGTCCAGCTTGTTCTCGCGCGCAGCTTGGGTCAGGTTCCGGCCGAACTGGTCAAGGACCACGGAACCGGCAGGAGTACCTTCCGCCTGGCCGGGGCCGACGCCGGCACCGGTGGTCTCCTTGCCCTGGTAGCCGGAGAGCAGCTGGATGACCTGCTCGCGGACCCGTGGGAGGTCGGCTCCGAGCTTGACGAGCACCTGCGCGGCAACGCCCTCACCTTCACGGATGAGTCCCAGCAGGATGTGCTCCGTGCCGATGTAGTTGTGGCCCAGCTGCAGGGCTTCACGGAGCGCGAGCTCCAGCACCTTCTTCGCGCGCGGGGTGAAGGGGATGTGGCCGGACGGAGCCTGCTGGCCCGGGCCGATGATCTCCTGCACCTGCCCGCGGACGCCGTCGAGCGAAATGCCCAAGGACTCAAGAGCTTTGGCGGCAACGCCCTCACCCTCATGGATCAGACCCAAGAGGATGTGTTCGGTACCAATGTAATTGTGGTTCAGCATGCGTGCCTCTTCTTGGGCAAGCACAACTACGCGACGGGCACGGTCCGTAAATCGCTCAAACATTTCGCCACACTCCTAGCTGCCGCCTACCTTGATGCTACGTCGCCGCGGGCCCTCATGGGGGTGTTCGCCGAGATGCAAGGTATTTGTGAGTTTTCAGCGGTAAGTGTCCTGTTTTTCGCAGCATTACTTGTCTTGGCGCATCAACTGGTGACTTGATGAATTCGCGACCTTCCGACTGCTGGGGTGCTTGATGGGATGCCTTTGTAGCCACAGACGTCCCGTCTCAACTGCTGAGTAGCTTCCGCGTACGTTAGCGGAACAACTAGACCGAAGTTACGCAGGTTGAGACGCCGGAATGGGAAATCGTAGTCCCCCTCTCAAAGGCTGGGAGGCTATTTGGTGTCAAGTTCCCGTGGCTGTCGGTGTCTGTGGTGCAGCGCGTAGCTGTCAAACACCTCCGACGACGTCGTCCCTGGATGGCCGAACTTGCCGCGGAGTACCTCTGCGAGATCGTCCAGCGCTGCATGAAGCATCCGTCCGGCAAACCGGAGTTCCGGGTTTTCACTGAGTTTGGCCTCAGACGCCAACTGGTGGGCATAGGCAACGGTGGCTGGCAGGGAACCCCTCTGCTCGACTTCGCGGAAGTAGTAAGTTTCATGGAACGACAGCAAATCTATGCTGACGGAAGCCACGTTTTTGGCCAGCGATTCGAGCAGCCCGGCGGCATGCCGTGGTTCCAGCGAAGATAAGCCCTCCGGACCTGCCGCTTCCCTGAACAGGTTCAGGTGGTGGGCAACAGCCCGGCGCCGGCTAAGGGCCGGGTATGTTTGCAGGATCCAAGTGACCGTGGCCGTCAGCAACCCGAACCCTGTGACGGCCTGGAAGGCCGCGACGAGTCTGAGCAGCGGATGCGCTGCGACAATTTCGCCGAACCCCACGGTGGAAAGAGTGACCATCGAGAGGTAGACCGCTTCGGCGAAGTCGCCCCGCTGTGGCACCCCGTCTTCGTAAACGAAACCTTGGGGCAGATGTGGCAGGTACAGCAGGGCCCAGCCTATGGCCGCCAGGCCGGCCCAGGCGCCGATAACGGCAGCCATTGCCAGGGGTGCCGCGATGGTGGAGGCCCGGCCCCTTGACCTTCTCGACAGAAGCCAGAATCCGCGCATTATCGTCCGGCCCACAGGACCGGACCCGTGCGGATAAAGGAGCGTGTGAAAGACGTCTGCGACCATCAGCAGAATCAGCCCGGCGCCCGTCACCGTCCAAAGCGCGTCCTCGAAGTCCATGCCTCATCTTAGAGGCGGAGAATTCTCTTGCGGTCTTCATGGCACCGGTGAATCCAGGCTTGTTCTTTGTCGAAGGGCTCTCCATCCGACACCCCCTCGGCTCAGCAGCTCCGCAACCAGCAGTGCCAGCGAGACCGCCCAGCTGCAGCGCTGCAGCCAGTCCTCCTGCACTACCGCGGGCACCGGAGGCTGACCGTGGAGAATCCGCAGGACGTTGGTATCCACGGCCTTGAGCCGGGACGGGGCCGACATGTCATTGCCGTTGATGACCATGGCGACGCCAACGCCGGAGGAGCCGGCGGATACGGCCGTCGCTGTACGCTCCCTCGTCCACGCGATCCGCTCGTGCCGATGTCCTCGGCCGAGGCGTACATGGTGGTGGACGGCATTCCGGTGGTGGGTGCGGGCACGTCGGTCTGGGCCCAGAACGAGCCAAACCACAGCGAATAGCCGGCCGCCATATTGTCCGCGCGCGCCAGCCCGCGTCGGGTGGCTGTGAGTCATGTCCAATGGTTCGAAAACGTGCTGCTCCATGTAGTCCCCGAACGGCTGGCCGGAGACCGTCTGCACCAGGAGGCCGAGGACGTTCAAGCCCTTCCGGCGCACACGCACTGGGAACCGCCCGGGCCCGGGTGATCTCACTCTCTGTGCGCTCCCCGAATCCATGATTTGGAAGGGAATTGCCTGGCCTGATTCTTAGCGCTCTTTTGGCAGGAAACCAGCCACCAACTCGGCCGGATTTCTTGGCTGAAACGGCCTACAGATAGTTGATCACACACATTCCGAGGGCGTCGACCTGGTCCTGCAGGAAGAAGTCCAACGCCTCATAGGCCTGCTCAGGACTCGCCGGTCCTAGGGGCGGTGAGTCAGTAGGGGCCGGCGCCGGTGTGGTGGCGCCGCCGAGGATCCCCATGGCCAGGAAGCACAACAGAAAACAGCGCAATAACCAGGAGATCTGTCGCATGCCCATACCTGCGTTTCCGGCTGACCCTCTCTTCACGGTATGGCCTGGCCAGGAGGAACACGATGCAAGCCTCCCGGATGGGGGAGTGCGACGGCGGCGCCCGGGTTGGGCGCCGACGGTCGGCTCACGTGTACATGAGGGAGCCGGGGGTGGTGAGTTTTTCGCCGGTTTCGAGCCAGGTTTTGAGGCCGGAGAGGATCATCGGCCAGCCGCCGTAGAGCTGGTCGTTGGCGCCTTCGCGGAGCTGGTCGTGGGTGACGGTCAGATGGCAGGAATCGCCCACGGGTTCGATCTCCCAGGTGACGCGGGAGGTGCCCTCTTCCTTGACGTCCTCGCCCCAGAGGGCGCGCATGGTCTGGACGAGTTTGCGCGGGGGATCGACCTCGATGTTTTCGCCTTCGCCCAGGACCATGCCGTTGGCCTTGGGATTGTGCATCTCGTAGTGGCCGCCCGGCGTCCAGTCCGCGGTGTGGGTGTTGCCGAACTGGTATTTGCTGCGGATCTCGCTGTCCGTGATGGCCTCCCAGAGCCGCTCCGGGGTGGTCTTGATGTAAATTTCGAAGATCTTTTCCATGGGACTTTCCAATCTGGTTTTGAGGTCGCTGAGGGCAGCGGCCCATGGTTGTGCATATTTGCTGACCCAGCGGTCGTGGACCAGTCGGATGGGCACCGGATTGAGGAAATGGAGTTTCTCGCGGCCCCGACGGCGGGTGACCACCAGGCCGGCGTCCTCCAGCAGCTTGAGGTGCTTCATGACCCCATATCGGGTCATCTCGAAACGGGCCTCGAGTGCGTGCAGGGTCTGCCCGTCTTCCCGGAAGAGCTCATCGAGCAGGTCCCGGCGGGTGGGGTCGGCGAGGGCCTTGAATACGGCGTCCACAACTCCAGAATAGGTGACCATTTAGTCACATGTCAACGGGTTTTTAGATGCCGTTCCACGAAGACCTGACCCGGGAAATGCGTTTCAGTGGAACGGTGCAGGTGGGACGATGAACCTGTGGATCCCTTCTTCGATTTTGTCGGACACTACTGGTGGCTTGTCTTCCCTCTCAGCGGAATGGTCGGCGGGTGGGCCAGGCAGTGGTCCAAGGCCAGCGAACGCCGCCACCGCCGTCGGGTGGAGCTCTACAAGCTCAAGAATCAGGTGGTGCAGGCGGAACAGGCCAGCCACGCTGAGGTCCTCTCGCTGGTGGCAGCGCACGACGCCGTGAACCGGCGGTGGCTGGACTATGAGCTTGACGTGGGGAAACTCATCGACTTCCCGGTTATGACGGACGTGCGCGAACCTCTCACCGTCGCCTTCCTCCGGGCCAAGCGGGAGGCCGACGGTTTGCTTCACGGGGCCCGAACGCCAGCGGCTGGCGACGGCCAGGAAGTTGCTCAACATCGCCTCGGACAATGCCGCCACGCCGGCGGAGCGGCAGACGGCCTACAAGCGCGCCCGGCTCGAGCTGGATGGACTGATCGTCCTGCCCGAAGCGGCGCTGGCCGCCTTGGAGGAGAAGATTGCCGGAGAGCTCGACTCGCCGCGCGCCCCTGAGTAGGTTCGTGACCCAAGGCAACCATGCACCAGACTTAGGGGCGTGACGAACAAACCCCGTCCCGGCCTCGCGATCGCTGCGCTCAGCCTCGGCACCTCCCTGAACCCGCTGAACTCGTCCATGATCGCCGTCGCGCTGGTGGTCCTGCGGGAGGATTTCGCGCTCGACGTCGCCACCGTCACCTGGGTGATCACCTCGTTCTACCTCGCGTCCGCGGCCGGACAGCCGCTTATGGGCAGGCTCGCGGACCGTTTCGGGCCGCGCCGCCTGTTCACGTTCGGGATGGCCCTGGTGGCGGTGACGTGCGCGCTGGCGCCGTTCGCGCCCAACTTCGCGCTGGTCTGCGTGGCCCGCGCGCTCATGGCTGTGGGGACAGCGACGGCGTACCCGTCCGCCGTCGTGATGGTCACCGAGCTGAGCCGGCTGGCGAAGCTGCCGGCCACCCGCCCGCTGGGCCGGATCCAGATGGCGAACACGTCGGCCGCCGCGGTGGGACCCGTCGTCGGCGGTTTGCTGGTGAGCCTGCTGGGCTGGCAGGCGCTGTTCGCCGTCAACGTGCCGCTCGCGCTGCTGGCGCTGATTGTGGTGCATCGGGCGGCGCCCGCCGATTCCGAACGCGAAACAGGGAAGCTCTCAACCCTGATCCGTGACTCCGACATCCCCGGCATCCTGGCCTTCGTCGCCTCGCTGATGCTCGCGATGATGGCGCTGCTGAACGTGATGCCGGGATATCGCTGGTGGCTCCTGGGCGCGGCGACCCTCATTGCCGGGCTGTTCGCGTGGCGGGAGCTGCGCTTCCGTCCGCCATTTGTCGACTTGCGGCTGCTCGGCCGGAACCGGCCGCTGCTGCTGGTGTATCTCGTGTTCGTCGTCTTCAGCGGCGTCTACTACTTTGCGTTCTTCGGCCTGCCGCAGCTGCTGCAGGAGGCAGGACATTACGACGCCGGACTGGTGGGCCTGCTGATGCTGCCCCTGGCGGCCATGTCCGTGTTGGTCACACCGGTGACGGTCCGGCTGATTGAGCGGTTCGGCGTGCGTTCGGTGATGATCGGCGGAGTGCTGATCCTGCTGGTTGCCTCGGGCGGGCTAGGGGCGTTGACGTTATCCTTGTGGCCGCCCTTGGTGTTTGGGCTGACCGCGTTGATGGGTGTGCCGTACGGAGTGGTGAGCACGGCGTCGAACCAGGGCCTGTACGTGTCAGCCCGGCCGGAGGAGAGGGGAGTGGCGGCCGGTATTTTCCAGACCTGCCGCTACCTCGGCGCGATCACGGCGACGGTACTCATCGGTGTGCTGTACGGGCCAGGCGTGAACCAGGCGAACTGGGGGCTGATGGTTCTGGTGATGCTGGGACTGGGCGCCGTGGTGCTGGGGTTGGCGGTGGCGTGGAAGCGGAAGCCGGGGGTTTAGGTGCGGCCTGATGCTGGGCCAAAAGTTTCGTCGCTAGGTGCGGGCTCCACGCGCCAGTAGGCCGTAAACCGAGGGGCCGGTCACACCAGATTAGAGAGTACGTAGAACAGCCGGGCGGCAGCTTCCAAAAGCTGCCGCCCGGCCGCGAACTTAAAGCCAGGGGGCCTAGCCCTTGACCTCGTACGCCTTGGGCAGCTTCAGGCCGCCTCACGCCCGGAACAGCTGCGGGACAATGTCACGGCGGCCGGAGTAACCCTTGACCCGGCGCTCCTGACCCGGGCCGACGCCATCCTCGGGGATCTGGTTGAGCGGGATCCCGCGAAGGTGGAGTCCTTTCCCGAACGGGTCTGAAAACCCTGTTGTGGAAAAGACCCTTTGAGTCTGCGGCGGGCGAGCCTGTGCACGGTGAGAGGCCAGCCACTTCGTGAATCTCCAGCCCTTCGGGCAGGGTAGGTGTACCCGGAAGTAACATGCTTCATGATTGCCGGAGGCGCTGCTGACCATGGTGGCGAATCCCGAGCACGAGCCAGACGCAGAAGGCGGCCAGGACTGTTCCTATTCGGTGACAATCACCGGTGCCAGCTCGCCGCTGCGTGCCCAGGTGCGCCTCGGCGGCCGGAGCGTACGACGGCGGCGCGCAGCTTCCGTAGTGACGGCGCCGGCCGTCCGGGCTTCTTTGCCCGGATACGACCGTGCGCCGCGCCGAATGAACGGCGCGGCGCACGGTGCACTCCGCACTAGACCCGCGCGGATTCCTTCTCGCGGTCCGCGGTCTTGTAGGACTCCCAGAAGGTGGCCCCGGTGATGCCGAGGGGCAGCGGGTTGAAGACCGGGTCGAGGCCCATCTTCTGCTGCGCTTCGAAGTCCTTGAGGGCCGCCAGGGCAGGCTTCTGCAGGATCAGGATGCCGATGATGTTCAGCCAGGCCATCATGCCGACGCCGATGTCGCCCATCAGCCAGGCATCGGCGGCCGTGTTCACGCTGCCGTACGCCACTGCGATGAGGATCAGAATCTGCAAGGCCATCGTGGTGCCGCGGCCGACGCTGACTTTAAGGCCCGGGATCAGCTTGTTCGAGGAACCGCCCACGAGGAAGCGCAGGTTGGTTTCCGCCATGTAGTAATAGGCGATCACCGTGGTCAGGCAGAAGAAGATCAGCGTGATCGCAATAAACGCTGCGCCGAAGCCCGGGAAGACCGAGTCGAAACCGGTCTGCACGAACTGGGGTCCGGCCGTGGCCGTGGCCGAGAGCAGGCCGCCCTCGACGAGGACTTCGCCCTTTTCGGTGCCGCCGGAGAAGACCCGGTAGGCGCCCGTCGAGAGGATCAGGAACCCGGTGGCCGTGCAGACGAACAGGGTGTCAATGTAGACCGCGAAGGCCTGCACCAGGCCCTGCTTGGCCGGGTGTGAGACTTCGGCGGCGGCCGATGAGTGAGGGCCCGTTCCCTGGCCGGCCTCGTTCGAGTAGACGCCGCGCTTGACGCCCCACATCACGGCCAGGCCGATGACGGAGCCGAGGGCCGCGTCCATGCCGAACGCGCTGCGGAAGACCAGAGAGAGAATCGCCGGCAGCTGGTCCGCGTTGACGAAGACCACCACCATTGCGAGGACGATATAGGCGGCGGCCATGAACGGCACGACGAAGCCGGCGACGCTGGCGATGCGCTTGACGCCGCCGATGATGACGAAAGCCAGGAGGATCACGGATCCGACGGCGACGACCCAGGACGGGATGGTCCAGGCACCGTTGATCGCGGTGGCCATCGAGTTGGCCTGGACACCGGGCATCAGTACGCCGCAGGCCAGCACGGTAACGGCCGCGAAGACGTAGCCATAGACCTTGAAGAAACCGGCGCCCTTGGTGTGGGCACGCGCGCGGGATAGGTAATACGCGGGGCCGCCACGGTACTCGCCGGTCAGCGGATCGCGGGTCTTGTACATCTGGCCCAGTGTGCACTCGATGAAGGACGTCGAGGCGCCCAGGAAGGCGACCATCCACATCCAGAAGAGCGCGCCGGGGCCGCCGAAGGCGACAGCGGTGGCTACACCGGCGACGTTGCCGGTTCCGACGCGTCCGGCCAGGGACATCGCCAGCGCCTGGAATGAGGAGACTCCGGAGGCCGACTTTTCGCCCCGAAGCAACTGCTGGATCATGCCCTTGACGTGCCGCACCTGCATGAAGCGCGTACGGATGGAGAAGTAGACGCCGGTAGCGAGGCAGAGATAGACGAGCCAGTCGCTCCAGATAACGTCATTGATAGCTGATAAAACATCGCTCATAAGTGTGGGGTCCCTCCATGAAGAGCGTGGATGATGCGGTTGGGGATGCGGATTGGTGCTGCGCATGGCGGTAGACCCATGTGGTGCACGACACCAAAACCTGTGAAGTGTCCCACAACGTGCCGGTGTTAGTCCACTCGGCCATTTCCGGGGCGCCGGCCTCCCTGACCGGCCCGGGCATCCGGCCCGTCTCAGCCCTCGAACAGCCCCCGCACGTCATCCGCAGTCAGTGCTGAGGCAAACATCGCGTCGTCGTCCAGTACGGCGGTGAACAGCTTGGCTTTCTTTTCCTTGAGCGCCATGACTTTCTCCTCGATGGTGTCCTTGGCGACAAGCCGGTAGGCCATGACGTTCCGGTTCTGGCCGATCCTGTGGGTGCGGTCAACGGCGTGCCCCTCAACAAGTACGCCACAGAGCGGCTGTTGGCCTGAAGGAGTCCGAGTGGACATGGCGGGGTGAGTACCGCCGTCGTCCGGCGGCGTACGACGGCGGCGCCTGGGTTCCAGCCGAAGGAACCTACACGCGGGGGAGCCTGAGATACCGTGGAACCCGTTCCGCGTAATCCGGGTAGGACTGCGGAAACAGCCCGGCGAGCGTGGCCTCTTCGCCGCGGACGAAGCGGTGCTCCACCAGCAGTTCGGCCGGCAGCAGCGCGAGGACCCAGGCTGAACCGGCCAGGGTTCCCGTGCCGAGCTGGATGAGCCACCAGCCCACGTACATGGGGTGGCGGGTGATGGCATACGGGCCGGTGACCACCAGATCCTCCGGCCGCTCCAGCTCGAAGGGGCCCGCCGAGCGCCGCCGGCGTTCAGCCAAAGCCCAAACATTGAGGCTGACGCCGGTGACCATCAGTCCCGCCCCAACCAACCTGTGGAGGGAACGAGAGCCGGGAAGTGGCATGGGGCGGAGCCTGGCAAGGAGGAAGTCGATGGCCATCGCGGCCACGACGGGCGCCGGCAGAGGAAGGTTTTCGTAGACCCCCTTCACCCGTCCCGCCAGCGTGTGCCCAGATCTGACGTCGGCTTCCATGGTTTCAGGGTACGCCGCGCGAGCCTCGGCGCACTCTTGAATCCGCTGCCCTGCCAACCTTGGTTATCTAGCCCGCCACCGCCGCTTTTGCGGCCTGCGAGGCCTCCATCCATTCGCTCAGCCACGGGGCCCGGACGCTCGACGTGATCCGGCAGTCGGCCACGAAGGTTCCCTTCGCGCCGGCGTCGATCCAGTCCTTGAGCGCGGCAAGGTCCGCGAGCGAGCGGATGATCGCCGACTCGGCACCGAGCGCGCGGGCGATGCCGCTGAAGTCCACCTCGGGGATCAGCATGGGCTTTTGGGTCAGGCCCTGGGAGCCGTACTGGTGGATTTCGGCTCCGTAGGCGGCATCGTTGTAGATCACGACGACGGCGCTGCTCGCCGCCCCGATCAGCGATTCGAGGTCGGACAGGCCCATCAGGAAACCGCCGTCGCCGGAGGCCAGTACCAGGGTGCGGCCGTCCTCCACGGCGCGGGCCGCCCCGACGGCGCTGGCAAGGCCCAGCCCAATGGCCTGGTAGGCGGTCCCCACCATGACCAGGTCCTGGGGCCTCGGGATGCGCCAGTACATGGGTGCCCAGCCGACGAAGTGCCCTCCGTCCTGGACCACCGTGCGGCGCTCCGGCAGCACCGCATCCAGTGCCGTGGCAAGGGAGCGCGGGTCCAGCCGTCCGTCCGGGGTCTCGTCGGAACCTGCCTGGTGCCCCGGTCCTTCGGCCAGGCGCCGGCGGGCTTCCGCGCGCCAGGCTTCTGCGCGGCTGGCGTCCGGCGAGGCCGGGCCATCCAGCATCCGGAGGATGCGTCCCGCAGCAGACTTCGCGTCCGCGCTGACGAACATGTCCACCCGGGGGTGCGTGGGCTGCAGGGCGGTGTCGATCTGTATGACGGTGCTGTCCGGGCCGAGCAGGTGCCCGAACCGCATGGTGAAGGGGCTTAGGCTTGCCCCGGCCACGAGGACCACGTCGGCCTCGCCCATGAGCCCGGCCGCGGTGTCGGTGCCGAAACCGCCGGCGACGCCCAGGTACCCCTCGCCATTGAGGAGGTTGAGCGCCAGGGCGGTTCCGGCGGTTAGTGCGCCGAGGCGGTCGGCGAGCTCGCGGAGCTCCGGGCCGGCTCCGGCGAGATGCGCACCGCGGCCGGCGAGGATCAGCGGCCGCTTCGCCCCTGCGAGCAGGCGGGCCACCTGCCCAAGGCCGCCGTCGACGTCGTCCGTCACCGTTGGTGCTAGCGGCGCGGGAAGTTCTTCGTCCGCGGCCTCGAGTGCCGCGAGGTCGTAGGGGATGGCAATCACGACGGCGGTGCGCTTGGTGAGTGCGTACTCCACCGCCTGCTGCGTGATGGAGCCCGCGGCGTCGCGGGTGACGGTGAAGGTCGCCGCGCCGAGACCTGCGGCGATTGCCGCCTGGTCCACGTCCTGAGGCCGGGCGCCGCTGGTGGGAGCGTCCCCGGTGACCAGCACAACGGGGATTTGTGCCTGGACCGCCTCTGCGAGGGCGGTGAGTGCATTGGTGTAGCCGGGGCCGTAGGTGGTGGTGCCCGCGGCGAGGCGTCCCGACGTCCGGTAGTAGGCGTCGGCCGCGGCGATGGCGGCGCCTTCATGTCGGACGGGGGAGAAGCGGAGGCCCAGCTTTTCCGCGGCGTCCAGGAAGTAGACGTTGCCGTTGCCCATCACGCCGAAGACATCGCTGAGGTAGCTGCTGAGAACCTGCGCCACGCGGCCGGAGACGGTAAGAGTAGTCATGCAGGAATCTTGTGGGCTGGTTCACAGATAGGCAAGAGAGGTGGATTTGATTGGGATATTTGGCAGGGTAATACCGGTCCAAGTGAAAATTTGACCACTTGTGGTGTGCATCACTCCCACTTAGCTGGAGGGGCGGGATTCCTGCTCCGAGAGCCTGCTCAGGAGGCCGTCGTAGCGCGGTGGCATAAGTTCCAGCACGGAAATGGCCGTGCTGGTCCGCTGGATCCCCTCGATTTCCAGGATCTCGTTGGTGATGCGGTAGAGATCGGCCGTGCTGCGCGCCACCACCTTGGCCATGAGGTCCGCGTCCCCGGTGGTGGCGTGCACCTCGATGACCTCCGGGATCGCGGCCAGCCCGTCCTCCACCGCACCTGTCCGCGTCTGGCTGATGGACAGGGAGAGGAAGGCCATCAGGTCATAGCCCAGCGCGGCGGGATCCAGCCTCCGGCTGAAGGAGCGGAGGGCGCCGCTGCGCTCGAGCCTCGCCAGCCGGGCGTGGACCGTGTTTCGTGCGACGCCGAGCGTCCGCGAGAGTGCCAGGGCGCTGGCTTCGGGATCCTTGTCGAGGGCCAGGATGATCCTGCCGTCAAGGGAATCCAGGGTGCGGGGGTTCGGGATGGTCATATTTTCACCACAGACAGTAGATGTTGAGCAGAAGTCCCAATGGGTTGAGGGTATCTTGCATTGTGGGCCGGGTCACAATCATGATCGTTCCTCATGCCCGTGATCAGATCCTGACCGCACCGCACACCGCGCTTCACACCCTTCGTGGCGCCGTGGCCGGACTTCCGCCTTACGTCCCGGGCCGGCGCAGCGCCGGCAAGGGCATTGCGGGGCCCGATGAAGAGAGCGCATACCGGATGGCGCACTAATTGGGCGAGGGCGGTGAATTGCCGCGCCTGCTTGACTCGGTGTTCACGGCCCGGGTACCGGTTGTCGCAGTCCTCGCCAGTGTCGCCTTCGCCATTCTCACGGTTGGACTGGAGCTGGCTTCCCCAAGAAGGTCCTCCACGTCCTGCTCAACGGGGTTTTCGGGTCCCATCCGGGCCGACGCCGCTCCGGGCCAGCACGCGGCCGACGGCGGCGCCCGGTTGGCGTCCGGATTTGGGACCGGAGCGGCCGACGGCGGCTCCAGGTCGGCGCCCGGATTTGGGACCGGAGCGGCCGAGTGGAATAGGGGACAGTCGGACGATTTCGTGACGGTTGACACACGCCAATGCCTCTGTTTACACTTGTGGAAACGATCTCATGGAAACGATTCCATGAGCTGGATTTGGAAACCGTCCACACGAAGGAGTGTCTGCGATGACAAGCGTCACCATTAAGGATGTCGCAGCACTGGCCGGAGTCTCCCTGGCCACGGCATCCCGGGTGCTGTCCGGACACCCCGCCACATCCAGCGAATCCCGCGCACGCGTAAGTGCGGCCGCCGAGCAGTTGGACTTCCGTCCCAACGCCCAGGCCCGGAGCCTTCGTTCGGCCAGGACGAATGTGCTGGGTCTTCTGGTTTCAGACGTGCGGAACCCGTTCTTTGCCGATCTGGCGCATGCGGTGGAACAGGCGGCCCTAAAAACCGGGTACGTCATTCTCCTCGGCAACGCCAATGAACTCGAGGACCAGCAGAACCGGTTCCTGGACACCCTGATAGACCAGCGGGTTGATGGCGTGATCGTGGCGCCGCAGGGTGATGGCAAGGGTTCCATTAGTTCGCTTGTGAACCGTGGGATCCCCACAGTCTTCGTGGACCGAACAGTCGACGGCGTTGACGTCCCCAGCGTCACCACGGACAGCCGTCCTGGAATCAGCCAGGCGGTCCGGCATCTCGCGGATCAAGGACACCGGCGGATCGGTTACATCGCCGGACCGCAGTCAATTTCCACTGGTCGGGAGCGTTATGGCGCATTCGTGGGCGCCCTGCTTGAGGCCGGACTTGATCAAGACCCAGCCCTGACGGTTTTCGGCGACTTCCAGCTTGAGAGCGGCGCCGCAGCCACCGAGCGGCTGCTCCAGCTCAAGGACCCGCCCACGGCAATCCTTGCAGCAGACAGTCCCATGGCCGTGGGTGCCGTTGCGAAACTACACGAGCTCGGCGTCCGGATCGGTCTGGACGTGGCCCTGGTTGCCTTCGACAACATCAATTGGTTTGCCCTGCTCAACCCGGCGCTGAGCGTCATAGCGCACAGCGTGGAGGACATGGGCCGGATAGCGGTGGATCTGCTGCTGAAAGTCATCGACGGCGAAGAACCCCTCTCGGTGTCTTTGCCTAGCGAACTCATTATTCGCGAGTCATCCTTGCACCGTCATTCCGATCCAGTGAAAACCCAGAGGAAGAATTGAAATGACCGATCGCTCCTCCAACTCCAACGCCGCAGAGCATCCCGGCGAACCGCTTGTCACGCTGAAGAACATCAGCAAATCCTTTGGGCCCGTCAAAGTGATCAAGGACGTGACCGTCAATGTCTACCCGGGAAAGGTGCAAGTGCTCCTGGGTGAAAATGGCGCCGGAAAGTCAACCCTGATCAAGGTCATGGCCGGGGTTTACCAGCCGGACAACGGTCAGATCCTCATCAACAACGAACCGGTCACTCTCCCGAACACCCGTGCGGCGGAGGCTCACGGCATCGCCACCATCCACCAGGAACTAAACCTGGTGGGCAGCATGAGTGTCGCTGAAAACATCATGCTGGGACGCACGCCAAAGAAATTCGGGATGGTTGACCGGCGTGAACTGAGGCGTCAGGCCAGGATCGCTTTGGACCGCATTGGACTTCGCGTGGACGTGAACACCCAGGTGCGGGAGCTTGGCATCGCACAGCAGCAGCTGGTGGAAATCGCGAAGGCACTCAGCATCAACGCCCGGGTGCTGATTCTGGACGAACCCACGGCGGCGCTCACCAAACACGAAACAGAGAACCTGTTCCGGGTGGTGGAGGAACTCCGCGCGGAGCGCGTGGGCATGCTCTTCATCAGCCACCACCTTGAGGAAATTGCCGAAATCGGTGACTCCGTGTGTGTTTTGCGTGATGGTGAGTTCATCGCCGAAGTACCCGGATCCACCCACGAGGACGAACTGGTCCGGCTCATGGTAGGCCGCAGCATCGACGATCAGTTCCCTCGCCGCATCGTCGAGCCAGAAACCCCTCAGACTGTCCTCGCGGTCGAGGGCCTAGGGTCCAAGGGCCGTTTCAGCAACATTTCCTTCGACGTCAAAGCCGGCGAAATACTGGGCATTGCCGGTCTGGTAGGGGCCGGGCGGACTGAAGTCATCCGCGCCATCGCGGGTGTGGACAGGCACGACGCCGGCAGTGTCACAGTGCGCGGCAAACGGCTGCCCAAGGGTGACGTGGGGGCAGCCATAGCTGCCGGCATCGGGCACGTTCCCGAAGACCGGAAAGTCCAAGGCCTCGTGTTGGACGCCACGGTGAACGAAAACCTCGGTTACGCGACGTTGAAGTCCAGCTCCCGTATGGGCCTGGCCGACTTCGCCGGCCAACGCCAAAAAGCGGAGGAGATTGCCAAGAAGCTGCGCATCCGCATGCACAACATCGACCAGCCGATCCGATCCCTTTCGGGCGGTAACCAGCAAAAGGCCGTCTTCGGGCGCTGGATCATGGCTGCGTCTTCGGTGCTGCTGCTGGATGAACCCACCCGCGGCGTCGACGTTGGCGCCAAAGTGGAAATTTACGAACTGATGAACCAAATAACTGCCGCCGGCGGCGCCATCGTGATGGTCTCGAGCGAGCTTCCTGAAGTCCTGGGCATGAGCGACCGCATTCTCGTCATGCGCGACGGTGAAGTCGCCGGTGTGCTGCCCGCAGCCGATGCCACCCAGGATGCCGTCATGACCCTGGCGGCTTTGGATACGGATGAAGACCAATGAAAGCCCCAAATCCCGAGACGAAGACGTCACAGTCCCCATTGACCCAGACAAGGAACACCAACATGTCCACTGCAACCCTGACCCAGCCACATCAGGGCTTCGACGTCAGAAAGTTCCTGGCGAACAACGGCGCCTTGGTGGGCCTACTGGTACTGGCTCTGGCCCTGTTCATCATCACCCCCGACTTCCTTACCGGGCCCAACCTGCTCAACATCGGCATCCAGGTCTCCACCGTGGCCATCCTTGCCTTCGGCATGACCTTCGTGATCGTGGCCGGCGGCATTGACCTTTCGGTTGGGTCGGTGGCTGCCCTGAGCGCCATGGTATCCGGCTACATGTTTGTCTCTTCCGGTTTGCCCGGGGGCCTGGCCCTGCTTGTCGGCCTGCTGACAGGCCTGGTGGTGGGAACCGTCAACGGTGTTGCCAGCGCCTACGGAAAACTGCCCTCCTTCATCGCCACCTTGGCCATGCTCAGCATTGCCCGCGGCCTCACACTGGTCATCTCAGACGGCCGGCCCATCAAAACGGCACCGGAAGTTTCTTTCCTCGGTGGCAACATCGGCCCTGTCCCCACCCCAATCATCGTCCTGGTCATCGCGGCAGCTGTAGCCTCCTTCATCCTGAACCGGACCGTCATAGGGCGTTCAATGTACGCCGTCGGTGGCAACGCCGAGGCAGCCCGACTCTCAGGACTGCCGGTCAAGCAGATCACCGTCACTGTTTTTGCCCTGGCAGGGCTCTTCGCCGCCCTGGCAGGACTCCTGCTGGCCGGCCGGCTGGACTCCGCCCAGCCCCAGGCTGCGGCCGGCTATGAACTCGACGCGATTGCCGCCGTCGTGATCGGTGGGGCATCCCTCGCGGGCGGCCTCGGCCGGATCTCCGGCACGATCGTCGGTGCGCTGGTATTGGTGGTCATTCGCAACGGCCTGAATCTTCTCAACGTGACCTCCTTCTGGCAGCAAGTGGTGATCGGCGTCGTTATTGCCTTGGCTGTCGGCATGGACGTCCTTCGTCGAAAGACCCGTTCCAGCTAACGCTCCCAACAGATTTTCCAACCCGAATCATTTTTCCAAACCTCCAAGTCAAAGGACAGAACAATGAAGCTCTCCCTCACCCGCGCCCTCGCACTGACCGCCGTGGGCGGCCTCCTGCTTACCGGAGCCACGGCCTGCAACCGCGGCGGCGATTCAGCCGCAGCCGGCAATCCCAAAGTGGTTCTGGCACTTTCCACCCTGAACAACCCCTTCTTCGTCGAGGTCCGCGACGGCGCCCAGGCCGCCGCCAAGGCCGCAAACATCCAGCTGGATGTAGTGGACGCGCAAAATGACTCCGCAACGCAGGCCAACCAGCTTGCCAACGCCCAGACGTCGGGCGCCAAGGCCGTCATCGTCAACCCGGTGGATTCTGATGCAGCATCGGCATCAGTGACTGCCTTGACCAAGGCAGGCATTCCGGTAGTCGGCGTGGACCGCACGGTCAACAACGCGACCCTTACCTCTCTGGTGGCCAGCGACAATGTTGCCGGCGGCAAGCAGGCTGCGGAGGAGCTCGGTGCAGCGCTGGGCAAGCAGGGCACCGTCATCGTGCTGCAGGGCGTTGCCGGAACCTCCGCAAGCCGTGACCGCGGCGCCGGCTTCGCAGAGGGCATGAAGGCCTTCCCCGACATCAAGATTGTCGCCAAGCAGACCGCCAACTTCGATCGGGCAGCCGCATTGGATGTCACCACTAACCTGCTGCAGGCGAACCCCGGTGTCACGGGGGTCTTCGCTGAAAACGACGAAATGGCTTTGGGCGCAGTTCAGGCTTTGGGCGCCAAGGCCGGCAAGGACGTCAAGGTCGTTGGTTTTGATGGAACCACCGATGGGCTTGCCGCCATCAAGGCCGGCACCCTGGTGGCGTCGATCGCGCAGCAGCCGGCCAAGCTGGGTCAGTTTGCTGTCGAGCAGGCCGCGAAGGTCCTCAAGGGCGACAAGATCGACGCCACGGTCCCGGTGGGCGTCGTGACCGTGAACAAGACCAACGTGGGAGACTTCAGCAAGTGACAGAACAGCAAGGGCCAGGCGGAAAAGTCGCGGTAGTTGGCTCCATTAATCTGGATCAGGTAGTGCGCCTGACGCGTCACCCCTTGCCGGGGGAGACGCTGCTCGGCAGCTCGATCACACTGCTTCCCGGAGGGAAGGGAGCCAACCAGGCCCTTGCTGCGGCTCAATGCGGCGCAACTGTAAGCCTGGTCGGCGCGGTGGGTAACGATCAAAACGCCGCGCTTGCCACGGCACTCCTGGAAACCTCAGGGGTGGACCTCGGTGCCGTCAGGACTGTGGACGGAGCCACGGGGGTGGCTGTCATTTGCGTAGCGGATGGCGGCGAAAACACCATCGTTGTCATCCCGGGGGCCAACTCCTCGGTGGACGCCGAGGCGGTGGAACGGGCTGCTGCCCGGATTGCCGAAGCAGCCGTCGTGGTTCTGCAGGGTGAAATTCCCGCGGAGGGGATTGCAGCGGCGGCCAAACTTGCAACCGGGCGGGTGCTGCTGAACCTAGCCCCAGTGGTCGCCGTGGACCCCGCGGTTATCCGTGCAGCGAGCCCGCTGGTGGTCAACGAGCACGAGGGAGTCCTGGTGCTTGCGCAGCTGGACCCTCTCGCCCCGGTGCCGGCGGATGACGAGGCGCTGGTCGCCTCACTGCGGGCACAAGGGATCCCGTCTGTCGTCCTCACCCGTGGCGCGGACGGCGCCATCTGCTCAGACGGTGCGGGCACTCACCTGGTACCGGCCCCGACGGTCCAAGCAGTGGACACCTCGGGCGCGGGCGATGCCTTCGTCGGTGCCTTGAGTACGCGTCTTGCCGCTGGCGCGTCACTCCTGGAGGCTTCCCGCTATGCGGTCCGGGTCGGCGCATTCGCGGTGCAAGGACACGGAACCCAGCCGTCCTATCCGACCCTGGCCGATGTGCTCCCTGAGGTGAAAGCGTGAAGCGCCACGGAATTCTCAACGCCGAGCTCAACGCTGCCCTGAGCCGGCTGGGCCATGGCGACCTGGTTCTGCTCGCCGATTGCGGCATGCCCGCCCCTTGCGGGGTCCCGGTGGTCGACCTGGCGCTAGTCCAGGGCATACCGCGTTTTGACGACGTTCTGGCGGCACTAGTCGGGGACCTCGTGTTCGAAAGTGCCACGGTGGCGAAGGAAGGACGCGGCACGGACACTGAAAATTGGGTCGGCAGCCGCATCGGGCAACTGAGCTACGTCAGTCATGAGGAGCTCAAGGTCTTGTCCGGGTCGGCCAGACTGTTCATCCGGACAGGGGAAGCTACGCCCTATGCCAATGCGCTGTTGACCTGCGGGGTGCCTTTCTAGCCATCCCGGGAAACGTCTGCAACCCGAAGAGACGGATTCGGCTGAAGGAGCGGAGGGCGCCGCTGCGCTCAAGCCTCGCCAGCCGGGCGTGGACGGTGTTGCGTGCGACGCCGAGCGTGCGGGAGAGTGCCAGGGCGCTGGCTTCGGGATCCTTGTCGAGGGCCAGGATGATCCTGCCGTCGAGGGAATCCAGGGTGCGGGGTGTCGGGATGGTCATATTTTCACCACGGTTAGTAGAAGTTGAGCAGAAGTCCCAATGGCTTGAGGGTATCTTGCATTGTGGGGCGGGTCACAATCATGATCGTTCCTCATGACCAGTGATCAGCTCCTCATCGCACCGGACACCGCGCTTCCCACCCTTCGTGGCGCTGTGGCCGGACTCCCGTCTTACGTTCCCACCCTTCGTGGCGCTGTGGCCGGACTCCCGTCTTACGTTCCGGGCCGCCGCGGCGCCGGCACAGACATCGCAGCCCTCGCCAGCAACGAAAGCCACTACGCTCCGCTGCCTGCTGCCGCGGCTGCGGTGGCAGAAGCGGCCGGCACCATGAACCGCTACCCTGACAGTGCCGCCGTCGAGCTCCGCGAACGGATTGCCCGCCACCTCGGCGTCACGGCCGAAGAGATCGCGGTGGGACCCGGCAGTGTGGGCGTCCTCCAGCAGATCATCACCGGACTCTGCGACGCCGGGGATGAAGTGATCTTCGCGTGGCGCTCGTTCGAGGCCTACCCCATCCTGATTGAGCTGGCAGGCGCCCGGCCGGTCCGCATCCCGCTGGACGTCGATGAGGGCCACGACCTCGATGCCATGTCCGCGGCCGTCACTGCCCGCACGAAGGTCATCCTGCTCTGCACCCCCAACAATCCCACCGGCGTACCGATCAGCCACAGACGCATCGAGGCCTTCCTGCAATCCGTCCGCTCCGACATTCTCGTGGTGATCGACGAGGCCTACGTGGAATACGCCGAAGCGGGCAGCGGCCCCGATTCCCTGGCGCTCTACCGCCAGTACCCTAACGTCTGCATCCTGCGCACCTTCTCGAAGGCCTACGGACTCGCCGGCCTGCGCGTGGGATACGCCGTGGCGGCGCCGGGCATCGCCGAGGGACTGCGCCGGACCGCCCTTCCCTTCTCGGTGAGTGCGCTGGCCCAGAAGGCGGCCGTTGCGTCGCTGGACGCCGAGGAGGAGATGGAAACGCGCGTGGCCGCCGTCAAGCAGGAGCGCGCCAGGATGGCCGCGGAGCTGGAAGCCCAGGGCTGGAAGCTGCAGGCTAGCCAGGGCAACTTCCTCTGGATCCGTGCGGATGACGATCTCTGCGCGAGGCTGGTGGATGCGTTTGACCGCGCAGGCATCCTGGTCCGGGCGTACCAGGGAGACGGTGTGCGGATCACCGTTGCCAGCCCCGCCTCCAACGATCGCGTGCTCCGGCTCCTAGAAGCCCACGCAGCCTGAATAACCGATTGACCTGAAACCCCAATCCGTTCCACCTACAACCAGAGGACTCCCCATGGAACAACAGACAATGACGTCTGGCCGCGCACTGGGCGCCGCACTCAAACCCCGCCAGCTCACGATGATGGGCCTCGGAAGCGCCATCGGCGCGGGCCTCTTCATCGGCTCCGGCGCCGGCATCCAGGCTGCCGGGCCGGCCGTGCTCATCTCCTACCTCGTGGCCGGCACCCTCATCATCCTGGTGATGTGGGCCCTCGGCGAGATGGCCGCCGCCAATCCGGACAGCGGTGCCTTCTCCGTCTATACCGCCAAGGCCTACGGGCCGGTGGCCGGTGCCACGGTGGGGTGGCTCTGGTGGCTGCAACTCGTGGTGGTCATCGCCGCGGAAGCGCTCGGTGCGGCAGGCCTGCTGTCCACCATCTTCCCCGGCCTGCCGGTGTGGCTCATGGCCTTCGTGTTCATCGTGGTGCTGACCGCAGTGAACCTCACCAGTGTGAAGAACTTCGGTGAGTTCGAGTTCTGGTTCGCTTTGCTCAAGGTGGCAGCAATCGTCGGGTTCCTCCTGGTCGGCGCTGCCCTGCTCTTCGGCTGGCTGCCGGGCGTTCAATCGCCGGGCCTGGCCAACTTCACCGGAGACGGATTCGCGCCCAGCGGTTTCGCCGGAATTGCCACGGCACTCTTTGTGGTGGCTTTCGCGTTCGGCGGCACCGAGATCGTTTCCGTTGCGGCAGCTGAGACAGAGGAGCCGGCCCGCAGCGTGCGGAAGGCAGTCCGGACCGTGCTGTGGCGAATCCTGGTCTTCTACATTGGTGCGATCTTCGTTATCGCGGCTGTGGTTCCCGTGGGTTCGGCGGGGCTGAAGAGCCCGTTCGCCGCCGTGTTGGAGGCCGCCGGCATGCCCGGAGCAGCCACCGCCATCACCCTGGTAGCCGTCGCCGCACTGCTCTCCGCCCTCAACGCCAACCTCTACGGTGCCTCGCGGATGGCGTTCTCCCTCGCGGAACGGGGCGAAGCACCACGGCTGCTCGCTTCCGTGTCCAAGGCCCGGGTACCGGTTGTCGCCGTCCTGGCCAGCGTCGCCTTCGGCGTTGTCACGGTTGTGCTGGAGCTGGCTTTCCCCGAGAAGGTCCTTCCCATCCTGCTCAACATTGTGGGCTCGACCTGCCTATTGGTCTGGACGTCCGCGCTCCTCGCCCAGCTCGCGCTGCGCCTCCGCGCCGACCGCGACGGAACGGAACTTCCCCTGCGGATGCCCGGCTTCCCTTGGCTCACGTGCTTTGGCCTGCTCATCCTCGCGGCGATCTTCACGGTGGGCTTCATCGGCGAGGATTCACGTCCCCAGCTCCTGAGCACTTTCGCACTCGTGGCGCTTTTGGCGGTGGCAAACTGGCTCCACCACCGTTCCGGCAAGGCTGCGCCGCGTATCGAATCTTCGGACGGTGACAAGCAGCCGGTGCTTATCGACTGAATCAGGTGCTTTTGGACCACTTCGCGGGTTCCTTGCACATGGAGGGCGCGTCCGGTTTGTCCGGACGCGCCCTTGTCATGCATACCGGGGTTTCCGGCGTCGGGGAGGCGGGCTGGGGTTGCCGGAACCTGTCATGGCCGACGGCGGCACCCGTGCTGTGAGCCGGGGTCCGTGATCGTTCAGAAGTTCCGGCAGCGGCGGTTTTAAGGGCAGGCACGCCTTGAGATGTGGTGCCAAAAGTGGCACCATAACCACCTGGAACGGGTGGACGGCGGCCGGCTCTCGGTGGATGGCCAGCTGGTGGGCTACCGCCAGAAAGGGGACAAGCTTTACGAGCTCAAGCTCAAGGAGGCAGCGTTCCAGCGCCAGGAGATCGGGATGGTGTTCCAGCGGTTCAACCTGTTTCCGCACCTGACGGCGGTGGAGAACATCATCCTGGCCCCCATGCGGGTGAAGGGCATTTCCAAAGCCAAAGCAGTGGCCCGGGCCAATGAACTGTTGGAGCGCGTGGGGCTGGGGGACAGGGGCGATGCCTACCCGGCGCACCTGTCCGGCGGCCAGCAGCAGCGCGTGGCCATTGCCCGTGCCCTGGCCATGGATCCGAAGCTGATGCTCTTTGACGAGCCCACCAGTGCCCTGGACCCGGAACTGGTGGGTGAGGTGCTGGACGTCATGAAAGGACTGGCCAAGAGCGGCATGACCATGATCGTGGTGACCCACGAGATGGGGTTCGCCCGCGAGGTGGCGGACACGCTGGTGTTCATGGACGACGGCGTGGTGGTGGAGGCTGAACCGCCCCGCCAGGTCCTTAGCGACCCGTAGCACGACCGGACGAAGGCGTTTTTATCGAAGGTTTTGTGAGGGATGGGGCGGGCTGCGTTAAAGCTTCCCATCGCAATTGGCAGGACCCGAATAACTTCGCGGATTGGTCAAATATTGCCGCAGAACGTTGACTGGAACGGCGAACTGATCCCCGTCAGTTGCATAGACAATGCCCACGAGTTGGCCTCCGTCGTTTATGAGCGGGCTTCCCGAACTCCCGTGCTCAATTGGGGCGTCGTTGATCAGCATGGGCAGGGTCGACCAGCCGACGGGGTCCGCGCCGTAGCCCAGCACCTTGCCGTGGGTTGTCGTCAGCTGACCGCCGAGGGGAAACCCAATCGCCGTCACCTTTGAACCCAGTGGGGGGTTATCCGGGGCCAGTTGGATCTGCGTGGGCAGCGATTCCTTTGTCCAGACCAGTGCGAGGTCAGCCACCACAGCGGCGCCAACGGCGGTGACGGTAAGATCATGGCCATCGTAGGTGCTGACTTGTATCACCGCAGCACCACCGATGACGTGCCGATTTGTCACGAACACGTGATCTGAGATTGCGAATCCTGACCCGCTCGCGACGCTGCCACATCCGACATTACGTACACGCAAAGAAGCTTTCTCATAGTCCGAAAACCCATGGGGTACGACGGGTGCGGTTGTTGGGACCACGGCGGGCCTGCTGATGGCACTTCCGGCAGGACTTTCGCTGACTCGAGCCGGCGGCGGGACAGGAAGGAAGGCACATCCCGATAGGACGGCGCATGTAAGCGAGGAAAATGCGGTGTATCGAAGACCGGTTTTGCATAGTTTCATCGGCCGGCCAATTTCCTTGACAAGTCATCGCTGGCGGAACGCGCTTGGTTGCAGCCGGTGTTGATTTGGCGGGCGTAGTCTCCCAGCGCAACTGGATCGTAGGACGCATACTTGACGAGATAGGTTTGAAGTGTCTGTAAGTCTCGGATGCAAGCATCCATACCACTGGTCACTGACCGCGACAAGACCAAAATCGTAGCGTAGTAGGCGGCTTCATCACCGGTTTGGGCTTTTTCATTCGAAAGGGATCGGATTCGATCCGATGCCGTATTGTACTGCGCAGTCATGTCACCCAGTTGGCTGCGAAGGTCGGCCGCTTGCTTGCTCAGATCGTTGCGCTGAGTTGTCATTGATACGAGCTTGGCATCTGATTCCTGCGCCGAATTTCGCCATTCCTGTGCCGAATTGGTTGAGTAAGCCAATCCAGCAGCCAGTCCGGCGGCTATCACGCTCAAAGCAATAATTGATACGACGAAGGGCCACCGCTTTATGGGTTTCCGGGGGGATGGCGCAGTCAGATCACTGGTTGGATTTTGCGCATCTGTCCGTGGAATCTCCGCCAGGCCGGGGCGGGTGGTGATTCGCGGCAACTCATCGTCGGGCTGTGATTGGGAGTTACTCTTGGGCTGGCTGCTCGTGGTCCGAGTCCGGAGTAGGACCCAGACGAGGAAAGCGACGATTAGCAATAAAGCGCCCAGCACTGTTGCCCATTCGACTGACACGTCGCGCTCCTCTCAATCTGTTGTTGTGGTGAAAGAAGTATGACCCACCGCGCCGACATTTTTTGGCTGGAGCGCCATCTAATTTATGCCTCTCGGGAATCCCTAAAACTGTTCGGCATCGCTCCTGCGCTTAACCCTTCTCGAAGAGTGACGTCCACGTCTGCGCCCGCCCCAACACGGCCTTCAGCTCCCGGCCGCCGGCTTCCTCCAGCAACGCGGAATCGCCAACCACCACCAGCAAACTCCGCGCCCGGGACAGCCCGACGTAGAGCTGCTCGGCCGCCCGGTCCATGTCCTTGAAACCGTTGACGCAAAGCACCACCACGGACCGTTCCAGTCCTTTGAATCCCAGCACGTGGCCGTAGAATTCGGCGTCCCCAGCGTGGAACTCACGCCAGTACTCGTCGGTGGCGTTGCGCTGGTAGAAGTCCAGATGGATCGGGTGCCGGTCCTTGGTGGTCAGCAGTGCAATCTGGTTGTTGGCCCAGCCTTCATTGATGAGCGCGTCGACACAGTCTCCGGCCACATCGAGTGCCTGGTCGGTGGGGCAGTCCACCACCCGGACGGGCAGTCCCGAACTGCCACGCGGCGTGAAGTGCTCGCCGGAGAAAGGCTTGAGCGTTTCGGCGATCTTGCGGGTATTGCGCAGGTTGTCATCTATGTGGATGGGGACAAACGTCGCGGTGGGGCCGAAGGCCAGATCCGCCGTCGCGCCTCCCCACCTGCGGTAGACGTCCTGGCGGTCGTCCATATAGGCGTACACCTCGCCGCCGTCGGGGTCCTTGGTGCAGGCGAGCAGCGCATCCCACCACAGCGGGGCGAAGTCCTGGGCTTCATCGACGATGACGGCATCCAGTCGTTCGTGCGGATCCATTTTGGCTGCTAGTTCCTTCAGCATGTGGGGCATGTCGACGTCGAAGTAGTCCTGCCCGGAGCCATCCGGAACCCCCAGCCCGCGGACGTATTCGTGGAACTCACCGGTAAACACGGGCTTGGCCTGACGCCACGTGGACACTCGATCCTGCAGATACTGGCCGAGGCCCCTGTTGTAGCAAAAGAGGCCCACGCGTTTGCCTTGCCTGCTCTGCAGCCGTGCCTTCTCCACTGCCAGCCAGGTCTTTCCGCTGCCCGCTCCGCCGGTGAAGCGGATCCGGCGGAGTGACCGGGTCGCCTGGAGCAACACGGCCTGACGCTCGGTGAGGTGATCCTGGGCAGCCTCATCTTCCTGGGGATTGCCGGAGGTCCCGACAGCGGTGTCCAGGTTTCCACTCAGCTGACGGACGATGCGTTCCAGGAACGCCGGGGCCAGCGGGGCGGCACCGCCCCCTTCGTTCTCGATCGCGCGCCGCACCAGCTCAGCGGGGGACCTGCTCTCGGTCTGGTCGAGGATCAGAGCGCGGGGGCAGCCGGCCATGGTCCATTCACCGGGCACGTCGGTGTAGGGAAGGCTGACCATGTACACACAACGGCTACTCACGCGCGAAACGAGCTGGATTTCGAGCCAGTTCTTGAGCGCGTGGAGCGAGCTTTGCGTCTGCGCCACGGCGCTCTGAATCTTGCGCTTTCGGTTTCGGTCTGACTGGTACCACTGCCCGTCGGCGATGGTGACGTGTCCGCCTTTGACTTCGATGGCCGCCATTCCCAGTCCAGGCCAGAGGACAAGCAGATCAATCTCGTATTCGTTCCGGCCATCGCGTAGCTGGACGGAGTGTGCCAGGACGGCGTCGTCGGGGAGGCTGTTTTTCAGAGCGGTCCAGACCGCCTTCTCCGCGAGCTGTCCATCGCCGAATTCCGGGTCCTCCGGTATGCACCTCAATGACGCCCCCCAAAAACTGATGAACCGGCTGTCCGGTTAGCACTGCTGCAACGTTAGCCGGCAGCAGCTGCTCGCTGCGGCGACACGAACTCTCTCTCCGTGCGGGCCCCGTTCAGGAAGGACTGAAGATATCAACATCGCGCTAAAAGCGCTGTGGCCAGTCTCGGTTCTTGCCTTATGCAGGAGAATTTGATGCTGATCTGGCTATCGTTTCGGCCAACCCTGAAATTTGGTCCAAAAGCGCCGTCGGGTGCTGGTCCAGGTCGACGGCATGACAATGGACTGAGACCTGGTGCCCTATGACTTGATGGATCTCGGTTTCTTCCTCACCCTTGGCATAAACGAGGTGTCCTACATCGAGGCCGAAGCGGACGCAGTAGGCCAGCATCTGGTAAACGTCTGTGTTGGGGTAGTTGGAGAATTTTGTCGCTTTATATTTGGCATCAATGACTGCAATGGGACGATTGCCATCGTGCCATAACAGGTCGGGCCGGAGCGCCACTAGTGAACCGGCATCGAGGTACATGCCTGTTGCCTGAGTCCTCGCTGTTCCTCGACGGTTCTCCAGATCACGAGCAAGTGCGGCTGTGACAAAGTCTTCAAAGATCCTCCACATGTCGAACAGGAAGGCTGTGGCGGTAACAGCCCCGAGGTCTTGTTCGAGCGAAGAGTTTCCGAGAATTATTTCTGCAAGAACAACCGCTGCCCTATATCTGGAGTTCAACCTGGTGAATTGCACGCGAGGTACGCGGTGACTGCTGGGCAAGGGGCTGACCCCGTCCAGTTTCTGCATTACCTTCCGTAGGTCCGTCCGCGTTTGACTACTCAATGTTGGTAAGTTCAGGAGGCGCCGGGCCGCGGACAGGAGCAGTCGGTTTTCGGTCACGTCGACCGTGAATTCGTCGAAGACTACTTGAGCTGGGAAGGCCAGCCCCCCACGCCGGCCAATTTGAACTGGTATGTTTATCCTCCCCCGCACCATGGGTAAGGATTCTTCGTAGGATTCGTAACCTTGGATGAGCCCCTGCCGTGTTGCCCTGGCGACGTGCCAGAGGAACGATGCAGCGATGGTATTCAGCAGATCTGTATCACGGCTGATGGTGACATCCTCATCGCGCCAGAAGTCACGGTCAAGGGAGTAGCCCATCATGAAGAAGAGCCTGGTCACGGGGACCTTGGGGTGAATCGTGATCTGGCAGTCACCCACCCGAACGACGCCGACCTTGCGGATGTTGGCTACCAACCAGTCGTTCCCACCGACCGGCGTCGCCGTCGCGATATCGAGTTGGTTTAGAACGGTCGCCACATTCTCGGGAAGACTATAGCGTTTGGGAAGACTGCTTTCACGCAGTTGCAGCCACCTCATTGTCTATTCAGCCGGCGTTTCCGTGGGACTAATGGCGGGCGGAGGAGGGGTTCTCAGTTGGGTGCGGAGCGACGCGAGTCCATAGACCTTCTCAACATCAATTCTTTCGCCATAATGATGCTCATTGAGGAGGGGCAGGATTTCGTACTCCCAGATTTCCTCCAGCTGGCCAGGGCCGAAGTGGCAGCTACTGGGCATCAGGTAACTTGGACCGATCCTGAAATCGGAGTTTGCAATTTTACTGTTGACTGCAGCCAGAAGGTCCCCAGGCTCCGTGTCGAGTCCGTGGCGATGTAGCCACCTGCTGAGAACAGTTTTGGTTGGGTGCTTATCCGGATGCAGTTCTACAAAGGAAAAGCGCCTACGCATGGCGGCATCGAGCAGTGCGATGGAACGGTCGCTCGTGTTCATAGTGCCGATGAAGAAGAGATTCGCAGGTAGAACGAAGAAATCTTCGTCGTCCTTGCTGTACTGCAATTTGATGGGCTGGTCTCGGTATTCGAGAAGGAAGTAAAGTTCACCGAAGATCTTAGCCAGATTGCCCCGATTGATTTCATCGATCACTAGAACGTAGTTGAATTCGGGATTCTTGATAGCCTGATCGACGATCCGGCGGAGCGGCCCATCTTTAAGCTCGTATGTCAGCGACCCCGAATGTGAGGTTACGGGGCGGTATCCCTGAAAAAAGTCCTCATAGGAATAGCTCGGATGGAACTGGACAATTTCCGTATATTTGTCATCGCCCGCAATGTGTTCTGCTAATTTCATCGCCACAAATGTTTTTCCGGTCCCGGGTGGTCCGAAAAGGATGACCTGTCCCCGGCGTTCGAGCAGATTCAATTGCTTTTGCAGCCATTCCTGGTCAGAGTAGAGCGATTCTGCCAGGTCGGTATCGGCAGGGCGGAACCGATGCCGTTGACCAGACGGCGCCTTATCGGCGCTCGGGGGTTCAACATCTGGCTCGAGGTCAAGCTGAATTGAGTCCACTGGCTGCTGTTTCCATTCATGGGCAAACGGTTCCTCATAGAAATTCACGGATCCGCCGGCCTTTTGTTGGAGTCTTAAAATGATAGCCAGCAGGTCGCGGTCGATGTCGGAGGAGCTTTCAGTAATCTCACCGACGAACGCTCCCCGGATAGCTAACTTGTGTCTTTCCGAAACAATCGAACTGATGTTTTGCGGGTGGACGATGTAAGCCAGCGAATTCCGTTGCGTGGGAAAGCTCTGGCCAGGCAAGCCATTCACAAAGTCACGCCAGGTCCATGCGTCCCCTAGAAGCATTTCCTTGTCAGTCTCGGTTTTCTTGAGCCAGTTCTCCAGCAGTCTGATTATGAGTACGAGCGCAGAATAGAGGTTGTTATTCATGGCGAGGCCGGGATTAAAGCTCCCTGATTTGAATGCTTTCGCCACCTCCGCGGGTATCTGGACAGGATGATCCATGTAACCAAGCAGGGTCTGTATGCGCTCTTTCTTCGCCCTCTCGCCGATTGTTCCAGAGCTGATTGGCAGCAGCTGCCAACACACCAGCTCCGCTATTAGGAGTCGTGCGTCGTCTGAGACTTTTGCCATCTGGACTTTGAGCTTGTCTACGAAGTTCCCCGCCTCGGGGTCGGGAGCGTCGACGAACACCGAGCGAAGCTCACTGACCGGGCCAGGTCCCCAAACAGCCCGGCCGGGTGCAAATACCGAATCGCCCTCCTGCAGCCCGCGTTCGACGAAAGGCAGAGCGGCCAATCGGACCGCTTCCTCGTCTTTGTCCACAGCGATGATGGTGGTGCTGAGCTGCTCCTGTTTTTGTTTATAGCTCAAGGCGCTCCATGCGTTGTATCGGTTTCGTGCCTCGGCTGCGAGTGCCGTCGCATCGGGGTAGTCCTCGAGTGCCTGGCGGCCCTCTGCCTTGATTTTCCAGAGGCCCGTGCCGCTCTTTTCCAGCCAGCCCGCCTTGACCAGGTCCACGGTCGTCCATGTCAGGTAGGCCTCTGCACGTGAGAGCCCACTGTCAAGTATGTCTGCCTCCGAGTCCACCTGCGGGATACGGGAAAATACCTCCGGAAAGACCGCTCCAGAGCCCGACGTCTTCGGTAGGCCGTCTGGACTATCCGCCAGCAGCTCGAGAACGAGACGCAGGCGTCGTGCATTGCTTTCTGCAGCCGACATTGGAACTCCCTTTTTTGACTTACTCGCAGATTAGTCCGTGGTCCTGACAATTTGTGCCTGCAGCCCACATACGACATGAACATTCAGCGGAAGAATAGCGACGGAAGGTGGGTTGACGTTTGGCCTCCTGCGTGTGGCCCAATACCCTGGCGATGTGAATAACTTCATTGGGGGAGAGCCAGCGGAGAGGCTGCCCGAGGGCTTGTACGAACTACTCAACACAGATGCACTTGGTCATCTCCTGAACAGGCAGTCGGATCTTCAGCCGGTCTTCGGGGAGATCGAAGACGAAGACACCCCGGACATCCTCTCCCGCCACGTCACCGACGCTGTCCGCCGAGCCCTCGCGGCGGCAAACCCAGCTGACAGAGTCGGCCTGGCCAACCGGCTCCTCCAGGAACTGAACAGCGCAGACCGCATCGTTGAGGGCCCCACGCAGCTCCAGTCCCTTCACCGCCCGGACGCCCTCAAGCGCCGCCAACTCCGACGGCCCACCACCAAGCTCAGTGACTCAGCACTGCTGACAAACAGCAAGGACGAGCCGAATCTTGCCGCGGAACTCCGCGCCGAGATTGAGTCGGCTAACACTGTCGACCTTCTCTGCGCCTTCGTTCGCTGGACGGGCCTCCGCCTGCTCGAGCCGGCCCTCGAGGAGCTCAAAGACCGCGGCGCCAGACTGCGAGTCATCACCACCACCTACATGGGTGCCACGGAACGCCGCGCCATTGACGAGCTCGTCAAGCGGTACGGCGCCGAAGTGAAAATCAATTACGAAACCCACGCCACCCGACTCCACGCCAAAGCATGGCTCTTCCGTCGCAATTCCGGCTTTGACACTGCCTACGTGGGCAGTTCCAACCTGAGCCAGGCAGCCCTCCTCGATGGTCTCGAATGGAATGTCAGACTCAGCTCAGTCGGCACGCCAACACTGCTGCAGAAGTTCGAGGTCACCTTCGACAGCTACTGGGAACAGCGCGCCTTCCAAAGCTACGATCCTGAACGCGACGGTGAAAAGCTGGATGCTGCCCTGGAGCGCAACGGGGGCCGGCGAATGGCAGCGCCGGACGCAGCCACCGGGCTTGAAGTCCAGCCCTACCTCCACCAGGAGGAGATGCTCGAGGAACTGGAATCCGAGCGGCTGAAGGGCTTCAACCACAACCTTCTGGTCGCGGCCACCGGCACAGGGAAGACCGTCATCGCGGCCCTCGACTACAAACGCCTGTGCGAGGCTGCCGGCCGCGGCCTGAGGCTGCTTTTCGTCGCCCACCGGCAGGAAATTCTGAAGCAAGCAATGCGTACCTACCGGGACGTCATGCAGGACGGTGCCTTCGGCGAACTCTACGTCGGGGACCACAAACCCAAGCAGTGGAAGCACATCTTCGCCTCCGTCCAGTCGCTGTCATCGCTTGGCACCGAACAGCTCGAACCGGATTTCTTCGACGTCGTCGTCATCGATGAATTCCACCACGCCATGGCGCCCACATACCGACGCCTGCTGGATCACTTTAAGCCGCAGCAACTTCTCGGGCTCACCGCGACACCGGAACGTGGCGACGGCGTCGACGTAGCCAAGCAGTTCTTTGATGGCCGCACGGCCAGCGAACTCAGGCTGTGGGACGCCCTGGACGCTGACCTGCTGGTGCCATTCCACTATTTCGGCGTCTCGGACGACGTCGACCTGAGCCAGCTGGAATGGAAGCGCGGCAACTACGACACCACCCAACTCAGCAATCTCTACACCGGCAACGACGCCCGCGCTGCGAAGGTGATCCGCGAACTCCGCGACAAGGTCACCAGCACGGACCTGATGCGGGCCATCGGCTTCTGCGTATCGGTCCAGCACGCCCACTACATGGCAGAGGTGTTCAACCGTGCCGGCATAGCTTCCGTTGCCGTCGATGGAAGCACCGACGACGCCGACCGCGCAGCGGCGCTGGACCGACTCCGAAATCGAGAGGTCAACTGCATCTTCGCCGTCGACCTTTTTAACGAAGGTCTGGACCTGCCGCAGGTGGACACCATCCTGCTGCTCCGGCCCACGCAGAGCGCCACGATCTTCCTGCAGCAGCTGGGGCGGGGGCTACGCCGTGCCGAGGGAAAGGCGGTCCTGACGGTTATGGACTTCATCGGCCAGCAACGGCGAGAGTTCCGCTTTGATCTGCGGTACCGCGCGCTCACAGGCTACGGGCGCAAGGAGCTGGAGAAGGCCGTTGAGGACGAATTCCCTTACCTGCCGTCGGGCTCGCAGATCGTGCTGGACCGGGTGGCGCAGAAAGTGGTGCTGGACAACATCAAGGCCCAGCTGCGGTTCAACAGGGCGCAGCTGGTCCGGGACATCGCCTCGTACGCGGAGACGGAGCTGGAGGCATACCTCGAGCGGTCCGGGAACGACGTGAAAGCGATCTACCGTTCGACCAAGGATTCGTGGACCGGCTACCTTCGCCAGGCTGGGCTGATCGAAGGGTTCTCGCCCCTGGAGACCGTACTCCGCGGGAAGATCGAGGCGGTGTCGGACACGGAGGAGAAGAAGCTGCTGGGCCGCATGGCTGCGCTGATTCATGTTGACGATCCGGAGCGTGCCGCCGCTTATTCGATGCTGGTTGCTCCCGACGCGTCCCGCTATGCGGAGCTTGGAATGCGCGAGCAGACGTTCGCGCGGATGCTTTTTTATACCCTTTGGGACGACGGCGGCGGTTTCCAGACGTACGACGCCGGACTGGATTACCTGCGCGGGTACCAGTTTGTGTGCAGCGAGATTCGCCAGGTCGTGACGCTTGGAGTGGCCGCTTCCAAACACGCAGCGAAGAGTCTCGGTGCCGGGCTGCAGCACGTTCCGCTGCTCTCGCACGCTACCTACAGGCGAGAGGAGATACTGGCAGCATTGCAGTACGGTTCGCTGGAGCAGGGCAAGAACGTCCAGCACCGCGAGGGGGTCGCTTGGTGTCCGGCGACTTCGACGGACGCCTTCTTTGTCACCTTGAATAAGGATGACAAGAAACACTCGGCCACAACGATGTATAAGGACTATGCCATCAGCCCTGAGCTGTTCCATTGGGAATCGCAGAACGCGACCTCACCCACCAGCCCCACAGGACGCCGATACCTCGACCGAGCTGCGCAGGGTACGAAGGTTCTGATCTTCACGAGGGACACGGCGGACGACGAGACTGGCCTGACAGTTCCCTACACGTGCCTGGGGGAGGTGGACTACGTGCAGCACTCAGGAGAGAGGCCCATTGCCATCACGTGGAAGCTGCACCGCCCCATGCCCGCGGATGTGTATGCGACGGCTGCTGCAGTGGCGCAGTAGTTCCGTATGACGCGAGGTCAGCTCGTGACTTTTTCTAGGCGGCCATAGATGGTTCACAATTTCTCGAACTTTAGGGAAGAGTTGACGGTCAGTGGATGGATAATTCGTGCTTAGGGACCTACTCGCTTTGTTTGCGTCCGCGCGGTTGCCAGATAGTCGAAGTTACCGAGGAGCTTCGCGCGACCCTGGGGAACTAGTGCCGGCGACTGAACAAAAATACGGACGCTCGGGCTTGCTTCATGGGGTGCATGTTACGGTGAAATCATGTCTGATAATTCTGTAGTTCGGTTGCTCCGAGAGTTCGTTGCGGAGCGTGAGTGGAGTCAGTTCCACAGCAGCTCGAATTTGGCGAAATCGATCTCAATTGAGGCGGGCGAGCTCTTGGAATGCTTCCAGTGGGGCGAAGAAGCTGAATCGATGCGAGTTCAGTCAGAACTTGCTGATGTATTGACATATGCCTATTTATTGGCTGATCGTTTAGGCCTTGATCCTGACACGATTGTGGCCGAAAAACTGGAAGAGACTCGGACTAAATACCCAGTAGAGAAGGCTCGGGGGCGGAGTTCGAAGTATGACGAGCTTTAGGATTGAACGACGGAATTTTTCGCCTCACGAGATTGAGCTGTTGAGCCGCAGCGGCGACCAATTCACTAACTGGCCAGTTGTCTACACGTTGAATGACTCAAGAGACGTGTACGTCGGCGAGTCGAGAAGTGTAGCTTCTCGCATGCGGCAGCATTTGAAGACGCGCGAAAAGAGTGGCTTACAAAGGATGCATCTTGTCATTGATGATACTTTTCATAAGTCCGCCTGCCTTGATCTAGAGGCGTTCCTAATTAGACTTTTCGCTGGCGAAGGGCGCTATCAGGTACTGAATGGAAATGCTGGGGGCAGCGACTCGGACTACTATGATCGCGCAAAGTACACAACGTCTTTTGAGCAAATATTCGAGGAACTGCGCGCAGAAGGAATGTTTGAACGCTCGATCCCTGAGATTGAGAACAGCGATCTCTTCAAGTTTTCGCCGTTTAAAGCTCTTAACCACGATCAGGCGGGTGCCGTCGGAGAGATCTTGGATGGCCTTCTCAGTGATATAGAGCGTGGAGAGCCAAGTACCAGCGTCATTCAGGGAGATCCGGGCACTGGAAAAACAATAATTGCAATATATCTAATGAAGCTGCTCCGCGACATTCAGCTTTCTCAAGAAGGTGAAAGTTTCGATAGTGACTCAATCTTTTCGGATTACTTTGTAGAAGGCAACCGTGATCTCATTGCCAATCTCAAGGTTGGCCTAGTCGTCCCGCAGCAGTCACTACGTTCAACCATCAAAAAGGTTTTCAACAAGACGCCTTCTCTTCAGCCCGGCATGGTCCTGAGCCCATTTGACCTCTCACCCTCCGAAGAGCCCTACGATTTGCTGATAGTGGACGAAGCGCATAGGCTCAGCCAACGCGCAAACCAGCCGTCTGGTCCTCAAAACAAGAAATATCGTGAGATTACCGAAGCCCTATTTGGCTTAGATAACCTGTCGATCACGCAGCTGGACTGGGTTCGCGAGAGCAGCAAGCACCAGATTCTGCTAGTGGACGCTGAACAGAGCGTTAGGCCCGCGGACTTGCCGAAGGACTTAGTCCGATCCCTCATACTTCGTTCGCAAGTTGAGAAAAAGTTTTACCGTTTGCATTCACAGATGCGCGTCCAGGGTGGAACGGACTACATCAAATATATTCGTAAAATTTTTTCGTCAGAACCTCCCGTTCATACACCGATCGAGAATTACGATTTTCGATTCTTTGATGATGTCAGGGATATGCACGAGGCCATCCGTAGGCGAGAGTCAGAGGTACAACTTGCGCGACTTGTCGCAGGCTTCGCTTGGCCCTGGAAAACAAAAACCGATCCTAATGCTTTTGACATCGACATTGATGGACATCGTCTTCGCTGGAACCAGACCCAAACTGACTGGATCAACTCAAAGAATTCAATAGATGAGGTTGGCTCTATTCATACAGTCCAGGGATACGATCTAAACTATGCAGGTGTCATTATCGGACCTGATCTCCGCTTTGATCTGGAGACTCAATCTATCGCTGTCGATCGAGCTAGCTACTTCGATAAGAAAGGCAAAGAAAACAACCCCAAGCTTGGGTTGGTGTACACCGACAGTGACTTGCTTAGATACATCACGAATATATATGCCGTACTTATGACAAGGGGCATGCATGGGACCTACGTTTACGTGCATGACAATGCACTCCGCGAATACCTGCGCTATTTCATTCCGCTGGGGGCTAGCGAGGTCCCACAATTGCAACCACCCTGCAAAAGTGATGACCCCTGCGGTGTAAAGCACCATGAGCCCGAAAGGCACCAAGGTGTGCCGCGTCCCAAAAAGCTCGCAGGACTTCGCCACTTGCGCGCCGGGCGCTCGGAATCACGATGATTGCAGTAGCCATCACCGCCCCCAAAAAAGGAGGGCCCACACCCTGTTGTTCACTTCCACGGGGCTCCCATACGCGAGTAGGCCGATAGGGAATCCGAGGTTGGGATAGTCCACGACCTCCCAGGAGTGGACTACATAGGCTTAGCGCCGAGTGGTCAGCCCTGCAGCCTTGGACCTATTGCAGGGTCCGCACAGGATCTGCAAGTTCTCCCCGTTGTTACTGCCTCCCATGGCCAGTGGGATGATGTGGTCATATTGGAGCTCAGACGTCGAACCACAGCCCTGGCAAAGGCCCTGGTCGCGGGTCCAGATGTACTGCTTGAGGTCGTCAGGAATGGATCGCCGGGCGGTCGAGTTTCGCGGGGTCGATCCCATGGCAACCGTTGCTTGAGCGCGCTCAATGTGTTGCGTGGCGCGTTGCTGTCGCGCCACGATCAAGGCGTAAACCTGGTCGGAGCTAAGACCGTCGTTTTCCCAGTACATTTTGTTCTCAAACAGCCAGTACCGTCTGCTACTTATTGTTGTGATATTTAGGGGACGACGGAGTTGATAGTTCTGGCGTTCCTGAAACTCTTCCCGTGTCCACTTGCCGAGCTCGAAGGCTCTCTTCCCTATCGTCAGTATGGCCCGACCGCGACCAGTCCAGAAGCTGACCCGCTCCTGGGTGTACGTGACATTTTCGGCTCTCCGAAGCATCCCCAAATACCTACCTGATAAGTCGCCCGGACAAGCTGACTGCTTCCCGTTCTGAATTGACCTGAGCCTACTACTTAGACCGGTCGCAGATGGTCCAACTTCTGTCACGTTGAAGCGTGTCAGGTTCATGCGCACATCATCGCCCGTCGTTCTGCGCCGCGCCTCACAACCACAAGTGAGAGATGTTCGGCCTACCAGAATTTTCAGACTCAGCAGTGACTTGCACGGGGCGGGGCGCAGAAATGACTTGCGCTTGACGTTAGCTTGGCCCCTTCAGCATCCAAGGTAGTCAACGTCGCAAGCGGGAGGAAAGCGCCCTGCAGTCGCCGCAATTACCCATGCTGGTCTACTTCAACCATGTGATCAGTAATAGTGGTTGGAATGCTTTCGAAAACCGGACGGCTTGGATCGGCGCGGCGAAGGCCAGGATTAGGTTCACGATCCTAGTTACGAATACTCCTTCCGCCTCTTCTAGGCGATTGTCTTTCGGCTCATCCGTTACGCCCATTGACCGCCGGTCGAGTGAGCGGCTGCCGTTCGCCGACGCTAACCGCGCCGTCGGGCGCAACGTATTCCCGCCGTCGTCGTTCTATCCGCTCCTGTTGGCCTGGGGAAGGAATCCTGGCGCCCTTCGCCCGGTTGCACCTGGCGCAGGCGGCGACGAAGTTCTGCAGGCTGGTGGATCCGCCCTTGGACCAGGGGTAGAAATGGTCGCCGTGTTCAGCGGGCCGGGAGCAACGGCGCCGGAACCCAGCCTCCATTTCACACAGGCCGGCGGCCCGTGTCATGCCTTCGCGGCGCTGCTGGCGGCTGAAGCGCCTTACTGAGTCCCGACGTCGGAGGTCCTGGGCACGGATGACGGCAGCAACGATGATCAGAACGACAAGAAATGCGCCGGGCAGGGCAGCCGCAGCCAGAACGCTTTCTAGCATTCCGCGCAGGACTTCGGTCACCGAGGAGAGGCCAGTCCCGGAAACCACTTTCGACTTTGGCATGAGGGCCAGGAAAACTGAGACTCCTAGCCACAGCATTACAGTCGTGTATGCCAAGCGCAGAGCCTGGCGGCTCCAGTAGAGGCGTTTCAGTTCCATCATAGAGTTTTCCCCAACCTCGCTAAGACCTTCAAAAGTATCGTCAAGCCTCCGGGCAGGTCCGTCTCCTATTGCCCGAGGTGCAATAGGAGACGGACCTGCCGCCGTGGATTAGCTGGTTACCCTTCGCAACCCACACCGTCTCGATCGTTGTCGAGACCATAGATGTCAGATCCCACGACGGTGACAGGTCCCCTCACATACGCAGGACCGTTGCCGCTCCCTCCGGCGCAATCGACGTCAGATGCAATGGGCACACACGCTCCCGAGTAGTTCGCGTCGCATCCGGACGGCGCTGCGGGGGCGGCAGGCTGCACGGGCGCCGGGGCTTTTGCGGCTGCCGCGGCGGCTGCTGCTGCAGCGGCTTGCTGCTGGCGGGCCGCTTCTGCTGCAGCAGCTTCCTGACGGGCCGCCTCCGCAGCGGCCTGCTCTGCGGCTGCCTTTGCAGCAGCTTCTTGCGCTGCTTTGTCTGTGGCCGCCTTCTCTGCCGCAACCTTAGCCGCCGCTGCCGCTCGCGCGTCCGTTATCCGTTTCGATTCCGACTGCTCCAACCACAGTAGTTTTCCGGCGTCGGTCTTGGTGCAGATGAAGATCTTCGGCAGGTACTTTTCAGTCGCATTCTCGGTGAGGCAGGCGGAAGAAGCCGGCGCGGTTGGAGTGGGTGTCGGGGTTGCCGTGGCGGATGCGGTCTCGCTGGCAAGGGAAGCACCGACAGAGGCCGCCGATTGACCTCCGCAGGCCGTCGCTGAAATGACTACGGCGACCGCAAGAGCTCCACCAGCCACTTGCCGTCGGGAAATGCGTGACCGCGGCGAAGTCCGGACCACATGGCCAACTTCATTGGTGACCGGTTTTCGCGCTTCATTGCGTCGAAAAAGTGTATTCATTTATTGCCCCCATAAATCAAGTAGTGATCATGCGAAATTGCTCGCCGAGCGTAACCGCGTAGCCTAAAGCAGGAAGGCAGGGCGATGGAGGCAATTCTGACCGCCCTGCGTCAAGGCCTCCGCAGGTTCTTCCCAGCTTTGGCGCAAGAACACCCACCACAGAAGACTTCGCGTCCTTCCCTTTCAGCCGGCACGTAGCTTGCGCGGTGACTTTCGAGAAAGGCGTGGCCAGACGGGCATGCCCTGGTATAGCCCGCCGGGGTAGGCGTCGTCGACGCTCGCGGTGGCTGTCTCGGAGTAACTGGCTATCGCGACGAAGGGAACTCGCGGAGCTTGTGCCTGGGGTGACAAACCCGCCGGCGGCAGCACCGGCGTCGCAATTCATGCTGCCGAAGGCGGCTGAGGCTTCCGAAGCTCCAGGCGAACCGGAAGTAACCCCGCCGCCGTCGGACGCAGGGTGATCTGCAGGTGCGCAGGGGTGGGCAGGCTGGCCGCCCCTGCATCCGCACCATCGAACCGCGCGATTCGAGGATCAGAAGCGCGACGCCGTCCCGGAGCCGGAGGGATTGCGTCCGACCGGGACTCCGCTCGTGTCCGTCGCGATGCCCGATTGTCCGCTCGCTGTCCCCTGGTATGAGGGAATGCCGGCGATGACGCCCGTGGCGGGGGTACCGCTCTTCAAGGCTCCGAGTGTGATCGTGAGGGTCTTGCCGTCCGCGCTCAGCGAGACGGAGGACGCCCCGCGCGTGCCGGTCCCCTTGAAGGTGAGGTTTCCGCCGGTGCTGGTGGTGTAGTGGGCGCCGAGGTTGACGGTGCCGAAGTTGTTGGTCGTGCATCCCGCCGAGAGGGTCAGGGCGTCGTAGGGGGCAGAGGTGTTGCGGCTGATCAGCACGCTGACGCTGTTGCTGCTCTGGGTCCACGGCCCCGTGGTGCTCGTCCAGGTGCTGCAGAACGAGCTCGGGTTCATCGGCTCGTTGAACACGACCACGACCTTGTCGTTGATGTCCGCTTTACCGGCGGTCCCGCCGTTCTGGAGCGTGACGGACACGACCCTCGGGCCGATGCGGCTCGTCGCCGTCGTCACCGTGCTGATGTTGCCGTAGACGTCCGTGGCCTGGGCCGAGAACGTGACCAGGCCCGAGTCGAGTTGGCTCAGGTTCATCGTCGCGGACCAGTTTCCCGAGCCGTTCGCGGTTGCCGTGGCCGATAGGCTGTGATTCCCCGAATCGGTGGCCGTGAGCGCCACGGCTGCCCCCGGATCGGAGGTGCCCGCGAATGGCACGGCGGTCACCGTGTCGCCCGTGATCTGGGACGGCACGCTCGTGAACTGCGGTGCCGTTGCGGTCGTCTTCTTTGTTCCGGTCTGCGCTGCGGACGCGCCGGTGTTGCCCGCCGTGTCCGTCGCGGTGGCGGTGTATGTGAGTTGGCCGTCGATCAGACTCGTCAGGTTCAGTGGCGTTATGGACCAATACCCGGTTCCGTCCGCGTCCGCGGTCGCGGTGACGGTGTGAACGGCGTCGGTGTCCGTGACGTTGAGCGTGACGGTCGTGCCGGCCTCGGCGCTGCCGCTGACCGTCACGGACGTTGCGGTCGCGCCGGTGACCGTGGCGGGGACCGTCAACGTGGGCGCGGCGGGGGGCACGGTGTCCTTGGGGACCGTTGCCGTCGTTGCCGGGCTGACGTTGCCCGCCGTATCGGTCGCGGTTGCGGTGTATGTGAGCTGACCGTCGCTCAGACTCGTCAGGTTCAGTGGCGTTATGGACCAGTACCCGGTTCCGTCCGCGGTCGCGGTGACGGTGACGGTGTGAACGGTGTCGGTGTCCGTGACGTTGAGCGTGACGGTCGTGCCGACCTCGGCGCTGCCGGAGACGGGCACGGCCGTGACGTTGGCAACGTTGACGACGGAGGGTGCGTCCAACGTGGGCGCGGCGGGGGGCACGGTGTCCTTGGGGACCGTTGCCGTCGTTGCCGGGCTGACGTTGCCCGCCGTATCAGTTGCGGTTGCGGTCAGGGTCACGGTGCCGTCGTTGAGGCTCGAAAGGTTGAGTGTCGGAAGGGACCAGGCTCCCGTCGAGCTGGCCGTGGCCGTTCCGCTCACGGCATGGCCCGCGCCGTCGGACGCTGCGACACTCACGGTGTCCGCGGCCTCGGCGATGCCGGAGACGGGCACGGCCGTGACATTGGCAACGTTGACGACGGAGGGTGCGTCCAACGTGGGCGCGGCGGGGGGCGGTGCCGGGCTGACCGTGATGGTCGAGGTGGTCGAACTTGAGCCGGTGTCGTTGGTGGCGGTCAGGGTCGCGGTGTAGGTTCCGGCGGCGGTGTAGGTGTGGGCCGGGTTCTGCGCGGCGGAGGTGCCGCCGTCGCCGAAGGCCCAGGACCACGACGTCGGCGAGTCGGTGGAGGTATCGGTGAAGGCCACGTCCAGCGGCGCGGTGCCGGAAGTGGGGGTGGCCGTGAAGGAGGCACCGGGCGGCGGTGCCGGGCTGACCGTGATGGTCGAGGTGGTCGAACTTGAGCCGGTGCCGTTGGTGGCGGTCAGGGTCGCGGTGTAGGTTCCGGCGGCGGTGTAGGTGTGGGCAGGGTTCTGCGCGGTGGACGTGCCGCCGTCGCCGAAGGCCCAGGACCACGACGTCGGCGAGTCGGTGGAGGTATCGGTGAAGGCCACGTCCAGCGGCGCGGTGCCGGAAGTGGG
>NZ_JBSRZM010000017.1:0-99732 GCF_054057635.1 Arthrobacter sp. UYNi723
TTCTCCGGCAAGCCCGAGCACATCGCGGCGATCTGTGATTCGAAGCCGGAGGTCTTCGCGCACAACGTCGAGACCGTGCCCCGGATTTTCAAGCGCATCCGGCCCGCGTTCCGGTATGACCGGTCCCTGGACGTCATCACCCAGGGCCGGAAGCTGGGCATGGTGACCAAGTCCAACCTGATCCTGGGCATGGGAGAGACCCGCGAGGAGATCTCAGAAGCCCTGCGGGACCTGCACGAGGCCGGCTGCGACCTGATCACCATCACCCAGTACCTGCGCCCGTCCGAACGGCACCTGCCGGTGGACCGCTGGGTCAAGCCCCAGGAATTCGTGGACCTGCAGGACGAGGCCAACGAGATCGGCTTCCTCGGGGTCATGTCCGGGCCGCTGGTCCGTTCCTCCTACCGGGCCGGCCGGCTCTGGGCCACCGCGATGCGCAAGAAGGGCTGGGAAATCCCCGCCGAACTCGCCCACATCGAGTCCTCCGGCAGCACCCGCCAGGAAGCCAGCTCACTGCTCGCCGCACATTCCTAAGCCGTAGTTTGATATCCCTGAGGTCCGGCACCGGACATTCTCCGGCGTCCGGCCCTCAGGCATAAATCACGTAGAATTGAGGAACTATGGCGAACTCCCCTGATTCCAGTAACAGCACTCCGGCGGCCTCTGACGCCCCGAAGCGTGGCCTCTTCTCGCGCAAGCCAAAAGAAGCAAAGGTCAAGAAGCCCAGCCGGCTCAAGCAGATCGGCGAAGTCTTTAACATGACCCGCCGCCATGATCCCATGGTCCCGTGGCTGATGCTGCTGGTGTTCCTGGGTGTTGTGGCTGTCAGCTTCCTGGTGGGTTTTTGGCTGGAAAACTGGATCACCGGCCTGCTCGTCGGTATTCCGTTGGGCCTCCTCGGCGCCACCCTGATCCTTTCGCGTCGTGCCGAACGTGCCGCGTTCGCCCAGATCGAGAACCAGCCCGGAGCCTCAGGCGCGGCACTGGGCACGCTTAAGCGCGGCTGGATCACCGAAGACCAGCCGGTCGCCGTAAACCCGCGCACGCAGGACGCCGTGTTCCGCGCCGTCGGCCGTCCCGGCGTCGTCCTCGTCAGCGAAGGCCCCACCATCCGCGTCAAGCCAATGCTCGACGCCGAGCGTAAGCGCCTTGCGCGCATCCTCCCGAACGTCACGGTCCACATGATCGAAAGCGGCCGCGGCGAGGGCCAGGTTCCCATCAGCCAGGTAGCCAAGAAAATGGGCAAGCTGAAGAATGAACTGACCAAGCTTGAGGTGAATGCGGTTTCCAAGCGCATTTCCTCGCTGGGCAACCGCCTCCCGATTCCCAAAGGAATCGACCCCTACAAAGCGCGCCCCAACCGCGGACGCTAAGACCCTTGAACCGCCCTGGTTCCGGCTTGCCGGAACCAGGGCGGTTTTTGTCTGCCGGACGCCGCCGAACAGGCGGGCACATTGATTGGAAGTAGCATCATGACCATTCCCGTTAGAACCCTTGTTATCCGGGCCTTCCGCGTCCTGGCTGTTGCCGAAGCCTTCAGCTGGGGTGCCCTGCTGGCTGGCATGTACTTCAAGTGGATCGCCAAGACCACCGAACTGGGTGTGGAGATCGCCGGCCCTCTCCATGGTGCGCTGTTTGTGGGCTACGGCATCGCCGCCCTCGCGCTGTGGCGGCTCCAGCGGTGGCCCTTCGTTGTGGCCCTGATCGCAGGACTGTCGGCGGTGTTCCCGTTCGCCACTGTCGCGTTCGAACGCTGGGCCGGAAAGCGCGGCTACCTGACGCCAGGCACGGCCGTTCCTGCCGGGACAAAGGAAACAGCGGGGGTCTGACGGCGCATTGCCCTGTATTCGGGGGCCTCAGGTGTTCGGGGGCCTCAGGTGTTCGGGGGCGTCAGGTGCCGGCGAACCGGCACGGCCGGGTTCCTGATTACTGCTAGCGCCGCACGAGGATGGTATTCATCGCCTTGTCGTGCAGTCCCCGCTGGTCCGGATCGAAAATTACGGCGGGAATCACCAGGCACAGCAGCACTGACCTCACCACGGCAGCCAGCGGACCCGCGGGCCCGCCGCCCAGTCGCAGCACGTGGATCCCGGCCACGCGGTGGCCGATGCTGTAACCGAGGGTGCCCACTAGCAGCATCTGTTCCGCGGCGAAAATCGCCAACGTGGCCCAAGAGTCACCGCCGAAGGCAAAATTGCTGATCAGCAGGGCAATCCCCCAGTCAAGGACGATGGCGAGGATACGCCTGCCCGCCCTGGCGATGGAGCCGGAACCGGATTCGGGCAATCCCAGGCGCTCCCCCGGGTACTTTGAGATGCCGGACGTGTCCGGTCCGCTGAGCCAGGAGCCAATGTCATTGCGATCTACCACCGTCCAAGCTTACCGACTCACCGCCGACCACAGAGTGGAAACCGTTGGACCACACTACGGACACCGGATAGCGTTACCTGATCAGGACAATTCTGTAACCTGAACAGGGCATTCTGTAACCTGCCCGAAACAATGTGGACACTGACGGGAAATGACGTGTCCATAGGCTGATAGCAGTTTCAAGCAATACCTCCCAAGCAGGGAAACTTGGTTTCCCTGCCCTTCGGATTGCGCTGGATCAGTTGGCTTGCCAGCCAGATATTACATATGCGTAAGGAGCATAGATGTTCAAGACTGCGGACGAAGTCCTCAAGTTCATCAAGGACGAAGATATTAAATTCGTCGATATCCGCTTCACCGATCTCCCGGGTGTGCAGCAGCACTTCAACGTGCCGGCAAAGAGCGTCGACGCTGACTTCTTCGTCAACGGCCAGCTCTTCGATGGTTCCTCCATCCGCGGATTCCAGGGCATCGCCGAATCCGACATGCAGCTGATCCCGGACGTCACCACCGCATTCCTGGACACCTTCCGCATGGAGAAGACCCTTGCGCTGAACTTCTCCATTGTGAACCCCCGCACCGGAGACCCTTACCACCGCGATCCCCGCGGCGTGGCCGAAAAGGCTGAGGCCTACCTCGCCTCCACGGGCATCGCCGACACCGCGTTCTTCGCTCCGGAAGCCGAATTCTTCGTCTTCGACAACGTCCAGTACCAGTCCTCCCCCGAGGGCAGCTTCTACAAGATCGACTCCGAAGAAGCACACTGGAACACCGGCCGTGAAGAAGACGGCGGAAACCTCGGCTACAAGACCCCCATCAAGGGCGGCTACTTCCCGGTTTCCCCCACCGACAAGCAGGCTGACCTCCGCGACGCCATGTGCATCGCCCTGGATGAGGCCGGCCTCGAGGTCGAGCGCAGCCACCACGAGGTAGGCTCCGCCGGCCAGGCTGAAATCAACTACAAGTTCACCACCCTGACCCACGCGGCAGATGACCTGCAGAAGTTCAAGTACGTCGTCAAGAACACGGCCGACGCCTGGGGCAAGTCCGTGACCTTCATGCCGAAGCCGGTCTTTGGCGACAACGGTTCGGGCATGCACTGCCACCAGTCGCTGTGGACCAACGGCGAGCCGCTGTTCTACGACGAAAAGGGCTACGCCGGCCTGTCCGACATGGCCCGCTGGTACATCGGCGGCCTGCTGAAGCACTCCTCGTCCGTCCTCGCCTTCACCAACCCGACGGTGAACTCCTACCGCCGCCTGGTCAAGGGCTTCGAAGCTCCGGTCAACATGGTGTACTCGCAGGGCAACCGCTCCGCCGGTATCCGTATCCCCATCACGGGTTCCAACCCCAAGGCCAAGCGCATCGAGTTCCGCGCTCCGGACCCCTCGTCCAACCCGTACCTGGCCTTCGCTGCCCAGCTGATGGCCGGCATTGACGGCATCCGCAACCGCATCGAACCGCCGGCTCCGATCGACAAGGACCTCTACGAGCTGCCCGCCGAGGAAGCCAAGGACATCCCGAAGGCTCCGGGCTCGCTGGAAGAGGCACTGGAGGCCCTGCGCGAGGACAACGAGTTCCTGCAGGCCGGTGGCGTGTTCACCCAGGACCTGATCGACACCTGGATCGAGTACAAGTACGAGTACGAGATCCGCCCGCTGTCCCTGCGCCCGAACCCGTACGAGTTCGAGCTCTACTACGGCGTCTAGCCAGATCCGCGGCTGAACCCGTTCAGCCCGCCAAAAAGTCCGCCCGGGCTGCCAGCGTCAATGCTGCAGGCCGGGCGGGCTTTTTTGTTCCCTAAGGTGGGGGCTGACTCCAGACGTGCTGAGACCAGAAGCCAGCCCCCTGACATGTGCTCCCCGAGACGAAGACTTTTCAAGCCTACCCCCCAACAAGGTTTGAAGAACACCGCCAATCCACATGATCGATCAATGTGGAGCCGGAGGCAATGCCCGGCCGCCGTGTCTGGACGAATTAGCCCGTGAAGCTCCGGTACATGATCCGTTGCGGTCCCGAACCGCCGCCCAGGTACTGCCCCTGGTCCACAAAGCCGGCAGACCTGTACGCGGACAACCCGGCCGGATTGGCTTCGTTGACGGAAAGCACGACGCCGGCCTCGTGAGTTCTGCGCCTGGCCGTCAGTTTCGCGGCCGCCTCCACCGCGGACATTGCCGCCAGCGGCCCGAGGCCCTGCCCCTGGTGGCGCCTGTCGATCAGGAAACCGCGCAACAGCCAGGCCGAATCCTCGTCCGGCCAGCCGGCCAGGCGCGCGGCACCGGCCTGGAGGGTCAGCACGCCCACAGCGTAGCCCGCAGCCTCCACGACATAAGGGAACCGCGAATCCTCCTCCAGTCCCGCCAGGACCATGCGAAGCGGGTCACCAACGAAGCTGCTTTGCCCTGGCCCCAGCTCAATGTTTGCCACCTCACCCAACTGGATGGCAAGCGCATCCGCACCGAGGTCATCCAGGGCAATGAGCCAGACGGAATCAACCCGAGTTTTCAGGTCGGCTGTCCGTCGGATCCGGCGGGAGCCCCGCCCTCGGCCGATGGGCCGGCTGGGTCCATCCACATGACTTCCCACAGATGGCCATCCGGGTCCTGGAAACTGTGGTTGTACATGAAGCCGTAGTCCTGGACCTCCTGGGACGGGGTGCCGCCGGCGGCCAGCGCCTTGCGTACCGTTTCATCCACGGCCTCCTTGCTGTCCACCGAAAATGCCATGATGGCCTCGGTGGAGCTGGTGGCATCGGCCACGGCCCGGGAGGTGAACGTCTTGAAGAAACCCTCCACGAGGAGCATCACAAACGCGTTGTCGTTCATGATCATGCAGGTCGCATTTTCATCGGTGTAGTCCGGGTTAAAGGAGAAGCCAAGGGCGGTGAAGAAATCGACGGACCGCTTCAGATCCTTCACGGGCAGGTTCAGGTAGATTTGCGTAGCCATGGCCCCCAACCTAGCACCGCACCGCGGCAGCTGTCTGCTGCCTTCCGGGAGAACCCCAGACAGCCGCTAATGGCCGTAGAAGGCCTTCTCGAACACCGCACGGGCCCGCCGGCTCAGGCGGAGGTAGTCCTCTTCCAGGGCGGCCGCGTTGCCAGGTTCGTAGCCGCACCAGCGGGCCACCGCCTCAAGGTCCCCGCGGGCGGACGGCAGCGTGTCCGACGCCCTGCCGCTCCAGATGACATTGGCGGACCGGATCCGGCTGGCGAGCCGCCACGCGTCGGCCAGCAGCTTCGCGTCAGGCCCGGTGAGCAGGTCCAGTGCAGCCGCCGCTTCCAGGGCCTCCACCGTGGACGTGGTCCGCAGTTCCGGGTGCTTGGCCGCGTGCTGGAGCTGAAGGAGCTGCACCAGCCACTCGACGTCGCTCAGTCCTCCGCGGCCAAGCTTCACGTGGCGTGCCGGATCCGCCCCGCGCGGCAACCGCTCCGCTTCCACCCGCGCTTTGACCCTGCGAACCTCCCGGACGTCCTGCTCCGAAATCGACTCCGGGTACCTGATGGGGTCGATGAGGGCCAGGAAGTCCTCGGCCAGGGCATCGTCGCCCGCCATGGGCCGGGCCCGCAGCAGCGCCTGCGCTTCCCAGATTAACGACCACCGGCGGTAATATTCGGCGAACGAATCGAGCGAGCGGACCATGGCCCCGTTCTTGCCTTCGGGCCGAAGATCCGCGTCCATCTGCAGCACCCGCTCGGCCATGATGGCCGGCTTGAGCGGCTGCGTGAGCAGGCTGGAGACCTTGGCGACAATCCGGGCCGCCTGATCCTGCGCTTCCTCGTCCGTATAGCCCGGCAACGCGCGGTGCACGTACATGACGTCGGCGTCGGAGCCGTAGCCGATCTCGCGGCCGCCCTGGCGGCCCATCGCCACCACCAATATCGCGGTCTTGAGCGGTCCCGCAGCAGAGACGATGCCTTCGGCCACGCGCAGCGCGCCCAGCACCGCTGCCCGGTCGGTGTCAGCCAGCGCCGCACCCACCTGGTCCTGGTTGAGAAGCCCGGCAGAATCGGCGATCGCGATCCGGAGGATCTCCCGGCGCCTAATGAGCCTGATCAGCCTGATGGCGTTTTCCGGGTCCGAGTGGCGCGACATTTTGGACGTGATCTCCTGCCACTGGGCTTCGAAGCCCAGCGGCACGAGGTCTTTGTTGGTGCCCAGCCACGCCACCGACTCCGGCGAAACCTCCAAAAGATCCGCAATCAGGCGTGAGTTCGAGAGCACGTTGCAAAGCCGTTCAGCCGCCGCCGTGGAATCCCGGAGCATGCCCAGATACCAGTGGGTGGTGCCAAGGGCCTCACTGACGCGCCGGAACGCGAGCAGCCCGGCGTCGGGATCAACACCTTCGGCGAGCCAGTCCAGCAGGACGGGCAGCAGCTGGCGTTGCAGGGCTGCCCGCCGGCTGACACCGGCGGTGAGTGCCTCGATATGCCGCATGGCGCCCCGCGGGTCACGATAGCCCAGCGCGGCGAGGCGGCCCTGGGCGGCCTCCGGCGTCAGCCTGGCGTCCTCGCTGCTGAGTTTGGCAGCGGTGTTAAGCAGCGGACGGTAGAAAATACGTTCGTGCAGTTCGCGGACAGAGCGTTTGGTCTTCTGCCAGGTGGCCAGCAGCGAAGCCGGCGGCGGCCTGTCATTGGAGAAGGGGCTAAGCACTGCCTTTGCGAGGGCGCGCTGTGCCGCTTCGCTGACGGGCATCAGGTGTGTCCGCCGGAGCTGGAACAGCTGGATGCGATGTTCCAGGAGGCGAAGGTACCGGTACGCGTGATCGAAAGCGGCGGCGTCGGTCCTGCCGATGTAGCCTCCGGCTGAGAGTGCCGCTATTGCCGCGGTGGTATCCCTGCGCCGAATGGTTTCGTCGGATTTTCCGTGCACCAGCTGGAGCAGCTGCACGGTGAACTCCACGTCCCGGAGGCCGCCGCGGCCGAGTTTGATCTGCCGCTGTTCCTCCGCCGCCGGGATATGCTCGGTAACCCTTCGGCGCATCGCCTGCACGGACTCCACGAACCCTTCACGGCCGGCGGAGCTCCAGATCAATGGGGCCACGGCTTTTTCGTAGCGTTCCCCCAGGTCCTTGTCACCGGCGATGGTCCGCGCCTTCAGGAGCGCCTGGAATTCCCAACTCTCTGCCCAGCGGGCGTAGTAGCTTTCGTGTGAGGCCAAAGTTCGGACCAGTGGGCCGGACTTGCCCTCCGGCCGCAGGTTGGCATCCACTTCCCAGAGCCCAGGTTCACGTGCCACTGAGGAGATCGCCCGGGAAATACCAGCGGCCAACGCTGTGCCGATAGTACTGGCACGGGCGTCGTCCAGGTCGCCGGCGTCGATCACGTAGATGACGTCGACGTCGGAAATATAGTTCAGTTCCCGCGCTCCGCATTTGCCCATCCCGATGACGGCCAGGCCAACGGCGGCCACCTCCCCGGCGCTGAACTGCTCAGCAGCCTCGGCACGGGAAACTGCCAGCGCAGCCTCGATCGCGGCCCCTGCCAGGTCAGCGAGTTCAGCTCCGACGGCGGGCATAAAGTCCAGCGGGTCAGCAGCGCACATGTCCTTGACCGCCAGGTCCACCACCCCGCGGCGGTAGGCCGACCGCAGCGCGGCATAGGCGTCGGCTCCGGTCATTCCCGCCACGGGCCGTGCTGACCCGGGTTCCGCGAGGACGGATTTCAGGAGGACAGAGCGGAGGTGTTCCGGGTCTGCCTGAAGTGGCTCGGGACTGGCCGTGACGTCGAAGGCGTCCAGGTGCTCAGGGTGCCGGATGAGGAATTCCCCCAGCGCTTCGGAGGCCCCGAGCACCCGGTAGAGCGGCTCGCTGACCTCCGGATCGGCCGCGGCCAGCTCCCGGAGACCGGGGTGCTTTTCGATCAGCCGCACCAGTGACTGCAGTGCGGTGTCAGGATTGGCGGCCATTTGCAGGCCGGCGAAAATCCTGTCCGGGTCCAAGCCGTCCAGTTCCGGGGCAGCAAGGAAGCGCTCACCCTTCTCCAGGTCACTGAAGCCGGCTGAGATGAGGCGGCGTGCGAGGCTCACCGCCGCCTAGAGAATGCCGAGGTTGCGCTGCAGCTCGTAGGGCGTCACCTGGAGCCGGTAGTCCTGCCATTCGGCACGCTTGTTGCGCAGGAAGTGCTCGAAGACCTGCTCGCCGAGGATCTGCGGCATCAGTTCGGAGTCCTCCATGGACCGGATGGCATCGTGAAGGCTGGCGGGCAGGGGGTCGTGGCCCATGGCACGGCGCTCGGCGGAGCTCAGCGACCAGACGTCGTCCTCTGCCGCGGCGGGCAGGTCGTAGCCTTCTTCGATCCCCTTAAGCCCGGCCCCCAGCAGGACGGCATAGGCAAGGTAGGGGTTCGCTGCCGAATCGATGCCGCGGTATTCGATGCGGGCCGACTGGCCCTTGCCGGGCTTGTACAGCGGGACCCGGACCAGGGCCGAACGGTTGTTGTGGCCCCAGCTGAGGTAGCTTGGCGCTTCGCCGCCACCCCAGAGCCTCTTGTAGGAGTTTACGAACTGGTTGGTCACAGCCGTGAACTCGGGAGCGTGCTTCAGGATGCCTGCGATGAACTGGCGGGCCGTCTTGGAAAGCTGGAATTCGGCGCCCGCCTCGTAAAAAGCGTTGGTGTCGCCCTCGAACAGCGAGAAGTGCGTGTGCATCCCGGAGCCGGGGTGGTCGGTGAAAGGCTTGGGCATAAACGTGGCGTAGGTTCCCTGCTGGAGGGCCACTTCCTTGATCACCGTGCGGAACGTCATGATGTTGTCCGCGGTCTGCAGGGCGTCCGCGTAGCGCAGGTCGATCTCGTTCTGGCCGGGACCGGCTTCATGGTGGCTGAACTCAACCGAAATGCCCACGGATTCCAGCATGGTCACGGCCGTACGGCGGAAATCCTGCGCCACGCCGCCGGGAACGTGATCGAAGTAGCCGCCCTCGTCAACGGGTACCGGAGCACCGTCGGGCCCGGGCTGCTGGGACTTGAGGAGGTAGAACTCGATCTCCGGGTGCGTGTAGCACGTAAAGCCCATGTCCGCAGCCTTGGCCAGCGTGCGCTTGAGGACATTGCGGGGATCCGCCGCCGACGGTTCGCCGTCCGGAGTCAGGATGTCGCAGAACATACGCGAGGTCTGTTCGGTCTCGCCACGCCACGGCAGGATCTGGAACGTGGACGGATCCGGCTGCGCCAGCATGTCCGATTCGAACACGCGTGCCAGGCCTTCGATGGCTGAACCGTCGAAACCGAGCCCTTCCTCAAACGCACCTTCAACCTCGGCCGGGGCAAGTGCCACAGATTTGAGTGAACCTACGACGTCGGTGAACCACAAACGTACGAACCGTACGTCGCGCTCCTCGATTGTGCGCAGGACAAACTCTTGCTGGCGGTCCATGATGGCCTCTTCTCCGGTCAATCGTTCATGCCCCGGGTCCGCGGAAGCGGCAGCCGGCAGCAGTTCACCATCACTTTACTAAGCAATCGGCTCCAATGCGGGCGACGGCGCCGCACGTAACACAGCGTTTACACAGCAACCATTGACGGCCGAGCCCACAGGTGGCAAAAATGCCCTTGGCGGGCACGTGAATATGACGCGGATCACGGTCCGCCGGCCCGTCTGCGGTGGCTAGGACTGCTGCTGCCGCATTACGCTCTTGCCATGGCCTCAACCAATAGCTCTGAGTCAAGCGCGTCCGCTGAAGTACACGCACCGTACGGAAACGGACCTGCACCGGTGCAGCCGCCGTCGTCGGAAGTGAACGCGAAGCCCGCACCCAGGGTGCGTATCCACCACCTGCTGCAGGCCAAGCGGGACGGCAAACGCTTCGCCATGCTGACCGCCTACGAGCAGTACAGCGCGGAGATCTTCGACCAGGCTGGCATCGAGGTCCTCCTGGTAGGCGACTCGGCGTCCAACAACGTATTCGGCAACGAGACCAGCCTGCCGGTCACAGTGGATGAACTCCTGCCCCTCTGCCGCGCCGTGGCGCGATCCGCCAAGCGGGCCCTGGTGGTGGCAGACCTGCCGTTCGGCAGTTATGAAGTCTCGGCGCAGCAGGGTGTGGAAACAGGTGTCCGGTTCCTCAAGGAGGGGCTGGCCCATGCCGTCAAGATCGAGGGCGGAAAATACTACGCGGAAACCGTCCGGGCCATGGTCCAGGCCGGCGTCCCGGTGATGGCCCATATCGGCTTCACCCCCCAGAGTGAACACGCGCTGGGCGGATACCGGGTCCAGGGCCGCGGGGATGACGCCCAGCGATTGATTGACGACGCCGTTGCGCTGGTGGAGGCGGGGGCGTTCGCCGTCCTGATGGAAATGGTTCCGGCGGACACTGCGGCCGCCGTTGACGCGGCGGTCAGCGTGCCGACGGTGGGGATCGGCGCCGGCAACGCCACCACGGGGCAGGTGCTGGTGTGGCAGGACATGGCCGGGTTCCGCAGCGGCAAGATGGCGAAGTTCGTCAAACAATATGCCGACCTGCGCACTACCCTCAGTGACGCGGCGAAGGCGTACGGCGACGAGGTCCGTTCAGGCCAGTTCCCCGGACCGGAGCACTCCTTCTAGGCACGGCAGGCCACGGGGCCGGGCCAGGCTACGGCTCAGTCCTCCTCGCCCTTTTCCCAGGCCTCGTTGCGGGCCCGGACTTTTTCGAGGGCGTGTTCGGCCTCTTCCCGCGTTTTGTAAGGGCCGATCAGCTGGCTCCAGTCTGAGAGTGCGTCCTCTTCCACCTCGTGGGTGTTCACGTTGTACCAGTACTCAGTCATCGGTCCTCCTCGTTCCAGCTGGCGGGGGCCCTGCCGTGATCCACGTAACTTAACCGTGGATGCGGACAGCTTGGGGCTTCCAGTTACTTGGCCTAATGCGGTGCCTTATATGATCAATCTATGCCTTCCCTAGCCTCGACTGCACCCACCGGCACCCTTACCCGCGGAACCGTCAGCCCGCAGCTCCCCGTTCCCGCGTCCATCCCGCGCCCGGAATACGTAGGCAAGCCCGGCCCGGCCAAGTTCACCGGCTCCGAGATCAAATCCGCCGAGACCGTTGAGAAAATCCGGATCGCCAGCCGGATCGCCGCACAGGCCATCGTTGAGGTGGGCAACCACATCAGGCCCGGCGTTACCACCGACCAGTTGGACAAGGTGGGTCACGAATTCCTGCTGGACCACAAGGCCTACCCGTCCACGCTTGGCTACCGCGGGTTCCCGAAGTCCCTGTGCTCGTCGCTGAATGAAGTGATCTGCCACGGCATCCCGGACAGCACCGTGGTTCAGGACGGCGACATCCTCAACATCGACATCACCGCTTTTATCAACGGAGTCCACGGCGACACGAACCACACCTTCCTGGTGGGCGACGTCGACGACGAGTCGCGCCTGCTGGTGGAGCGCACCCGGGAATCCCTCAACCGGGCCATCAAAGCCGTGGCTCCCGGCCGGGAGATCAACGTGATCGGCCGGGCCATCCAGTCCTACGCCAAGCGTTTCGGCTACGGCGTGGTGCGGGACTTCACCGGCCACGGCGTGGGCGAAGCGTTCCATACGGGCCTGATCATCCCCCACTACGATGCAGCGCCGGCCTACAACACAGTCATCGAGGCCGGCATGGTGTTCACCATCGAACCCATGCTGACCCTCGGCACCACCGAATGGGACATGTGGGAGGACGACTGGACAGTTGTCACCCGCGACCACAAGCGGACCGCCCAGTTTGAGCACACACTGCTGGTGACAGAATCCGGCGCCGAAATCCTCACGCTCCCCTGAAATTTTTTCCGGTCAGCCGCCCGGCCGACCTGCCGCCCTGCCACGAACGGAACAACATTGGCCAAGAAGGACGAGAAGTCGCACAAGAACGCCCCGCTGATCGGCATTGACATCGGCGGTACGGGAATCAAGGGCGGCATTGTCGACCTGAAAAAAGGCAAGCTGCTGGGTGAGCGGTTCCGCGTGCCTACGCCCCAGCCCGCCACCCCTGACGCCGTAGCCGACGTCGTGGCGCAGGTGGTTGCCGAGCTTTCAAGCCGCCCGGAGGCTCCGGCCGCGGATTCGCCCGTGGGCGTCACCTTCCCCGGCATCATCCAGCATGGCGTGGTCCATTCGGCGGCCAATGTGGACAAGACCTGGCTCCAGACCGACATTGATGCTTTGCTGACCGCACGCCTTGGCCGCCCGGTGGAGGTCATTAACGACGCCGACGCCGCCGGGCTGGCGGAGGCCCGTTTTGGTGCGGGTCAGGGGGTGGATGGCACTGTCCTGGTGATCACCCTGGGCACCGGAATTGGCTCGGCATTCATCTTCGATGGCCGCCTCGTCCCCAACGCAGAACTGGGGCACCTGGAGATCGACGGCTTTGACGCCGAAAGCAAAGCCTCAGCCGTGGCCCGCGAAAGGGACGGACTGAGCTGGGAGGAATACAGCGTGCTGCTGCAGCGCTACTTCTCGCACGTGGAATTCCTGTTCTCGCCCGAGCTGTTCATCGTGGGCGGTGGCATCTCCAAGCGCGCAGACGAATACCTGCCGCACCTCAAACTGCGCACCCGGATCGTGCCGGCCGAACTCAAGAATGAGGCCGGGATTGTCGGTGCCGCCGTCGAAATTGCCATTAAGCACAAGCTCACAAAATAGCCGGTAGCTGCCCGGCGCCGAGGGGCAGCCGGTGCCGGTGGTGGCGGCGGCTTCCCCTCCGCGGCCACCACCGGAGCTTACAGGGGGCTCTTTTCGGAGCTCTTCGCTGGCGCCGCCGCGGGTTGCGTGCCTTCTTCCCCGGACTCGTGGCGGAGCAGGGCAATGGCGGTCTCGAAGTCCTCAAGGGATTCGAAGGCCTGATACACGCTGGCAAAACGCAGGTAGGCCACCTGGTCAAGCTTCTGCAGCGGACCAAGGATGATCAGGCCGACTTCATGGGCGTCGATCTCGGCCGCGCCCGAGGCACGGATCTGCTCCTCCACCTCCTGGGCAAGGAGCGCCAGGTCGTCTTCGCTGACCGGCCGGCCCTGGCATGCCTTGCGCACGCCGTTGATGACCTTGCTGCGGCTGAATGGTTCGCCCACCCCGGAGCGTTTGATCACTGAAAGGCTGGTGGTTTCCACGGTGGTGAACCTGCGGCCGCATTCCGGGCACTGCCGGCGGCGGCGGATGGCCGAGCCGTCATCTGCCATGCGGCTGTCCACAACGCGGGAGTCCGGATTGCGGCAAAATGGACAGTACATGGTGTCCCCTCCCTCGATGTCTTCCGGCGCCGACGTTTCCGGCCCCGGCGGACCTCTCCGTCTCTCAGTTTACGACTACATGTAGCGGAATAACAATCCTGTAATTACCACATGTAGTGGTGCCCGCAGCCGGCCCCGCGAGGCCTGCTGCGTCAGCGGGCCTCGCGGAAGCGCGCCGTGACCGCTTCACCGTGCGCCGGCAGGTCCTCGGCACCGGACAGGCTCACAATGTGGCCGCTGACTTCCTGCAGCGCGGCCCGGCTGTAGTTGATGACCTGGATGGCGCGCAGGAAAGTGGTGACGTTCAGTCCGGAGGAAAACGCCGCGGTCCCGCTGGTGGGCAGGACGTGGTTGGAGCCGGCGCAGTAGTCGCCCAGGCTGACAGGACTGTAGTCCCCCACAAAGATCGCACCGGCGTTCCGGATCCGGGCAGCGACCGCCGGCGCGTCAGCGGTCATGATTTCTAGGTGTTCAGCGGCGTAGGCGTCGCAGGCGGCGATGCCTTGTTCCAGGTCCTCTACCAGGACAACTCCCGACTGCGGTCCGGAGAGCGCCTCGCATACGCGCGCGGAGTGCTTGGTGCCGGCCGCCTGCCGGTCCAGTTCGATGCGGACCGCCGCGGCCAGGTCCTCCGAGTCCGTGATGAGCACGGAAGCCGCCTGGGGGTCGTGCTCCGCCTGGCTGATCAGGTCTGCCGCCACCAGGTCAGGTTGCGCCGTTGAATCAGCCAGGATCGCGATTTCGGTGGTCCCCGCCTCGGAATCGATTCCCACCACACCCTTGACCAGGCGCTTCGCCGTAGCCACAAAAATGTTTCCCGGACCCGTGACTACATCAACGGGCTCCAGCGCCGGCCCGGCGTCATGTGCCGGCACTCCGTAAGCGAACGCAGCGATGGCCTGGGCCCCGCCGATGGCGTAGACCTCGTCGATGCCGAGCAGGGCCGCTGCCGCGAGGATGGTGGGGTGCGGGAGGCCGCCGAAGTCCTTCTGCGGCGGCGATGCCAGGGCGATGGACTGCACTCCCGCAGCCAGCGCCGGGACAACATTCATGATGACCGACGACGGATAGACGGCGAGACCGCCGGGGACGTACAAGCCGACCCGCGATACCGGCACCCAGTTCTGGCTCACCAGCGCACCGTCGCCGAGTTCGACGTCGAGATCCCGCGGCCGCTGCCCGTCCGCGAAGCGCCGGGCCCGGCTGATGGATTCTTCCAATGCGCTGCGTACCGCCGGATCCAGTTCCGCCAGCGCCCGGGCCAGCGAGGCCGCCGGGACGCGGGGGTGGACCTGCTGGACTCCGTCGAAACGGAGTGCCAGGTCGCTGAGGGCTGCGAAGCCGTCCTCGCGGACGGCTTTGATGATATCCAGCACTTTTTGTTCCGCATCCGCCACGGTGTGCTGCCGGGCACGGGGAACAGCGGCGCGCAAACCGGCAAGCGTCAGGCCCCTGCCCCGAAGGTCGACAGTCCGGAAGCTGACAGCGGCGGCAGGCGGGGTGGCAGGAAGTTCAGGAGAAATGGTCACCGGTCCATTTTACGCGCCGGGCGCGTTGCCTTCGGCTACCGGCGTGCCCGCACTCCCGGGCCCGCTCTTGAGCAGGTTTATCAGGCTCAGGACAAACACGGACGTGGCAGTCGCGGCCGGCCACAGGATCAGCACGGACAGGGACCGGAGCGAGAACGCGACGCTGGCATTGACAGACGTATCTGCGGGGCCGCCCCACAGCTGGCCCGCAAGCACTCCGGTCAGCCACGCAATCAGGGCGCCGCCCAGTCCGCCGGCCAGGCCGAGGAGGAAGGCCGCCTGGGCATCGCGGCCGCCTCTATCGGTCAGGAAGACGGCCCCCAGGCACCCTGCGAACACACAAAGCCCGGCAAGGGTGAGGTCCCTGAGCAGCCAGACCTCTGGATTGGTGCCGTCCGCCAGGGCGGGGTTGCGGGTGATCAGGTTCAATCCGCCTGGGGCGAGAAGCCACCACAGCAGGCCAACGGGTACACCACCGGCAGCTGCAGCGGCAAACCATTTCCACGGCAGCCGGGAAGACCGGCGGCTGATGTGTTCTCTCATGAAACAAACCTTAACAAATGTCGGGTGTGGCCGATCAGATGACGTGGGCAGTCTTGACAAATGACGTGCCGGGTCCAGCGATTGCTCCCTCTCCGGCGGGGACTAATACCCTTATGGAAGAGTCCATTTCAGCCTGCTTTTTCAGGGAGCAACTTTCAAGATGACAGACAAAACGCCGTTCGAGGGCACCTTCAAGGAAATGTTCCGGCGGCATGCGGCCGGGGTCGCGATCATCACCGTAAACTACCAGGGCGAGCCCTACGGCTTTACCGCCACGTCCGTGGCGTCGCTGTCGGCACAGCCGCCGCGGTTTACCTTCAACATGGCCCGCAGCTCAAGTTCCTGGCCGGCCGTGGCCAACGCCACCCATCTTGGTGTCCACATGCTGGGTCTGGAAAACCAGGCGCTGGCCGACCGTTTCGCGCGCACCAAGGACAGGTTCGGCGGGGACCACTGGGAACTTGGCCCGCACGAGGTTCCGATCCTCAAAGACGTCGCGGGCTGGCTGATCGGGAAGATCCAGATGCGGCTGTCCTTCGAGAACAACGCCATAGTTGTGGTTGAAGTTGTGGAAGGAGAAGTGGGCGACGACGGTTCGCCGCTCCTCTACCACTCCGGCGGCTATGGCCAGCCTGTCCCGCTGGACTACGAGATCTAGTTACGGCAACCTAGTTATCCAGGCAGGTTGGGCCCAGGAGCACCTTCAGGTCGCCGAACAATGACGGACTGGGATTGACCCTGAGATGGACGGGCAGGCCCATGACTTCCGTCCGGGTGTCCCCCTGCAGGTGCAGCCGGACTTCCGAGTTTCCCCGGTGGTTGCGCAGGACATCGCCCAGTTCGGTGACAACAGCTTCGGTGGCCTTGTGGGTGGGCATCGAAATGAGCACGGGGCCGTTGGTTCCTTCACTGAGGTCCGGAACGGACAGTTCCATGCAGTTCAAAGCGATGGCACCGTCGTCCCGCCGCTGCAGGCGGCCCTTGACCACCACGATCAGGTCCTCGGCAAGGACCGATGCGATGGGGCCGTACACCTGGCCGAAGAACATCACCTCCATCGAACCGCCGAGGTCTTCGATTTCGGCACGGGCATAGGCGTTGCCACTCGCCTTGGCGATCCTGCGGCTGAGCGAGGTGATCATGCCGGAGATGGTGATGATGGCGCCGTCGTGCGGCCCGTCTTCGCCGATGATCGAGGTGATGGACTGGTCCGCGTGCTGGCTGAGGAGACCTTCCAGGCCCTGCAGCGGGTGGTCAGAAACATACAGGCCGAGCATGTCGCGCTCAAACGAGAGCTTGTCCTTCTTCTCCCATTCCGGCAGGTCGGGAATCTCAATGGTCAGCGACGCTTCGGACTCGGCCTCCCCGAAACCGGCGAAGAGATCGAACTGGCCGATCGCTTCGTTTCGCTTGAGCGTGATGACTGAGTCGATGGCCTCTTCATGGATCATCGCCAGCGCGCGCCGGTGGTGGTTGAGGGAATCGAAGGCTCCGGCCTTGATCAGGGATTCAATGGTCCTCTTGTTGCAGACCACCGCGGGAACCTTCATGAGGTAGTCCTTGAAGGACGTGTAGGCGCCTTCCTTTTCGCGCGCGGCCACCATGGCTTCGACGGCGTTGACGCCAACGTTGCGGATGGCGCCCATGCCGAAGCGGATGTCGGTGCCCACCGGGGTGAAGTTCAGCGCGGATTCGTTCACATCCGGTGGCAGCACGGTGATTCCCATGCGCCGGCATTCGTTGAGGTAGATAGCCGATTTGTCCTTGTCGTCACCGACCGACGTCAGCAGGGCAGCCATGTACTCCGGCGCAAAGTGCGCCTTCAGGTAGGCGGTCCAATAGGAGATCACGCCATACGCAGCCGAGTGGGCCTTGTTGAAGGCGTAGTCGGAGAACGGCAGCAGGATGTCCCACAGGGTCTTGACGGCGGCCATGGAATAGCCGTTGTCCTGCATGCCCTGGGAGAAACCTGCGAACTGCTTGTCCAGCTCGGATTTCTTCTTTTTACCCATGGCGCGCCGCAGGATGTCTGCCTGCCCGAGGGAATAGCCGGCGAGTTTCTGGGCCACGGCCATCACCTGCTCCTGATAGACGATCAGGCCGTAGGTTCCGCCGAGGATTTCAGCAAGGGGTTCCTTGAGTTCGGGATGGATCGGAATGACTTCCTGGATCCCGTTTTTGCGCAGCGCGTAGTCGGTGTGCGCGTTGGCGCCCATCGGACCGGGACGATAGAGCGCCAGCACGGCGGAGATGTCTTCGAAGTTGTCAGGCTTCATCAGCTTCAGCAGGGAGCGCATGGGTCCGCCATCAAGCTGGAACACGCCCAGGGTATCGCCCCGGGCCAGCAGTTCATAGGACGCGACGTCGTCAAGGGCCAGGCTGTCCAGGTCCAGATCCAGGCCGCGGTTGAGCTTGATGTTCTCCAGGGCGTCGGAAATGATCGTCAGGTTCCGCAGGCCGAGGAAGTCCATCTTGATCAGGCCCAGGCCCTCACAGGTGGGGTAGTCGAACTGTGTGATCACCTGGCCGTCCTGGATGCGCCGCATGACCGGGATGACGTCGATGATGGGGTCCGAGGACATAATGACGCCAGCGGCGTGCACGCCCCACTGGCGCTTCAGCCCCTCAATGCCGAGAGCCGTCTCGAAGACCTTGGCAGCCTCGGGATCAGTAGCGATCAGCTGGCGGAAGTCACCGGCCTCGCTGTAGCGCTTTGAGTCCTTGTTCTGGATGTCGGCGAGCGGGATGTCCTTGGCCATCACGGCCGGCGGGAGCGCCTTGGTCAGCTGCTCCCCCATGCTGAACGGGTAACCCAGCACACGGGAGGAGTCCTTCAACGCCTGCTTGGTCTTGATGGTGCCGTACGTGACAATCATGGCCACGCGCTCGTCGCCGTATTTCCGGGTCACATAGTCGATGACCTCGGACCGGCGCCGGTCATCGAAGTCAACGTCGAAGTCAGGCATGGACACACGGTCCGGGTTGAGGAACCGTTCGAAGATCAGGCCGTGCAGGAGCGGATCAAGGTCTGTGATGCGCATGGCGTACGCCACCATGGAGCCGGCTCCGGAGCCACGGCCCGGACCGACGCGGATGCCGTTCTTCTTCGCCCAGTTGATGAAGTCGGCCACCACCAGGAAGTATCCCGGGAACCCCATGGACGTGATGACTTCGAGCTCGTAGTCAGCCTGGGTGCGGACTTTGTCCGGGACACCGCCCGGGTACCGGTATTCCAGTCCGGTGGCAACTTCCTTGACCAGCCAGGATGTCTCGTCCTCGCCCGGCGGGCACGGGAACCGCGGCATGTAGTTAGCACTGGTGTTGAACGAGACATCGCAGCGCTCGGCGATCAGCAGGGTGTTGTCGCAAGCATCCGGGTGGTCCCTGAACAGCTCCCGCATCTCCTGCGGGGATTTGAGGTAGTAGCCGCTGCCGGAGAACGCGAAGCGGGAACCGCCGTTGTCATACGATGGCTCCAGCAGCGTGGAACCCGACTGGATGGCAAGCAGGGCCTCGTGCGCCTTGGCGTCGTGTTCGTGCGTGTAATGCAGGTCGTTGGTCGCCACCAGCGGCAGGTTCAGGTCCTTGGCCAGCCGCAGCAGGTCCCCCGTTACCCGGCGTTCAATGTCCAGGCCGTGGTCCATCAGTTCGCAGAAATAGTTCTCCGCACCGAAAATGTCACGAAATTCCGAGGCGGCTTCCATGGCCTCGCGGTACTGGCCCAGCCGCAGCCGGGTCTGGACCTCCCCCGAAGGGCAGCCAGTAGTGGCGATCAGGCCTTCGGAGTATGTGTTCAGGAGCTCACGGTCCAAACGTGGCCACTTGCCGAAGACTGCGTCCAGCGAGCCAATGGACGAGGCCCGGAAGAGGTTGCGCATGCCGACGTTGTTATAGCTCAGCAGCGTCATGTGGGTGTAGGAGCCACCGCCGGAGATGTCGTCCTTGCGCTGGTGTTCCTCGCCCCAGCGGACACGGCTTTTGTCCGTCCGTGCGGTGCCGGGGGTGACGTAGGCTTCGACGCCGATAATCGGCTTGATCCCCTGGTCCGTGGCGCGCTTCCAGAAATCGAAAGCCCCGAACAGGTACCCGTGGTCGGTGGTGGCCAGGGCCGGCATCCCGAGGCGTTCAGTCTCGTTGAAGAGCTCACCCAGGCGGGCTGCGCCATCCAACATGGAGTATTCGGTGTGGTTGTGGAGATGGACGAACGAGGCATTGCTGGAAGTCACCGCACCATTCTAAGCGCTGGCGGACCGCCAAGGGCCCAGCGACCCAGCCGCTAGGCCTCCCCGGACTCCAGGACTTCGAGGGCAAAGGCCAGGTCCTGCGGGTATTCGCTGGTAACGGTCACGCGCTCCCCCGTTACCGGGTGGTCGAAGCCGAGCTGCCGGGCATGGAGCCATTGCCGGGTCAAGCCCAGGGTGGCGGCGAGCCGAGGATCCGCCCCGTAGGTAAGATCTCCGGCGCATGGGTGCCGCAACGCAGAAAAGTGGACACGGATCTGGTGTGTGCGCCCGGTCTCAAGGTGCACCTCCACGAGGGTGGCCTTGCCAAAAGCCTCCAGCACCTCATAGTGCGTGATCGACGGCCGGCCGTCCTCGATCACGGCAAAGCGCCAGTCGTGTCCTGGGTGGCGCCCGATTGGTGCGTCGATGGTGCCCTCCAGCGGATCCGGGAGCCCCTGGACCACCGCGTGGTACACCTTCTCCACGGTGCGCTCCTTGAAGGCCCGTTTCAGGGCCGTATAGGCGCGCTCCGTTTTGGCCACCACCATCACCCCGGACGTGCCGACGTCGAGCCGGTGCACGATCCCCACCCGCTCGGGGGAACCCGACGTCGAGATCCGGAAGCCGGCTCCGGCGAGGCCGCCGACCACGGTGGGCCCTACCCAGCCGGGCGAAGGATGCGCGGCAACGCCCACAGGCTTGTCCACAACGACAAATTCGTCGTCGTCCAGCAGGATTTTCAGGCCTTCCACAACTTCCTCCACCACTTCGAGCGGGTCCCGTCGTTCAGGCACCGTCACTTCCAGGACATCGCCGGCAACCAACCGCGCGGACTTTCCGAGTTTCTTGCCGCGGCTCACCACGTTGCCTTCAGCAATGAGGGTCGCGGCCATTGACCGGGAAATCCCCATCAGCTTGGCGAGCCCTGCGTCCGCCCGCGTTCCGCCGAATTCGTCGGCGACCACCACACGCTCAGACACCGTCCGTGTCCTTCGGCTGTGCCGCCTCTTTCCGTGGCGCCGCGACGTGGCGTGAACCGTCAAGGGCGATCCCCCGCAACGTAAGGATACAAATGATGACCACCGCTGAGACCACCGCGGAATCGGCGATGTTGAAGATCGCAAAATTGGGCAGCTGGATGAAGTCCACCACGTGCCCCATGCCGAACGAGGGCTCGCGGAAGAGCCTGTCAGTCAGGTTGCCCAGGGCCCCGCCCAGGAGCAGACCCAGTGCCAGCGACCACCAGGCCGAGCCCAGCTTGCGCACCTGGAACAGGATGGCGATGGAGACGCCGGCCATGATGATGGAGAACACCCACGTGACATTTTCCCCGATCGAAAATGCGGCGCCGGAATTGCGGATGAAGTACCAGTGCAGGAGCGGCGGCAGCACCGGGATGCGTTCACCCTCCACCATCGAGGACGTCACCCAGAGTTTTGTCAGCTGGTCCAGGACGTACGCAAAGACCGCAAAACCGGCGAAGAGCGAGAGCAGGAGTGCCCGCCGGGGGCGGGCCGATGAAGGAGTAGGGTTTGCAGCGTCAGCGGCGAGGTGGTCAGTCATGGTGCTTTCATTTTGTAAAACCGATGTTAAATCCTAAAAACCGGCGGCCGAGGAATCCTCAGCCACCGGTTCTCAGAATACGTGCTTGACGAACTAGTTCGCTTCAACCTCAGGTGCCGCCACGGAACCGCGGGCGTCAAGGTCGCGCAGCTGGCCTTCAATGTAGGCCTTCAGGCGTGAGCGGTAGTCGCGTTCGAAGCCGCGGAGTTGCTCTACCTTGCGTTCCAGGACGGAGCGCTGCTGCTCGAGGGCACCGAGGATCTTCCGGGACTTCTCCTGGGCATCGTTGACCAGGCTGCTGGCCTCGATCTGGGCCTCTGCGATGATCTTGTCCTTCTGGGACTGACCGTCGGCGACGTGACGGTCGTGCATCTGCTGCGCCATGGCGAGCAGTCCGGCAGCCGACTCGGCTGAAACCGTGCTTCCGTTGGCTCCGGCGGGCGCAGCAGCCGGGACGGCCGCAACAGGTGTTACCGGCTCGGCTTCCTTCTTCTTGGCGGCGTCGGGAGCTTTCGCCTCGACCTCGGCCTTAGCCGGGGACTCAACCTTGTCAGCCTTGACGGGTGCGGGAACCTTCTCGACCACCGGGGCGGACGCAGCGGAGCTGGCCGGCACACCGGAACCTGATTCTGCAAGCTTCTTGCGGAGCTCGTCGTTCTCCTGGTTCAGGCGCCTGAGTTCCACAACGATCTCGTCCAGGAAGTCATCAACTTCATCCTGGTCGTAGCCTTCGCGGAACTTGGTCGGCTGAAAGCGCTTGTTGACAACGTCTTCTGGCGTCAAAGCCATCTGGTCACCTCATTGGTCTAGTTAGTCAGTAGGCCTTCCGGCCGTCAAAACTACGGTACCTAAATATTGTCTGGTTCCTCTAATTCAACACTGGGTGTCAAACCGGAGATTTCTTCGCGGCTCAGAGGGAGTTCCAATTCCAGGAACTTCGCCTGCGCCGCTAGGTCTTGTCGAAGATTACGCGAAACCCCTGGTGACCGCCATCGCGATGCTGACGGCGATGAACAGGACCAGAAACCCGAGGTCCAAAGTCACCCCGCCGAGCCGCAACGGCGGGATCAGCCTCCGGAGCCCCTTGAGGGGCGGATCGGTGATCGAGTACACCGTGTGGGCCACCACGAGGGCAACACCACGCGGACGCCATTCCCTGGCAAACATCTGGACCCAGTCAAAGACCAGCCGGATGATCAGCGCCACGAAGAACAGCAAAAGGGCGATATAGACAAGTCCGAAAACAATTCCCATGACTTAACTCATATCTCCATGTCCATTCCGGATACCGCAGTGCCCTGCCAATGTTTCTTGTCTATTTCAGCACAGATGCCAGACAGGTGTACCTGTCTGGCATCCGGAATAAGCTCAGGGCTAACTTTGATTGAAGAAGCTGGCCTGGGTCTCGCTGACCTTCTTGTCATCGCCAATGACCTCAATGTACGACGGTGACAGCAGGAAAACCTTGTTGGTGACGCGTTCGATGCTGCCCCGGAGACCAAAAACCAGGCCGGCCGAGAAGTCAACGAGACGCTTGGCGTCCGCTTCGCCCATGTCGGTGACGTTCATGATGACGGGGATGCCATCCCGGAAACTCTCACCGATGAGCTTGGCGTCATTGTAGGACCGCGGGTGGATCGTGGTGATCTGCCGAAGCCCGGACGGTTCTTCGCGGCTTGAGGCCGCACGCTTGATGGGGGTCACTGGTGCGCGGTATTCCTCTTCGGGGGCGTGTGATGACTCGCGGCTGACGTCGCGGACGGGTGCCGGTGCACGGCGTTCCTCGCGGTCAACTTCCATCGAATCGTCCTCGTCCTTACGTGTTGTGGTGTGCTCGGACTCGTAGTGTTCATCGCCATCGGCGAGCCCAAGATAGATCATTGTCTTGCGCAGAGCGCCGGCCATGGTCGACTCCTAATCGTGTCCGTAGGCGGGCCGCCCAATGACTTGACAGCCTTGAATCCCCCGCCATTCACTTCCTATGGGTTCGACGCTACCCCACGTCAGGACGCGATCCGAGAATATCGGAACCGATTCGCAGGTGTGTCGCACCGAAACGGATGGCCGCTTCCAGGTCCTGGCTCATGCCCGCCGAGATGGCGGTTGCGCCGGGATGCTCCGCTACCAAGGCCGCCGAGATGGCTGCCAGCTTTTCAAACGCCGCCTCAGGACTGGTGCCCAACGGGGCGACAGCCATAACGCCCGCCAGTTCCAGTCCTGCCGCAGCCGCCAGCCGCTCGGCCAGGAGTGGTACCTCCGCCGCGGCCACGCCGCCGCGATGCGCGCCGGCGTCGTCGTCGAGGCTGACCTGGATGAAGCAGTCCAGGGCTCCCCGGCCCGTCCGCTCCTGTTCCGCGCCGATGGCACGCTCGAGGCCATCAACCAGGGCCAGCCGGTCCACGGAATGGAGCGCATGGGCATACTTCACCACGGATTTCGCTTTTTTGCTCTGCAGCTGCCCGACGAAGTGCCAGTTGAGTCCGAGGCCTGCCAGTTCGGCCGCCTTCGAGGAAGCTTCCTGATCCCGGTTCTCGCCGACGTCACGGACGCCGAGGGCAGCCAGGCGCCTGATGTCGGCGGCCGGATGGAACTTGGTGACCACAATCAGCGTGGGCACTTCCCCCGCCCGGCCTGCATCCTGGACGGCCGCATCAATACGACGCTGCACGGCGGCGAGGCGCTCCGCCAGATCAGCCATCCGTTCGGCGTTGTCCTCCACAGTGCCCTCATTCATGCGACCACACCAGTCCCGCGAAGCGCCCGGTGGTGTTGGACCTGCGGTAAGAGAAAAGCTCTTCGTTTTCAAGCGTGCACGGACCCGCATATTCGATGACGACGCCGGCAGCTTCAAGTTGGCTCTTCGCCCCCGCTGGGAGATCCAGTGCGGGCGTGCCCCAGGACGTGGAAGCCCACGTCGCCGGCACCTGGGCAGCTACTTGGGCGCGCAGTTCGGCGGGCACCTCATAGCAACGCCCGCAGATTGACGGGCCCAGCCAGGCACGGATGGCGGTGGCCCCGGCTGAGCGCATCCGCTCCACTGCCGCCGGGAGAATGCCGTTTTCTATCCCCGTGCGGCCTGCGTGCACGGCGGCGAGGACCGGACCGTCTGGTCCTTCCCCTACGAGTACTGCCGGGATGCAGTCGGCAACCATCACCGCAAGCGGCAGCCCCCGCGACACCATGGCATCGGCGGTCGGCGCTGGCGTGGCCGGCTCCATCATTTCCACCGCAGTGCCGTGGACCTGCTCCATGAACCGGAAGGAACCACGGGTTAGGCCGGCAGCGTTCTCCAGCGCCTCCCGGCGCTGGAGAACATCAGCGGCGTTGTCCCCGACGTGCAGGGCAAGATTGCCGGCCTGGGTGTCTGTGAACGCCACACTCACGCCAGCAGACACTTCGGCCCGCCAATAGAACAACCCGGGCCCTACTTCAGGAAGTCGGGGACATCCAGGTCATCGGCGCGGTTCCCGGAGAGGTCCGGCTCCACTACCGAGGGCAGGTCGACGTCGAAACCTGAATCGGCGGGGACCGACGACGGGCGCTGCTGGCCCCAGTTGCTCAGGCCTGACGCGCCGACCCCGGCGTGGACCGGCTGGACGTTGTGCTGGTGGCTGCCACCCGAAGTGGGGGCCTGAGCCGGTGCGGGTGCCGCTGCGGGCCGCTGCGGCGCAACCTGCGGCTGCGACTGGTCCATGGAGGGAGAGGTGGCCTTGACATCGTCGAAACCGGCGGCAATGACCGTGACACGGGCCTCGTCACCGAGCGCGTCGTCGATCACGGCACCGAAGATGATGTTGGCTTCGGGGTGGGCCACCTCCTGGACCAGGCGGGCAGCTTCATTGATTTCGAACAGGCCGAGATCGGAACCGCCCTGGATGGAAAGCAGGACACCATGGGCGCCGTCGATGGAGGCTTCCAGCAGCGGCGATGCAATGGCGAGCTCGGCAGCCTTCACCGCACGGTCTTCACCGCGGGCGGAGCCGATGCCCATCAGCGCGGAGCCTGCGCCCTGCATCACGGACTTAACGTCCGCGAAGTCGAGGTTGATCAGGCCGGGGGTGGTGATGAGGTCCGTGATGCCCTGGACACCGGACAGCAGGACCTGGTCAGCGGAACGGAAAGCGTCCAGGACGGAGACGTTGCGGTCGCTGATGGACAGAAGCCTGTCGTTCGGGATGACGATCAGCGTGTCCACTTCGTCGCGGAGGGCGTCGATGCCCGCCTCTGCAGAACCAGCACGACGGCGGCCCTCGAACGTGAACGGGCGGGTCACCACACCGATGGTCAGCGCTCCGAGAGACCGGGCGATGCGTGCCACCACAGGGGCGCCACCGGTGCCCGTGCCGCCACCTTCGCCGGCGGTCACAAACACCATGTCCGCGCCGCGGATGACCTCTTCGATTTCGTCGGCGTGGTCCTCCGCAGCCTGCTTGCCCACCTCGGGGTTGGCGCCTGCACCGAGCCCGCGGGTCAGCTCACGTCCGACGTCGAGTTTGACGTCGGCGTCACTCATCAGCAGAGCCTGGGCATCTGTGTTGATGGCGATGAATTCAACGCCCCGGAGGCCGACCTCGATCATGCGGTTGACTGCGTTCACGCCACCGCCGCCGATGCCGACGACCTTGATGACGGCCAAGTAATTCTGCGGAGCTGCCACGTTACGTGTCCCTTGTTCGTGTCCTATTGCGAAAACTGTGGAGTCGGGCTTGAAGCTTCGAACCTTAACCTTCGAGTTGAAGGTTATAGTTATGTCAAGTAACTCATGTCTGGAACGCTATTTCCTATGGTTCGGACATTCAATAACCGGAGCCGCGTGTCGCGGGAATACCGGGTAAATAAAGCGTTCAGCGCGTCACCGGATGCCGGGGCGCGCTCACATCGTACACACGGACGGGGTTCTTCGGGTCCGCGGGAACCTTGAGCAAGGCTTCAAGCACCTTGGCCTTGAGCTCCTTCTCCCCCGCATTCCCCCAAATGATGGTCTGACCGTCCACGAGTTTGAGCTCCACCGCGTCCACGGACTGGGCGGACGCGTTGGACAGCTTCGACAGCACGTCCAGCGGGAGTGCACCGAGGACCGCTGCGGTGGCCTGGAAGAGGTCCTTGCCGATGGTTCCGGCGCCGCCGTCGATCACGGGCAGGGCCACCGTGGCCGGGTCCGCAGGGCTGGCCAGGACCACGCCGTCCACATCCACCAACTGGTACTGCTCCCCCTGCTTGACCAGGGCCACCGGGACCCGCTCCAGCACCTGGACCACCAACCCGGACGGCGGGCGTGCCTGGGTTGAAACGGACTTGATCTGGACGAGGGGCGCCAGGAGGCGGCTGACCTCCTCATCGCTGATCTGGGGCAGGGGTTTGCCCTTCAGGGGTTCCAGTGCGGCCTGCACCTGTTCCGTGGTGACGAGCCGGGTCCCGGACACCGAGACGGTGCCTACGGCGAGTACCGGCGAAAAGATTGCGGCGGCCAGCAGCGCGCAGACCAACGCCAGGACAGTGCCCAGGGTCACCATGATGTTCCGCTTGAGGCGTTTTCCGGGCGGCTCCGGGAAGGCCAGCACATTGTCGGTGCCCGCCGGCGCCTTGCTTGCCGGTGCCTTGCTTGCCGGTGCCTTGTCTGCCGGCGCCTTGCCCCCTGATGCCTTGTCCGCTGACCGTCTGCGGTCCGCGTCCTTCACTTTCTTGCGGCCGGGCAAAGACGGGGTGTCCGCTTCCGGGGCGCTTTTGGAGGCCGAAATGACCTCCGGTTCCGCCGGAGCGGAAGGCTGGCGCCTGCCCGGTGAAGCGTAGGTGGGCCGGCGCGGACTACCCACCGAGGGCCCGCACGATCTGCGGTCCGAAGGCCGTGACATCCCCTGCCCCGACGGTCAGGATGATGTCGCCGGGCCCGGCGGCGTCCGTAAGGGCTGCAACCGCCCCGCCCGGCTCCACCAGGCGTCCGCCGGGCGACAGGTGCTCGGCGATGAGCTGGCTGCTGACTCCTGGGATGGGATCTTCGCGCGCGGGGTATATGTCCAGGACCAGGGCGGTGTCTGCCAGGTTCAGCGCATCTGCGAACTCCCTGGCGAACTCCCTGGTGCGGGAGAACAGGTGCGGCTGGAACAAAACATGGACGCGGTGCCCGCCGGCGACGGACCGTGCAGCCGTCAGTGCGGCCCGGACCTCGGTGGGGTGGTGGGCGTAGTCGTCATAGACGCGCACGCCGCGCGACTCCCCTTTCAGTTCAAAGCGCCGGGAAGCGCCCGAGAAGTGCGCCAGGGCACGCGCGGCAGCTTCGGCGTCGACCCCCAGCTCCAGCGCGACGGCGACGGCGGCGGCGGCGTTCAGCGCGTTGTGCCTGCCCGGGACCTGCAGGTCCAGGGCGAACCGTCCGGCGGGTGAGGAGACCGCCACGTCCCCGGGGCCGCCGTCGTGCAGCACCAGGTCCGACCCGTCAGTGGTGCCGTACAGCACCACCCGGGTGTTGCCGCGGGCGAGCGTGCGCTCTGCCAGGGCTGCGGCGCCGGCGTCGTCCGCGCAGGCAATCAGGACGCCGTCGGCCGGAAGCAGCGCCGTGAAGCGGTCGAAGGACTCGTAGACGGCCTCGGCGGTGCCGTAGTGGTCCAGGTGATCGGGTTCGACGTTGGTGACCACGGCTATCTTTGGCCGGTAGTTCAGGAAGGACCCGTCGGACTCGTCCGCTTCGGCCACAAAGACCCCTGACGTGCCGTGGGCGGCATTGACGCCGAGCGCAGGCACGTTGGCGCCGATGGCAAACGACGGATCCATCCCGGCGCCCTGGAGCAGGACGGTGATCATGGAGGTGGTGGTGGACTTGCCGTGGGTGCCTGCCACGGTCACCACGAGGTCGTCCCCCATGGTGGCCGCCAGCGCCTCCGAGCGGTGCAGCACGGGCAGGCCGGCCGCACGCGCGGCCGCCAGCTCGGGGTTGTCCGCACGGATCGCCGAGCCGGCCACCACGGTCTGGGCATCGCCCAGGTTGGCGGCGGCGTATCCGACGGCGATCCTCGCGCCGGCGGCGGCCAGCTCCGCCATCACCGGAAGGTCCTTGGCATCCGATCCGCTGACGGCGACGCTGCGGGCCACCATGATGCGGGCCACGGCGGACATTCCCACGCCGCCGATGCCGATGAAATGGACGCGGCCCAGGGACTCCTGGCTGCGGATGCTTGCGGGGATCATGCGGATACCGCTTCCAGGACAAGATCAGCCATGCGCTGATCGGCGTTTCTGATGCCAAGGCGGCGCGAGCTGGCGGCCATGGTGGCCAGGCGGCCGGGGTCGGTGACCAGGGGGATGAGCTGGCCCGCCACCCACTGCGCGGTGAAGTCCTTATCCTGGACCAGGAGTGCGCCACCGGCGTTCACGAGCCCCGCCGCGTTGAGCGCCTGCTCGCCGTTGCCGATAGGCAGCGGGACAAACACTGCCGGCACTCCCACGGCGGCCACTTCGCAGACTGTGGCTGCGCCGGACCGCGCCAGCAGCACGTCCGCGGCGGCGTACACCCGTTCCATGCCGTCTACGTACTCCACCTGCCGGTAGCCCGGTGCGGCGAGCGGGCCGCCGTCGGGGCCCAAAACCGTCTTGCCGCGGCCGGTGATGTGGAGTGTCTGGATCCCCGCCGCGCCAAGGTCCTGGACGGCGGCAGCGACTGCGCGGTTGATGCTCTGGGCCCCGGAGGAACCGCCGGTCACAATCAGCGTGGGCGAGGTGGGATCCAGGCCCAGTTCTTCGCGCGCGGCGGCGCGGGCAGCGTCCCGGTCCAGGCTGGAGATTTCGGTCCGCATGGGCATGCCCACATGGCGGGCGTGACGCAGGCGCGTGGTGTCGAAGGCGGTGGCCACGTGACGGGTAAGGAACGACCCCACCCGGTTGGCCAGGCCGGGCCTCGTATTGGCCTCATGGATCACGATGGGGATTCCCCGGCGCCGGGCGGCGAGGTACAGGGGTGTGCAGACGTAGCCGCCGACGCCCACCAGGACGTCGGCCGAGGCGTCGTCGAGGATGCGTCCGGACTGCCTGACCGCCCCGGCCAGCCGTGCGGGCAGCCTGAGCAGGTCAATGGAAGGTTTCCGCGGAAACGGCACGCGGTCGATGGTTGCCAGTTCCAGGCCGGCGGCGGGCACCAGCCGGGTTTCCATGCCGGCGGGCGTGCCAACGGCGAGCAGCCTGGCGCCGGGCGCGGCGGCACGCAGGGCGGCCGCGATGGCCAGCAGGGGGCTGATGTGGCCGGCGGTTCCGCCGCCCGCCAGGACAATGGACAGGTTCTGGGAAGTCATCTGGTGCTACGTACGCTTTCTTGCGGTTGTTGTGGGGCTGGCGGTTTTGCGGTCAACGGTTGTCGTGCCGGCGGTTTTCCGGCCAGCAGGTTTGCGGCCAGCGGCTCCCCCGGCCTTCTTGGCGCCGAATTTGAGCAGCTTCTTCGGCCTGAGGGCAGGCGCCATCTGTTCGCGGGCAAGCGAGAGCACCACCCCCACGGCGCAGAGCGACATCAGCAATGCCGAACCGCCGTAGGAAATGAACGGCAGCGGCACGCCGATCACAGGCATCAGCCCTGTCACCACGGCCATGTTGACCGTGGCCTGCCCCAGCAGCCACACCATGATGGTGCCGGCCAGCACCCGGTGGAACATGTCCTCCTGCGCCACCACTACGCGGTAGATGGCGGCGCCGAGGATGGCGAAAAGGACAAGCACGACGACGGTGCCCACCAGGCCGAGTTCCTCGCCGATGATGGCGAAGATGAAGTCGTTATGGGCTTCCGGGATCCAGCTGTACTTCTGCCGGCTTTGGCCGAGGCCAACGCCGAACCAGCCCCCGGATGCGAGCCCGTAGAGCCCGTTGGTGGCCTGGTAGTTGGCGTCAATGCCGTCGGCACAGGACTGGCCTGTCCACCACGATGTGATGCGGCACATGCGGTTTGAGCTGGTGATGGCCATGACGGCCGTGCCGGCGGCCGCGGCCAGGGCGGCGAACCCGAACAGGTACAGCGGTACGCCGGCGAAGAAGAGGGCGGCAGCAGTGATCATCATGATGATCATGGCCGTGCCCAGGTCATTGCCCAGCAGGACCAGGCCGATGACCCCACCCGCCAGCGGCACGGCCGGGATCAGCACGTGGGGCCAGCGCCGCAGCAGCTTCCCTTTCCTGGCCAGGACCGTGGCCATCCACAGCGCCAGAGTCAGCTTGGACGCCTCGGACGGCTGGAAGGTGATGCCGCCAAGGTCGATCCAGTTCTTGTTGCCGTTGACTTCGTCACCGATCAGCTGCACCAGGACCAGGAGGACAAGGGCCCCGCCCAGCCCCGGCCAGGCCAGGCGCTTCAGCCAGACCACGTTGATGCGGGAGAGGACAAACATGGTGAAAATGCCGATGGCGGCGAACATTCCCTGCTTGAGGGCGTCGCCGTAGGGCGATTTTCCGGCAGCGATGGATTCGACGCTGGAGGCCGACAACACCATCATGATGCCGATGGCGGTCAGGGCCAGCGTGGAACCAAGGATCAGGTAATACGTTGAGCCGTTCTTGGAGGTGCCGGTTCCTTCCAGCGTGGACCAGAAGGCCTGGTACCAGTCCCGGATCCGGTCCGGCAGGGTGATGGTGGACTTTACGGGAGAAGCGGGTTTCCCGGCGCGCGGCGGGGAGGCCGGCGACCGGGTGGGCGTGCTGACCATTGTTACTCCTCGCCGGTCTGGGCCTGCCCTTCCACCAGCTCGCGGACAGCTTCAATAAAGGCGTCGCCGCGGTGAGCATAGGAAGAGAACTGATCCATGGAAGCAGCTGCCGGGGCCATCAGCACGGTGTCGCCTGATGCCGCCAGCTGCGCCGCTGACGCAACGGCCCGGAACATCACGGCCGCACCGGAATCCGGCGAGCTGTCCGTGGTGGCTCCGCCCGTTGCGGCAGTCTGCATATTTTCAGTGTCGCCCGGCGGCGTCGTGATCACGGGGACATCCGGCGCGTGTCGCTGCAAGGCCTCCGCAAGCGCGGCGGTGTCCGTACCGATGAGTACCACAGCCTTGAGCCGGGCGGCGTGGTCCCGGACCAGGTGGTCGTAGCTGACGCCCTTGGACAGACCGCCGGCGATCCAGATGACGTTTTCAAAGGTGGCCAGTGACGCGGCTGCTGCGTGCGGGTTGGTGGCCTTGGAATCGTTGACCCAGAGCACGCCGTTCTGCTTGGCGACCGGCTGGATACGGTGGTTCCCCGGCACGTAGTCCTGGATGCCCTGGCGCACGGCCTTCGCATCCACACCGTAGGCCCGGACCAGGGCTGCAGCCGCAAGGGCGTTCGCCACCATGTGCCGGGGCGCAAACTGCCCCAGGTCGGTCATCGAAGCCAGCTCGGCGGCGCTGTCCCTGCGTTCCTCGATAAACGCGCGGTCCACGAGCAGGCCCTCCACCACGCCGAGCATGCTGATGGCCGGCGTTAGTGTGGTGAAGCCGACGGCCCGGCAGCCCTCCACAACGTCCGCGTCCTCAACCATCCGTTCGGTCTCGATCTGTTCCGCGTTGAAGATGCAGGCCTTCTGGGTCCGCGCATAGACCTTGGCCTTGTCCGCGAGGTAGGAATTGTAGGAACCGTGCCAGTCAACGTGGTCCTCAGCCACGTTCAGGCAGACGCTGGCCACCGGCGACAGCGTTTCAGCCCAATGCAGCTGGAAGCTGGAAAGTTCAACCGCGAAGACGTCGTACTCCAAGGGGTCGCGGAGGGCGTCCAGGATGGGGGTGCCCACATTGCCGACCGCGATGGCCTTCAGGCCGGCGGCCTGCAGCATCGACGCCGTCAGGCCCACCGTGGTGGTTTTGCCGTTGGTGCCGGTGATGGTCAGCCAGTCAGCGGTCTTGTGCCCGGCCCGGACCCGCAGGCGCCAGGCAAGCTCGACGTCGCCCCAGACCGGAATGTGGGCGCGCGCAGCGGCCGCCAGGAGCGCCTGGTCAGGCCGCCAGCCCGGGGAGGTCACGATGAGGTCGGGGAAGCCGCCATCGATCTTGGGAATCCTGTTGACGGCTTCCTCGCCCAGGAGCACGTCCACGGCGCCGACGATCTTCAGGGTGTCCGCCTGTGCCTTAGCTGTCTCGGACGTGGCGGCATCAACCACCACCACCCGGGCACCGAGTTCGATGAGGGTATCTGCCGCGGCGAACCCGGACACTCCGATGCCGGTGACTGCAACGCGCAGCCCTGCCCAGTCAGAATCCCAACTGACCAGGTCTTGCAGGCGGGGAGAAACAGTCACAGGAGCACAACCCATTCAGCGTAGAAGACACCCAGGCCCACGGCCACGAACAGACCGCCCAGGATCCAGAACCGGACCACCACCGTGACTTCTGCCCAGCCCTTGAGTTCGAAGTGGTGCTGCAGCGGTGCCATCTTGAAAACGCGTTTACCGCCGGTGGCTTTGAAGTAGCCCACCTGGATGATCACGGACAGGGTAATCAGGACGAACAGGCCGCCGATGATTCCCAGCAGCAGTTCCGTCCGCGACAGGATGGCGAAGCCGGCGATCGCGCCGCCGATGGCCAATGACCCGGTGTCACCCATAAAGATCTTGGCCGGGGAGGTGTTCCACCAGAGGAATCCCACGAGGGCGGCGCTCAGGATGGCTGCCAGGAGCGCCAGGTCCAGGGGGTCGCGGACGGAGTAGCAGCCGCTGCCGGCTTCCCGCGGCGACCCGCAGGCCTGGTTGTTCTGCCAGATGCCCATCAGCGTGTAGGCACCGAAGACCATGACCGAGGCACCGGCAGCGAGACCGTCCAGGCCATCCGTCAGGTTCACGCCGTTGGTCGCCGCCGTGACGATCAGGTTGGACCAGAGGACAAAGAGGATTGCGCCGACCACCGTGCCGGCGAAGGCCAGGTCCAGCCAGGGAATGTCGCGGACCAGGGAGATTTTGGTCGAGGCCGGCGTAAGGCCGTCCGGGTCGGGAAAGTTCAGTGCCAGGATGGCGAAGGCTATGCCTACCGCGGCCTGGAGGATGAGCTTCGCCTTCGCGTCAAGGCCAAGGCTCCGCTGGCGGGAGATCTTGATGAAATCGTCCAGGAAGCCCACCAACCCCATGCCGACCATCAGGAAGAGCAGGATCAGCGCCGAGGCGGAGGGGCCTGCCGAGTCCGGGTTCATCATCCACATAATCAGGTGGGTCAGCCCGTAGCTGAGCAGGACCGCGCCCACCACCACGGTGCCGCCCATGGTGGGCGTACCGCGTTTGGTGTGGTGGGATGTGGGCCCGTCATCACGGATGAATTGGCCGTAGCTCTTGCGAACAAGCAAGCGGATAAACAGCGGCGTTCCCACCAAGGCAAACAGCAGGGCAAGTCCTGCGCCGATCAGTAGTGCAATCACAGCAGCTCGCTCCCTTCATCGGTGGGTTCCGTGGATTGTGGGGGTAATGCTATCCGATCGCCCAGGTGCCGCAGTCCAACGCTGTTGGACGACTTGAAAAGCACCAGGTCGCCGGGCTCAAGCTCGGCGTTCAGGAGCACATAGGCGTCCTCGGCGGTTTCGGCAAAGACGCATTCGTCGCCCCAGGAACCCTCCTGGACGGCGGAAACGTAAAGTGCGCGGGCTTCGCGGCCGACGACGACCAGCCGGGAAATGTTCAGGCGGACCACCTGGGTGCCCACAACGGTGTGTTCACGGATCGAATCAGGTCCCAGTTCCAGCATGGCGCCCAGGACGGCCCAGGTGCGCCGTCCGCGGCCAAGGTCGGCCAGCGTGCGCAGGGCCGCCCGCATGGACTCCGGGTTCGCGTTGTAGGCGTCGTTGATGATGGTCACGCCGTCAGCACGTTCAGTGCGTTCCATCCGCCAACGGCTGGCTGCTGACTGTGTGCTCAGCGATGCGGCGATGTCCTTGCCGGACACTCCGGCCGCGTGCGCGGCCGCTGCTGCGGCGAGGAGGTTGCCGGTGTGGTGGGCGCCGATGAGGCGGCTGCTGACGTGCAGGCCTGTTTCGGCGCCGGGCAGGACGAGCTCGAATTCCGGGTTGCCCTCAGCGTTTGTGTCCGGATTCTCGGCCCGAACGGTCGCGTCCGGGCGTCCTTCGGCCGAGAAGCCCAGCACTGTGGCGCCGGTGCGGCTGCGCATGGCAGCGACGCGGTCGTCGTCGAGGTTCATAACGGCGGTGCCGCCGGCGGCGAGGGCCTCCACCAGTTCACCCTTGGCCTGGGCAATATTTTCCACGCCACCGAACTCCCCGGCGTGGGCAGTGCCGATGCCGAGGACGACGCCGATGTCAGGTCTCACCATGTCTGCCAGGTAGCGGATGTGCCCGATGCCTGTGGCGCCCATCTCGATCACCAGGTACCGCGTTTGGGTGTCGGCGCGGAAGACGGTGAGCGGTACGCCCACCTCGCCGTTGTAGGAACCTTGCGGGGCAACGGTGGCACCATGCTGGGTGAGGATGCCGGCGAGGAGGTCCTTCGTGGTGGTCTTCCCGGCGGAACCGGTGATCCCGATGACGGTCAGGGCGTCGCCTGCGGCAGACCGGGCCTGGCGGATCCGACGGACCGCTTCGGCGGCCAGCGCGCCCAGGGCCAGCACGGCATCCTCTACCAGGACGGCCGGATAGTTGACGCCGTCCGGTCCCGTTACGGGGCGCTCGGCGAGGACCAGCACCGCACCGCGGCTGAAGGCGGCAGCAACGAAGTCGTGGCCATCAGCGTGCTCGCCAGGTTTCGCCACGTACAGCGACCCGGCGGCAGCCTCGCGCGAATCGGTGACCACCGAAAGGGGCGTGATCCCCGGATCGGCGTCCAGGCGTCCGTGTGTGATATCGGCGATTTCCGCCGCAGTAAGTGCAATCATCTCGGTCTAGGACTCTATCCGGTCGTCTCGGAGAACGGTGAATCCCCTGGCTGTCAAGGCGTTCCGCAGTTCCACACGGTCGTCCAGTGCAAGATTGACGCCCTTGACTTCCTGCCAGACCTCATGGCCGCGGCCGGCCACAAGAATGGTGTCGGCCGGACCGGCCAGTTCCACGGCGCGCCGGATGGCGGCGTCGCGGGGATAAACCTCTTCGATGACACACTCCGGAGATTCCTGTTCGCGCGCCGACCATGCGCCCGCCAGCACATCTGCCCTGATGGCCGCAGGGTCCTCGTCGTGGGGGTCGTCATCCGTGACGATGACGATGTCGGCCATCTTTGCGGCGACGGCGCCCATGGCGGGACGCTTGCCCTGGTCGCGCTGTCCGGTGGCTCCGAAAACCACGATCACCCGGGAGCCGGGCAGCGGTGACCTGACCGCTTCAAGTGCGCGTGCCAGTGCATCAGTGTTGTGGGCGAAGTCCACGACGGCCGCCGGTTCTTCGGAGACGAGCTGCATGCGTCCCGGTACCGCCACGGTGAAGGGGTCGTGGTGGTCCAGGGCGGCCTGCACTGTGGTGGCGTCCATTCCGCTGGCCAGGACCATTATGGTGGCCAGTGCGGCGTTGGCGACGTTGAATGCGCCAGGCAGGCCGGTGTGGACATTCAGGGTAACTCCGTCGGGTCCCTGCAGGCTGAAGTCGGTACCCAGCCCACGCGCGGAGGTGGACGTTACGGTCCAGTCTGTGGGAGCTCCGCCGGGTGTCATCGAGAGGGTGGTGACCGGGATCCTTGCCGTGGCCGCAAGCCTGCGGCCCCATTCGTCGTCGACCGTCACCACAGCCCTGCGGGCACGGCCGTGCGTAAAGAGTTCCGCCTTTGTGGCGAAGTAGTCCTCCATGGTGCCGTGCAGATCCAGATGGTCCTGCGTCAGGTTCGTGAAACCGGCAACGTCGAAGAGCACACCGTCCACCCGCTGGAAGGATACGGCGTGGGACGAGACTTCCATGGACGCGGCGTCCAGTCCCCGTTCCCGCATGAGGGCGAGCAAGCCGTGGAGATCCGGTGACTCAGGCGTGGTCAGGAGGCTGGGAACCGGTTCTCCGCCGGCCAGGATTTCGATGGTTCCGATCAGGCCGGTCTGCTGCCCGAGCGCACGGAGCAAGGCGTTGATGAAGTACGTGGTGGTGGTCTTGCCGTTGGTTCCCGTCACACCATACAAGCGCGGCGTCCGTCCGCCTGCTGGCTGGCTCTGGTAGATCATGGCGGACAGCGGCCCCACCACGTTGCGCGGTCCGTCCACCACAAGCACCGGGACCGATGCTTCGGCGGTATCCGCAGACAGCGCGAGAAGGCGTGCGCCGGCGTCGTCGGTCAGGACTGCCACCGCTCCCCTGCCGACCGCCTGCGACACGAAGTCTGCGCCATGGCGGGAAGCACCAGGCAGCGCCACATACAGGTCGCCCTGCTCCACGGTTCTCGAGTTCAGTGAAATTCCCGTGACGCTGACGGCAGCGGAGGCGCCCGGGACCTGCACACCGATCGCGTCGCCGATCGTGTCCAGGCTGACGGCAGCAACTGCCGTAGGCCTGAACCGCGTGGGGGCCGGTTCCCCTGCCGGCCCCGCGTTGCTGGCTGATGCGTTCTGCTCTGACAAGGGAATCTCCGATGGTGGTGCTAGTGGATCATGCCCGCGGGAGACTGCTTCCGCTGCGGGCGTAGGGGGAACTGCTGCCTGGCTTGATGCTACTTGGCGTACTGCGGCAGCCTGGCCGGTTCGCCCGTGGACGGCTGGACGTTATAAGTGCGCAGCGCCTGGCTCATGACCGAACGGAACACGGGCCCCTGCGTAATGCCGTAGATATTGCCCTTGGGACGCTGCAGCACCACCTCAACAATAAACCGGGGATCATCCATGGGCGCCATCCCCACAATTGAAGCGGTGTAGCCGCAGAACCCTGACTTCCCGTCATCGCACGGCGATTCAGAGGTTCCGGTTTTTGCCCCCACCCGGTATCCGTCGATCGCGGCGTCCTTGATCTGGCCTTCGGTCACCGCGCTTTCCAGGATGTCCTGGACCTGCTGCGCGGTGCCGTCCGACACCACCTGGCGGGAAGGCTGCGGGGCGACTTTCTCCTCTGTTCCGTCCGGTGAAACGTACGCGTCAATCAGGCGCGGCTGGAGCATCACACCGTTGTTGGCGATCGTCTGGAAGGCTCGGACTGTCTGCAGGGTGGACTGCGATACGCCCTGGCCGAACAGCACCGTGTATTCCTGGCGGCCGTCCCACTGGTCCGCCGGTGTGAGAATGCCGGAGGCCGTAGCCGGCAATCCAATGTCCGGGGCTTCGCCGATGCCGAATTTCTTAAGCCAGTCGTACCGTTGTTCCTTGGTCAGCCGCGACCCGGCCGCCACGGTGCCGGTGTTCATTGACCAACCCAGGATGCCGGCGAGCGTGCGCTCTTCGGTGCCATGGGTAAAGGCGTCTGTGAAGGTCTGGCCGTCCACGGTGTACGACGGTCCGAGTGTGAAGGTATCCAGGGGGCTGGATTTTCCTTCTTCAATCAGGGCCGCGGCCGTGATCATCTTCTGTACCGAGCCGGGCTCATACGCTGCGGTCACGGAGCGCACGCCGCGGTCCTTGGCGGCTACCCGTCCGGGATCGTTCGGATCCGGGGCATTTGTGTCCGCCATCGCGACAATGTCACCGGTCTTGGCATCCATCACCGTGATGACACCCCACTCGGCGCCCTGTTTGTCTGACTGGCTCTGAATGGCCTGCTGGGCGAAATACTGGAGATCGGAATTGAGCGTGAGCTTGACGTCCTTGCCGTCCTCCGGCGGTGTCAGCTCATCCACGCCGACCGGAATCCGGAGACCGTCGGCGCCGATCTCGAAGAGCCGCTTGCCGTCCTTCCCGCGCAGCAGCCCATCCTGCGTCTGCTCGATCCCCGCCTGGCCCGTGTTGCCGTCCTGGAGGAAGCCGATAATACCGCCGGCCACGGAACCGTTGGGGTACACGCGTTTGCTGACGCCCTCAGTGACGATGCCGGGAATACTGAGATCCGAGACCCTGAGCTCAACGTCCGGCTTCAGGTCCTTAGCGACGATGTGGTACTTCGATTCGCCCGTCACGGCGTTCCTGAGTTCGTCAGCGTCCATGCCCAGGACAGCCGCGAGTTCGCTGATGCCCTGGTCCCGGCTGACTTCAACAAGTTTGTCCACGCCCTCCTCCAGGCGCCAGAACTTCTCTGTCTTGGTGTTGGTGGTCTGGTCCACCACAACGTTGTAGCGGATCACACTGTTGGCCAGGACCGTCCCGTTGGCGCCAAGGATGCTGCCGCGTTCGGCGGGGAGGGAAGTCTCGCGCATCCGGTAATCGAGCGCAGCTGCGGCCATCCCGCCGACGTCGAGCCCTTGGACGAAAAAGAGCTTGCCGCCCACCACTAACAGCAGCGTCAGCATAATGCCCAGGCCGAGGCGCAGCCGCTTGGTGGCGTTAGGGGCCTTGCCGCTTTTTGCCTTGCCGGTCCTCTGCGCCACCGTGATTCCCTTGCTGCTCGCCTGTTGCCTGTTTATTACCTGACTGGCTGTCCTTCAGCGGCTACCGGTTAGACCCGGGCACCTTCTGTTCGGGTGCTGGAACCGAACCGCCGTGGAGCTCCACGGCACGTGCCGGTGGTGCGGGCGCTTCAGCCGGCGGTGCTGCAGCGGCAGGTGCCGCTGCAGGGGCCGGTGCAGGGGCCGCAGCAGGGGCCGGTTCCTCGTCAGCCGGTTTACGGTTCGTCAGCGGCTCCCACTTCGTTGTCGGGGGAACCACGGTGAGCATTCCCTCGACGGCCGGAGCAGGGATAACCGATCCAGCCGCGCCACCCTTCACCGCCGGAGTTGCCTTGCCCGTGACGGCAAGGGTGGAGAGGTCGATCTGGCCTTTGACGGTCGAAGCCACCATGCCCAGGTCTGAGGCCTTTGCCGCCAGGTTCTGGGGCGCCTCGAAGTTCTGGACCTGCTGTGTCAGGTCCTGGTTCTGCTTGGTCAGCGTGCTTTGCTTACCCCTCAGTTCCACCAGCTGGTACTGGGAGGTAGAGACTGAGATGTTCAGGACCAGCACGGCTACGAGCGCAACAGCGAGCAGGGCGAAACACATCACCACAAACGGCGCACGGCGCTTCTTGGGGGTGGAACGCACCACAGACAGGGGTGTGCGTTCCCTGCGGCCGGTGCCAGAAGGAAGCGACCTGATCGCCGGGGCGCTGCTGCCGGAGACGACCGGAAAGTTCTTGACGGCGGCAGTGCTCATGCTTCTCTCCTGGCTCTGATACGTTCCACGGCCCGCAGCCTGGCGGAGGCTGCGCGCGGATTTTCTGCAATCTCGACGGCGGTGGGTACCTCGGTGCCCTTGGTCAGGGTTTTGAGGAAGGCCTTGTGTTCCTCAAGCTCCACCGGAAATCCGAGCGGCGCGGAGGATTTGGAGCCAGCCTGGAAAACTGATTTGACGATTTTGTCCTCGAGGGAGTGGTAAGACATCACCACGATGCGTCCGCCCAGGGCCGTTGCTGCCACGGCGGCAGGAACAGCGCGCTCCAGCACGTCGAGTTCCTCATTCACTTCGATGCGCAGTGCCTGGAACGTCCGTTTGGCCGGGTGGCCGCCCGATTTGGCGGCTGCCGCCGGCACCACGGAGCGGATCTGTTCCACGAGTTCCCCGGTGGTGGCGAAAGGCTTAACTGTCCTCGCCGCGACAATCCTGTTGGCGATCCGGCCGGCGAACTTCTCCTCGCCCCACTTCCGGATGATCCTGACGAGATCCTCTTCGCTGTAGTTGTTAACCACATCTGCTGCGGTCTGCCCGCGGCTGGTGTCCATCCTCATGTCCAGCGGAGCGTCAAAGGAATAGGCGAAGCCACGCTCACGCTCGTCCAGCTGCAGGGATGAAACGCCCAGGTCCATCAGGATGCCATGAACCTGTGCCACGCCCAGGTCTTCGAGGACGTCGGCGATTTCGTCGTAGACGGCGTGGACCAGGTCAGTCCGGGAAGCGAAAGGCGCCAGCCGCTCCCCTGCCAGTGCCAGGGCTTCCTCATCACGGTCGATGCCGATCAGGTGCAGATCCGGGAAACGCTCCAGCATGGCTTCGGAGTGGCCGCCCATGCCGAGGGTCGCATCAATCGCGATGGGGGTTTCACCTCGGAGGCGGGCAGCTTCGAAGCCGGGGGCCAACAAATTGATGCACCGGTCCTTGAGGACCGGCACATGGCGTTCGGACGTTGGCTTCGGGTCATCATTCATGCCTTCGTCCTTTCCTGCCGTGGGTGCTGGTGTGCTGCTTCTTGAGCCAGATCCCCATCCGCGCCTATCGACCTGCCGGCCTGGCTCCGGGGAAGTGAGCCAGGTTGACTGTCCGATGGGCGGCTGGAGATCTCGTTCAAGAAACGTCCGCCGGGCCGTTCAGGTGATCACAGGATCCCCGGAATGGCATCGTCGGTTTCGGAGAAGGCGGTTTCCTTCTCCGCGAGGTACTCGTTCCAGGCCTGGGCATCCCAGATCTCGGCCCGGGTTCCTGCACCGATAACGGCCAGTTCCCTGCCGAGGCCTGCGTACTCCCGGAGCGCGGCCGGAATGGTTATGCGCCCCTGCTTGTCAGGTACCTCGTCCGAGGCTCCAGAGAGAAAGACGCGGATGTAGTCCCGGGCCTGCTTGGAGGAAATGGGCGCCTCCCGCATTTGCTCGTGGACACGTGCAAATTCCTGCTCACTGAAGACGTAGATGCACCGTTCCTGTCCCCTGGTGAGAACAAGCCCGCTGGCAAGCTCCTCACGGAACTTCGCAGGGAGGATAATTCGGCCCTTTTCGTCCAGACGTGGCGAGTGTGTGCCCAGAAACACTGGCCCACCGCCTGTCTGCCGTCAGGAACTGCACATCCCCTGTGTTGCAACTACCCTCTTATGTCCTCCACATTACTCCACTTTCCACCACAGTCAACGCAAATCAGGCCAATATTCCCCCATTTCAGGCCTTTGTCCCCCCAAATGGCGCGGGAGCAGGCGGTGGATGGAAGTGGAGGGCCCGGCGCCGTTTCGCCGCGAACCATAACTGCCCGACGGCGGTGCCAGGCCGCCGTCGGGCTCTCATCTGACGCCGGCGGCGGATCCGCGGTCCCCGGGCTCCCCAACCACGTAGGAGTAGGTGCCGGTTTGAGCGCTCAAACAGACCCCTAGCGCTACCAGCCTCCGGGTTAAAAGCAGAAGACCCGCCGGGGCGGGTCTTCTGCTGCGGCCATCCTGACCGAGGGGAGGGAAATGGAGGACGGCACGGCCTATCACCGTGGAACCTTTCCTGCAGGCGCTGCCTTAGGATTCGTCGCGGCGACGCTCGTCCCAGCGTTCTTCCAGGCTGGACATAAAGGAACTCCGGGGCTTCCCGGACTTACCAGCGCCAGGAGCGGAGCGCTGCTTGCCGCCGGACGCGTTACGCATTGTGGCGAAGTACACACCCGCGCCCATAACCACGAAGCCCAGGACACCGACGAAGATGTTCTGGACTGTAACGCCGACCAGGAGCAGGGCGATCCCCGCGAGGGCGCAGAGCACCCCAATCACGATGTGGCGGGTGGACCACTGTCGTCCAGGGTCCGAACCCATGGAATTCGCGAACTTCGGATCGTCCTCGTGCAGCTGCTTCTCCAGCTGCTCAAGCAGCTTCTGTTCGTGCTCCGAGAGCGGCATCACGACCTCCTTAAGTAGGCCAACGTCCGGGCTGGTCCCATCCCGTACTACTGCTCCGATAACGACCGACATGCCCGGGAGGTTCCCGCCCCGCCGACGATGGCGGAAGGCGAACACCGGCATGCGGGCCATTGGAACTGCAGCATGTCCAAGAAGTCCGGCAATAACTGAAAACTATGTACATATAAGGATAGTTTGTCGGGGGCCGTTCTGAAAGACGGCCATCACCTCCCTGAAACTCGCAGGCAAGGTGCCGGCGCCCTGCTAAGACCCGTTTCCGGAATCCAGCAGACTGGCGGGGAGGACGGATTTGCTTCCGAATTTTCGGCTGACCTCGTCCAGGGCCTGTTCTGCTGCCCGCCAGTTGTCATCCCGGCGGTCAAGGCTCAGCTGAAGGGACGTGTGGGCGGTGTCTTCGAGCTGCTCGGCCCGGATGCCAACAAGCCGCACTGTCATGGGACGGCTCCCCAATGATTCCAGGAGCTGGATGGCCACGGCATAAATCAGCTGGGCGCTGTCCACGGGTGTGTGCACAGTGCGGCTCCTGGTGATGGTAGAAAAGTCGGCGTAGCGGAGTTTCAACGCCACCGTCCGTGCCACCATCCCCGAACTCCGCAGCCGTCCTGCCGTCCGGTGCGAAAGCCGCAGCAATTCCCGGGCGATCAGCCCGTCATCGCCCGTGTCCACGGCGAACGTCTCCTCAGCCCCGATGCTCTTCTCGAGCCTCACGGGGGTCACGGGCCGCGGATCGATCCCCCACGACAACCGGTACACGTGCTCACCGGTGGCACCCAGCATTTTCTTAAGGGAGGACACCGGCGTGGCCGCCACGTCCGCCACCGTCCGGATGCCCATCCGGGCAAGGACGTCCGTAGTCTTCGCGCCGATTCCCCACAAGGCCCCGACGGGCAGGCTGTGGAGGTAGGGCACTGTCTCGTCGGGTCCAATCAGCAACAGCCCGTCCGGTTTGCAACGCGTGGAAGCAATCTTGGCTACGAACTTACTGGCTGCAATGCCCACGGAGGCCGTAATGCCCAGTTCGGCAGCCACCCGGCGCCGGATCAATTCACCGATGACGCGCGGGGGTCCCAACCGGCGGATGGCGCCGCCGACGTCCAGGAAGGCTTCGTCCACACTCAGCGGTTCCACGAGATCGGTGATGGACTCGAAGATTTCCATCAGCTGGGCGGAAACCTCGTAGTACAGCTTGTGGCGCGGTTCAATGATGACCGCTTTGGGGCACATCCTGGCGGCGACCACCATGGGCATGGCGGACTTCACCCCGAACGCACGTGCTTCATACGACGCCGAGAGGACCACTGAGCGGTCCGCGGGAAATCCAACGATCACCGGTTTGCCGCGGAGTTCCGGCCGCGTGCGAAGCTCCACGGAGACGAAGAAGGCGTCCATGTCCACGTGCATGATGCAGTTACGCCGGAGCTCACGAAGACCCGCTTCGGTGTACTGGTTGTTCCGCTCAGGCCCCACACCGGCAATTGTATCGGTTGGTACTGACTAAACTGGAGGCTGAATCCGGCATCAACACCAGGAGGACAGTCCCTGTGACCGTCATGAGAAGTCTTAAGCCAACAGGATTAGCGGCACTGGCCGCGGGCGCTCTGCTGGCCCTCGCTGCCTGCAGCCCCGCGGAGCCCGGAATGAAATCATCCTCCCCAGTTACCTCCTCACCAGCGTCGGGCGGCGCCAGCATCACCGCGTCCGCCAGTCCGACGGCGTCGCCGGGAACTTCCGCCACTGTTGGGACAATCGTCGCAGGGTTCCCGGAAACGCTGCTTCCCCTGATGCCCGGCGCCACGGTGATTTCGAGCAGCTTTGACAAGACCTCAACGCCCGCCACCGCGGCACTCGTGGCAAGCATCAATGCCCCGACTGCCGCCGTCGTGGATTTCTACACAAAGCACCTGGAGGCGCAGGGATTCAAAGCCGTCCCCGGTGACGCAGTGGGCGCCGTTGCTTCCAAGGACTTCGTCCGGAACGACTCCGAGACGGTCAACATCGCCGCCGTCGAAGCGGCCGGTGTCTCCACGTTCACCATCGGCGCCAACGTGGCTGCTGAGTCAGCCAAGTGAGCGTTTCGGAGCAGCTAAGGATTGAGCAGACCGCATTCGTCGCCGCCGTTGCCGGTGAGCTGACAGACTTCCTCACCACGCGGCAATCCCTGATGGCCGCCATTTCACCCGATATCGATCCCATTATGGGTTCCATTTCCAACCTGGTGACCGGCGGCAAAAGGCTCCGTGCGCTGATGTGCTACTGGGGATGGCGCGGCGCGGGCGGCGAGCCGGCGGCCCAGGAAATCGTGACGGCGGGATCGGCCCTGGAGCTTTTCCAGGCAGCTGCCCTGATCCATGACGACATCATTGACCGCTCGGACACGCGGCGGGGCGGCCCCAGCGTGCATCGCCGCTTCAGCCAGCTGCACCACGCGCAGGGCTGGGCTCTGGACAGCGAGCGGTTTGGGCATGCAGCCGCAATCCTCACCGGGGATCTTTGCCTCTCGTTCAGCGAGGAGGCCTTCACGGACATCGGCGCACAGGCAGCTGCAGGCAGCAGGGCACGGCTCATCTTCAACCTCATGCGTGCCGAGGTGATGGCGGGGCAGTATCTTGACATCCTGGAGGAAGTGGCCGGTCCTGTCCGGGACCGGGCCGGAGCAGTGACACGGGCACAGTCCATCATCAGGTTCAAGTCCGCCAAATATTCCACTGAGCACCCGCTGGCGCTTGGCGGCGCCTTGGCGGACGCTCCGGACGAGTTGCTCCGGGGCTACTCGGCCTTTGCGTTGCCGCTGGGCGAGGCATTCCAACTGCGCGACGACGTCCTGGGCGTCTTTGGGGACCCTGTCACCACGGGCAAGCCGGCAGGTGACGATCTCCGCGAAGGCAAGCGGACCGTACTCATTGCCCTCGCGCTGGGCCAGGCATCAACCGCAGAATCGGCGTTTATCGATGCGAAGCTGGGCAGCCCTGACCTGGGCGACGCCGATGTGGCCGAGATCCGCCGGATCATCGAAGAGTCGGGGGCGCTTCAGGCCACTGAAGTGCTGATCAACGAATTTGGCGCCGCGGCGTATGACGCACTGGAACAGCTGCCGCTGGAAGAACTGCCCAAGACTGCCCTGCGGAAGCTGGCGGAAGCGACGGTCAGCCGCGCATCCTGACGTTGGCGCCCGTCTTGGCCACGTCCGCGGGCCCGGCGTCGTCCGGGCCCTTTGTGCTGCTTACCAGGCCAGGGTCTGGGCCCGGCGCCTGATTTCCGTCTTGCGGCCTTCCCGCAATGCATCAATCGGCCGGCCGCGGAGCGACTCGTCAGGGGTAAACAGCCACACGATGAGGTCCTCGTCGGAATAGCCGGCGTCCGCCAGGACCACAATGGTCCCTTTGAGGCTGTCGACAACCTGGCCGTCCAGGATAAACGCGGCCGGAACTGAACGTATCCGGCGCTCCCCGACCCGCAGGGCCGCCAAAGCGCGTTCATCAATAAGGCCATGGACTCTCGTAATCGAAACGTCCAACAACTGCGCGACATCCGGCAGGGGCAGCCACTCGCCCACAAGGCTTTCTACGTTACTCACGGATCAAGGTTGCCACGGCCGGAGCCCTGCCGCCTAGTCGGGATTGGCCGCCACTGCCGCGAATCAGGCGACACCCCATAAAACTCTTCATTCTGCGTGGGGCGGAATTCTTGTGCTATGCGAACTTTCGTGAGAGATTCACATAGATCACATTTGAAACATCAATAACTTAAGTAACACTAGTATCAATAGTCACATCGCATCTCCCGCCCCCGGCAGTTGAAGAAGAGGATTCTTTCCATGACGACGTCCCGCTCGCCAAAGCAGCCCTCCAGGCAGAGCCTGCCCATGATTGCTGTCACCACAGCAGCGCTTCCTGCGGTTGTCCTGTCGTCGTTGGCCCTCGCCCAGCCTGCTGCCGCAGAGGCCCCTGCCCGCGCTATCCCGGCAACCCTTGCCGCCGCAATGAAGGCCCAGGCAGCCGAACCTAAAGCTGCCCTGATCCCGGCGGCCTCGGTTTCCACTACTATTCCGGCTGCCTTCCAGCCCATGCAGCCGGCGGCTCCCGCGGAATACACCATTGCCCGGGGCGACACCATCAGCGGAATCGCCGGCAAATTCGGGCTGGACACGTACGAGGTCCTTAAGCTCAACAACCTCCAGCCGAACACCATCATCTACCCCGGCCAGAAGATCAAGCTGTCGGGCACGGGTTCCGCCCCCGCCCCTGCCCCTGCGGCCCCTGCCGCGGCCGCTCCGGCCAATGCCGGAGGCAGCTACACCGTAAAGTCCGGCGATACGCTCGGCGCCATCGCGGCCCGGCACAATGTCAGCCTGTCGGATGTTTTCAGCTGGAACGGCCTGAACATGCGCTCCATCATCTACCCCGGCCAGAAGATCAAAGTCGGCGCAGGTGCTCCCGCAGCCCCGGCTGCACCGGCTTCGGCCGTGCAGCCTTCTTCCGCTCCCGCAGCGCCAGCTCCCGCGCCTGCTCCTGCTGCGCCTGCTCCCGGCGGTTCATACACGATCAAGGCCGGCGACACCCTGTCAGCGATCGCCTCCCGGCACGGCGTCAAGCTCTCGGACATTCTGGCGGCCAACCAGCTGAGCATGACTACTGTCATCTACCCCGGCAACAAGCTGGTCATTCCCGGCGCCTCCATTCAGCCCGCTTCGTCCACCCCGGCCGCCCCGGCGGCCCCCGCCGCCCCGCTGGTGCCGAGCTCCTTCCTGGGTTTCACCTACCCCGCTGCCGTTGTGAGCTCTGCCAACGAGAACAAGGCCTTGCTGAACGCCTCTCCCGTACCGTCCCGGGCCGAGATGCGCGCAATTGTGGCCGACACGGCACGCCAGATGGGAGTGGACCCCACCCTGGCCCTGGCCTTCGCGCACCAGGAGTCCGGCTTTAACCAGCGTGCGGTTTCACCTGCCAACGCGATCGGCACCATGCAGGTCATCCCGTCCTCCGGGCAGTGGGCCTCAGACCTCGTAGGGCGGAAGCTGAACCTGCTGGACCCCTACGACAACGCGACGGCCGGCGTAGCGATCATCAAGCGGCTTATCGCCACCAGCAAGGACCTCGACACAGCAATTGCGGGTTACTACCAGGGCCAGTACTCTGTCAGCAAATACGGCATGTACGACGACACCAAGGCCTACGTAGCTGCCATCAAGGCGCACCAGAAGAACTTCGGCTAAACAGCCACCGCGCCATGATTCCCCGGGCTTGCTGAAGCCGGCCCAAGGGGGAACGATAGGGGTCCGGACCGCACGTCGGTTCGGACCCTTTTCCATGCGGGATTAGTATCGTAGGGTGCAGGAACAAGTGTCAGACCGTCTCGTTGGAACGCTGGTGGACAACCGCTACGCCGTCCGCTCCAAACTCGCGCGCGGCGGCATGTCCACCGTATATCTGGCAACGGACCTTCGGCTGGAACGCGATGTTGCCCTGAAGGTCCTTCATCCCCACCTCGCCACCGACGAGACGTTCCTGGACCGGCTGGGCCGCGAGGCGAAAGCCGCCGCGAAGCTGTCCCACGCCCATGTGGTGGGAGTCCTGGACCAGGGTAACGACGGCCAGACCGCTTATCTGGTCATGGAACACATCAAGGGTCACACCCTCCGGGACGTCATCAGATCCAAAGGTGCGCTGCCTCCCCGCCTGGCCCTTGCCCTGATTGATCCGGTAGTGCAGGGCCTCGGCGCGGCCCATGCCGCGGGGCTTATCCACCGGGATGTGAAACCGGAGAACGTCCTGATTGCCGACGACGGCCGGATCAAGATCGGCGACTTTGGACTGGCCCGGGCGGTAACGACGTCAACGAGCACCGGGACGCTGATCGGTACTGTGGGTTACCTCTCCCCCGAGCTTGTGCTGGGAAAGCAGGCTGACACCCGGAGTGATATCTATTCGGTGGGCATCATGCTCTATGAGATGCTGACCGGCCAGCAGCCGTACGACGGCGAGGTCCCCATCCAGGTTGCGTACAAGCACGTGAATGAAACGGTCGGTCCGCCGTCGGCCTTGGTGCCTGGCCTCGCCGCCGAGGTGGATGAACTCGTCCAGTGGTGCACCGCAAACGATCCCGAGAACCGCCCGGTGGACGGCAACGCCCTGCTGCAGGAACTCCGCCACATCCGGACCAACCTCACGGATGCCGAACTGGACCTCAGGCCGCCTGCCGCGACCCAAGAAGGCCAGCAGAACCAGACCGAGATCATCGCCCGCACCAACAACCCCACCGCCGTGATGTCGTCCTTCTCCCGGCCGCAGCCACAGCACCCACCGCACGCTCCGCATGCCCTGTATCCGCCCGACGCCGACTACCGGCCAGGCGTACAGTTCCGGCCGGAAGCGCACTACAGGCCAGATGCTCAAGACGCCGTCCCGGCAGCGATCCCCCTCAGCAAACGCGCCCGCCGCAAGCTCGACAGGGAGGACGAGAAGGCAAGGTCCCGGGCTGCGGCGACCCCGGTCCGGAGTCTGCGGGAGGGGAACCCGCGGCGCCGCGGCGCCCTCTGGGTGGTGGTCCTGGTCATCATCGCGTTGCTTGCCACAGGAGCCGGCTGGTTCTTCGGCATGGGCCCCGGGTCGCCGGGCACCATTCCGGCGGTCGCCAACAAGTCAGTGGCCCAGGCCCAGCAACTGCTGAGCGAGGCAGGGTTCCAGTCGCGTACCAACGATGTCTTTGACGACGACGTTCCGTCCGGCCTCGTTGTGGGCTCCGACCCGACTGCCGGCACAGAGACCAGGAAGTTCCAGCTCGTGTCCCTGTTTGTTTCCAAGGGGCCGCAACTGTTCGAACTCCCGAAACTGACCGGCGGAACACTTGACGATGCCAAAAATGCACTGAACCAGGCCGAAATGGCGCTAGGTACCGTCACTGAACAATTTGACGACGCCGTTGCCGCCGGCGTTGTGTTGGCCCAGGATCCCGCCGCAGGAACCCCAGCGCGCCATGGGACTCCGGTAGCCCTGTCCGTCTCCAAGGGCCCGCAGCCGATCCCCGTTCCGTCAGTCGTCGGGCTGGAGGAGGACGCCGCCGTCGAAACCATCGAGTCGGCCGGCCTCAAGGCCGATGTCGCGAAGGACAAAGTCAACGACAGGCACGTGCCCAAGGGGTCGGTTGCCGCGCAGTCGCCTGCGACCGGCACCCTGACCAAGGGCGGCGCGGTGACGCTGACTATTTCAGACGGACCCAAGCTCGTTGAAGTCCCCAGCTTCATCGGGAAACAAGCCAAGGAAGCCGAAGAAGCGCTGCGTGCGCTGGGCTTCGAGGTACGGGTGAACAATATCCTCGGCGGCTTCTTCGGCACGGTACGGGATCAGGACCCGGTGAAGAAGAGGGTGCCTGAAGGCTCCGTCGTTACCCTGACAGTGGTGTAGCCGGCGGACTGCCGGCCACACCACCGCGGAAGTCCGACTCCGCGTAGAGCGCTCAGTGCTTGGCCAGTGCTCCGGCCACCAGGAACGCCATTTCCAGGGACTGCATGTGGTTCAGGCGCGGATCGCAGACCGACTCGTACTTGTCGAGGAACGCTTCCTGGTCCACCGGATCGGCACCGCCCAGGCATTCGGCGACGTCGTCACCGGTCATCTCCACGTGGAGGCCACCGGGAACCGTGCCCAAAGCATGGTGGACTTCGAAGAACCCGCGTACTTCGTCAATGACGTCGTCGAAGTTCCGGGTCTTGTAGCCGTTGGGCGAGGTGACGGTGTTGCCGTGCATCGGATCGGTGACCCAGAGAACCTTGGCGCCGGAGGCGGTCACCTTCTCCACAATGGCGGGAAGCTTCCCGCGGATATTGCCCGCGCCCATACGCGTGATGAACGTCAGCCTGCCCGGCTCCCGCTCGGGATCCAGCTTGTCGATGAGGCGGAGGGCGTCGTCGCCGGTTGTCGACGGGCCCAGCTTCACGCCAATGGGGTTCCGGACGCGTGAGAGGAAGTCAACGTGCGCGTGGTCAAGCTCGCGCGTACGCTCCCCGATCCAGAGGAAATGCGCCGAGGTGTCATACGGGAATCCGGTCCGCGAATCGATGCGGGTCAGGGCACGCTCGTAGTCCAGCAGCAGGGCCTCGTGGCTGGCGAAGAATTCCACCCGCTTGAGTGCTTCGAAATCAGCGCCGCAGGATGCCATGAACTTGATGGCGCGGTCGATGTCACGGGCCAGGGATTCGTAGCGGGCGTGCGCCGGGTTTTCGGTGAAACCCTTGTTCCACTGGTGCACGGAGCGCAGGTCCGCGAAGCCGCCCTGCGTGAAGGCCCTGATGAGGTTCAGGGTGGAGGCGGACGTGTGGTAGGCCTTGAGCATCCGGGCGGCGTCATGGCCACGAGACTCGGGAGTGAACTCGTAGCCGTTAACGATGTCGCCGCGGTACGCCGGGAGGGTCACGCCGTCGCGGGTCTCGTCGTTGGAAGAGCGGGGCTTGGCGAACTGGCCGGCCATTCGGCCCATCTTGATGACTGGCATCGCTGCGCCGTAGGTGAGCACCACTGCCATCTGGAGGATGGTCTTGACCCGGGCGCTGATCTTATCCGCTGTTGCCGCTTCAAAGGTCTCAGCACAGTCGCCACCTTGCAGCAGGAAGGCTTTGCCCTCCGCTGCAGCCGCCAGCCGTTCCCGGAGAACGTCCACTTCGCCGGCGAAAACCAGCGGCGGGAGCACGGAAAGCTCCCCGACAGACGCGTCGAAAACGTCCTTGTCCTGCCAGCTGGGCTGCTGGGAAACGGGAAGGTCACGCCAATCATCAAGGCCAGGATAATTGGCTGCTCCGCTCTGGGCGGTGCTGGACAGCGAAAAGGCAGGTTTTGCAGATAGCTCAGTCACTATCTAAGACTAATGTGCGCGGCTGGCTTCAGGACACCTGACCGTCACGCGTACCGAGAGCGGCGTCACAGTCAGCCCGCTGCCGGGTCCTTACCCTCGGCATCAGTGCCCTCAGCACCGCCGTCGGGATCGGCGCGTTTCGCGGTGGCGCCCCCAGCCTCGGTGGCTGCTGCGCCCGTAAGGCGGAGCTTCACCACGGCAGCGTACTCGTCCACGTACTCCTGGCCGGAGAGCCGCATCAGCTCGAACATGATTTCGTCGGTGACCTTGCGCTGGACCAGCCGGTCCTCCGCCTGGTCTGCGTACTGGCTGAAATCCAAGGGCGCACCGAAAATCATGCCGATGCGCCGGATGTTTGGCATCCGCTTGCCGATGGGCTGAACCTTGTCCGTGCCGATCATGGCCACGGGAATCACGGGCACACCAGCCTGCAGGGCCAGCTTGGCGACGCCCACTTTGCCCCGGTAGAGGCGAGCGTCGGGGCTGCGGGTCCCTTCAGGGTAGATGCCCAGCAGTCCCCCGCTTGTCAGGACATCCATGCCGGCGTTGAGCGAAACAGCCGATGCCGCGCCCCCGGACCTGTCCATGGGCAGCTGGTTGGTGAGCCTGAAGAACATGGCCGTCAGCCTGCCTTTGATGCCGGTGCCGGTGAAGTACTCGGACTTGGCCAGGAAAACAACCGGCCGGCGGACCATCAGCGGCATAAAGATGGAGTCGGAGAAAGACAGGTGGTTTGAGGCGATAATTGCCGCGCCCTGCGCAGGTACATTGTCCAGACCCTTGACCCAGGGGCGGAAAAGGAGCCGCAGCACCGGCCCCAGGAAGATCCTCTTCATGACCCAATAGAACACGTGACGAACCTCTCCGGAAGCCGGCCGGCCGGCCCTTCGTCGGGCCGGGCGGGCACTCCAGTGCAACCCTACTCTAGTGAGATTTGTCGAGAACAATGACACGATGGTGTTATGACAGAAAGCAGCATCGCGCCCCGGCCTGCCGCTTTCAGCTACCCCGGCCACGGACCCAATGCCACTACCGGGATTGCCATCTGCCATGGCTTTACCGGCAGCCCGCTCAGCGTCCTGCCCTGGGCAGAGGACCTCGCCGCCCAAGGATTCGCCGTGTCGGTGCCGCTCCTGCCCGGCCACGGTACGGATTGGCGGCAGCTCGCCCGCTCGAACTGGCGTGACTGGTACGGGACTTTCGAATCGGCGTACCTGCAGCTGAGCGCCCGGACAGAGCAGTGTTTTGTGGCCGGCCTCTCGATGGGCGGCGCCATTGCGCTGCTGACTGCCGCCAGGCATCCCGTGGCTGGCGTCTCCTTGGTGAATCCCGGCCTCAGCTTCTACGACCGCCGCGTGCGGGTCATCGGAGTTCTCAAGTACTTCCAGCGCACCACGCTGCCCATTCAGGAGGAACAGCCGACGGCGGACGTCACCAATGACGGCGACTACTCACGGACTCCGTTGGCAGCCGTGCACGAGCTCAAGAAGCTTTTCGGCACAGCCACCCGCGGGCTACACCAGGTCACCGCCCCGGTGCAGGTATTCAAGTCCCAGTCGGACGTCGTGGTGCCGGCCACCTCACTCCTGATGTTGCGGCAGCGTTTGGGCCCACGTCTGGTGGAGGTAGTGGACCTGCACAACAGCGGTCACGTGGCCACCCTGGATGTTGACGCGCCCGAGATTTTTGCCCGTTCCAGCGCCTTCTTCCTTGCCCATGCACCCAGCACTGCACCGTCAGCCCGAACCGCGGCCACACCTCACACCACTTCGGAGACTTCATGACCGGCGTACCGGACCACAGCCCTTTCAGCAGCACCGTCAACGGCGACGGAGCCCGGATCGGGGTGGTCCTCTCACACGGATTCACGGGCAGTCCGCACGGGCTGCGCGCGTGGGCCAAGTCGCTTGCCGACGCCGGCTTCGCGGTACGCATGCCGCTGCTGCCCGGGCACGGCACCCGTTGGCAGGACCTTGCGCGCACGCGCTGGCCGCAGTGGCACGGCGCCCTGGACGACGCCTACCTGGAGCTGGACTCCCACTGCGACCACGTCTTCGTCGCCGGGCTGAGCATGGGCGGTGCCCTGGCCCTGAGAATTGCCGCCACCCGGCCCGTGGCGGGGGTGATCGTGGTGAACCCCGGACTGGTGATTGATGATCCCCGCGCTCCACTGGCCGGCATCCTGAAACTGGTCCTGAAGAGCACCCCGGCCATTGCCAACGACATCCTCAAGCCCGGGATGGACGAGGGCGCCTACCCGCGAACGCCCGTAGCTGCGGCCCATGAGCTGAACAAGATGTTCAAGGACACCATCCGGCTGCTCCCCCGCATCACCGCGCCTGTACGCGTCTTCCGGTCCACCGTGGACCACGTGGTTTCAGACACGAGTGTGGCAGCGCTGCGCCGCGGCCTGACCAACGCTCCGCTGACACTGACCACCCTGGAGAACAGCTACCACGTGGCAACGCTGGACAACGACGCCGAGGAGATCTTCCAGGGGTCCGCCGACTTCATCCGGGCGGTGGTTGCCGGCACGGCAGCAGCCCAGGTCCAGGAGGGCACCGCCCATGAATAGGCCCGACTCCGGCTCGCCGGACCAGAGCGCAAACCAGGACGATGCTGTGTGGCTGGACCTTGTGGCCCGGCTCGAAGAGAAACCTGCCACCCCTACCGGCACAGAGGACCCGGGCATCGCCGCCTCCCCAGGCCCTGACGCCACGGGCAATGACCCTGAAACTCCTGGTCCGGCCGGCCCGGACGCCGTGGCCGGGTCCGGCAGGTCCGCGACGTTCCGCGACTTTGATCCGCTGGGTCTGGCAGGAACAGCCCCCACCGAACTGTCCGCAGCCGAACGGCAGGCGGCGACGCCGGGCACCGGTGACGGCGGCCAGGACGGCGCCGGCGAGGGGACCGGCGAGGGGACCGGCGGAGACGGCCAGGGCGGCGCCGCCGCCTTCGGCCCGCGTGACTATGCCGTGGAGGACGACGCCGGGGACTTCGTTCCGGAAGAACCGCCAAGCCTTGCCGGGACGGATCCCCTGACCATGCTTGCCTGGCTGGGCGCAATTGGTGCGCCCATTGCCTTGCTGCTGGCCGTCATTTTCTGGCGGTCCGCGCCGCTGCTGGCGATTGTGGGCATGGTGGCGGTGTTCATCCTTGCCGTGGTTTACCTCATCATGAAGCTGCCCCAGGAAAAAGACGAGAACGACGACGGCGCCCGCGTCTGAGGAGCGTCCGTCACCGCATGCGGCTGCTGACGCGGGACAGGTCGGCTGCCCCGATGAGCCCCGCGTTGGGTCCGAGCGCTGCCAGCTCGATGCCGGCCGCCGGACGGAAGCCCCGGCCGGTAAGGTTCCGCGCGAATGCTTTACGGGCAGGCTCCACCAGCAGGTCCCCCGCTGAGCAGAGTCCCCCGCCGATCACAAACAGCCCCGGATCCAATGAGGCCGCGAGGTTCGCCAATCCCAGGCCCAGCCATTCGCCCACTTCATCCAGGAGTTCGCGGCAGGCCGCATCGCCGGCGAGTGCCAGCTCGGTAACAATCGCCCCGGTGATCTGCTCCGCGTCACCGCCGACGGTGGCCAGCAGTTCCTGGGCAACTGGCGAATTGGCGCGCGCCAGAATCCTGGCTTCCCGGCCCAGGGCGTTGCCCGACGCGTACTGCTCCCAGCAGCCCCGGTTGCCGCACTCGCAACGCTGCCCGCCGGGCATGATGATCTGGTGGCCGAATTCGCCGGCTACACCAAACCGGCCGCGCTCCACCCGGCCGTCCATCACCATGGCACCGCCGATGCCGGTTCCGAGGGTGATGCACACCAGCCTGTCCTCGCCCTGCCCCGCACCAAAGCGCCATTCCGCCCAGGCCGCGGCGTCGGCGTCGTTCGTCAGCAGCACAGGCCGGCGCAGAAGTCGCTGCAGGTTTGCGCGCAACGGCTCGTTGCGCCAGGCGAGGTGCGGACTGAAAAGCACGGTTCCGCCGTCCAGATCCATCCAACCGGCCGCACCGATGCCTACTGACCAGACCCTGTGGCCGGCTCCGAGTTCGTCCACGAGCTCTACGATGACCTGCTCTACCGCACGCGGGTCGCTGCCGGGGGTGGACCGCCGGGCCTCGCTCAGGATCCTTCCGTCGGCGTCCACCACGCCGGCGGCGACCTTGGTGCCGCCGATATCGATGCCGATTGCCAGCCCCTTGCGCCCGAGCCGCAGGTGCTCGCGGAACGTTTCCACCTGCCGGGGCCGGGCCCTCAAGGCCAGCGGCCGCCGCCGCCAGGGAGCCGGACGTCGGAGCGGGGCGGCTGGCTCGCCGGGGGACGTTACGTACATAGTGCTTCATTCTAGGGCGCACCGGGCGGGCAGCGCCGGAGGCCGGGCCCATGGCTTCCGCACTCCTCTTTGACTCATATGTTACTGGCCAGTAGGTTTGTTTCTGCACGGCCAAGTTGCAGGCGTATTAGTCTTTAGGCATACCCTGTGCGGGTCTATGGATATCAAAGGAGCTATAGTGCGCGAATTCAGTGTTCCGCCCCTGGTTGTTGTCCCACCGGAAACCAACATCACCGATCTCTTGCTTCGGCAGGCAGCCAAGCCCAGCAACCCGGCGCTCTTCTCGCGGCTGGACTCCGCAGGCGCCTGGCGGGACGTCACCGCCACAGACTTCCTGGCGGACGTCTCAGCCCTTGCGAAGGGCCTGATGGCCAGCGGCGTGGGAGCCGGCGACCGGGTGGGCATCATGTCCCGCACCCGCTACGAGTGGGCCCTCATCGACTTCGCCATCTGGTTCGCCGGCGCCGTCTCAGTGCCCATCTACGAAACCTCATCGCCGTCGCAGGTTGCCTGGAACCTCGGTGACTCCGGTGCAGTGGCCGCCTTCGGCGAGGCCGCCCACCACGAGGACATCATCCGGCAGGCGGCCACCTCGGAAGGCCTCACCGCCCTCCAGCACGTCTGGCAGCTCGAAGGTGGCGGACTGGACGCCGTCCGTGAGGCCGGCCGGGACGTCAGCGACGCCGACCTTGAGGCCCGCCGCTCATCGGCGCGGCTCAGTGACGTTGCCACCCTGATCTACACCTCCGGCACCACCGGCCGGCCCAAGGGCTGCGAGCTGACCCACGGCAACTTCGTTGAGCTGTCCGACAACGCCCTGGCACTGCTTGGCGACGTAGTCAACGAGCAGGCAAAAACCATCATGTTCCTGCCTTTGGCGCACGTCTTTGCCCGGTTCATTTCGGTGTTGGCCGTGGCCGCCGGGGCCACCGTGGCACACACCCCCGACATCAAGAACCTGCTGGCTGACCTGCAGAGCTATCAGCCCACGTTCATCCTGGCCGTGCCGCGCGTCTTCGAAAAGGTGTACAACTCGGCCCTGACAAAGGCAGAGGACGGCGGCAAGGGTGCCATCTTCCACAAGGCCACGGAGACCGCCATCGCGTTCTCCAAAGCCCGCCAGGCCGGGCACGTTGGCCTGGGGCTGAAACTCAAGCACACAGTGTTCGACAAACTCGTTTACGGCAAGCTGCGCGCTGCGATGGGCGGGAACGTGGCCCATGCTGTGTCCGGCGGCGGTCCGCTCGGCGAACGGCTGGGCCACTTCTTCCAGGGCATCGGCCTGCAGATCCTTGAAGGGTATGGCCTGACCGAGACCACCGCCCCGATTTCCGTCAACACGCCGGCCCTGATCAAGATCGGTTCCGTGGGCAAGCCCCTGCCGGGCAACTCCGTCAGGATCGCCGAAGACGGCGAGATCCTGGCCAAGGGCGTCTGTGTGATGCGCGGCTACTACAAGCGCGATGACCTGATGGCGGATACGTTTGCCGATGACTGGTTCCGCACCGGCGACATCGGACGGCTCGACGAGAGCGGCTTCCTGTGGATCACCGGCCGGAAGAAAGAAATCATTGTCACGGCCGGTGGTAAGAACGTGGTTCCGGCCCTGCTGGAGGACCAGATCCGGGCGGATGCGCTGGTCTCCCAGGTCCTGGTGGTGGGCGACAACCGGCCGTTCATCGGCGCGTTGGTGACCCTGGACCAGGAGGCCCTGCCGGGCTGGCTCCAGCGGCACGGACTGCCGGCCGCCACCACGCTCGACGAAGCCGTCGGGAACCCGGTGGTCAAGGCCGCCGTGCAGGACCTCATCACGCAGGCCAACGCCTCGGTGTCGCAGGCGGAGGCCATCAAGTCATTCCGGATCGTCGCTTCGGACTTCACGGAAGCGTCCGGCCATCTGACGCCGTCCATGAAGGTGAAGCGGGCCCAGGTGATGAAGGACTTCGAGACAGTCATCGAGGAAATGTACGGCGCGCCGCGCGGCTAATCGGCAACGCAAAACGAAAGGCCCTCCCGGCGGAAGCAATCTTCCAAGCCGGGAGGGCCCTTCCTTTTGTGGTTGGACTGCTTAGCCCTGCTCCACGACCAGGAGGAGGTCGCCACCCTGGACCTGCTCCACCGCTGAAATGGCGAGCCGCGAGACTTTGCCTGCCACCGGCGTCGTAATGGAGGCTTCCATCTTCATCGCTTCGATGGTGGCCACCGTGTCACCGGCGTTGACCGTGTCGCCGGCCTTGACGGTCACGGTGACGGCGCCGGCGAACGGCGCGGCGACGTGGCCCGGCTGGGCCGGGTCTGCCTTCTCGGCGGCCTTGACGTTGCTCACCACGGAGCGGTCACGGACCACAACGGGGCGGGACTGGCCGTTCAGGGTGCACATGACCGTGCGCATGCCCTTTTCGTCGGGCTCGGAAACGGCTTCCAGCGAGGCGATCAGCCGGACACCCTTCTCCAGCTGGATCTCGTGCTCGGCGCCGCGCTGCAGGCCGTAGAGGTAGTCGCGGGTGTCGAGGACGGAAATGTTGCCGTAGGTCTCGACGCTCTTGAGGTAATCCTTGGTGGGGCCTTCGAAGAGCAGGCGGTTCAGCGTGCTCTGGCGGGTCTTGGAATCGCCCTGGAGCGCGGCGCTGTCCTCGGGGCTGAGGTCAACGTCGCGGACCTTGATGCTGCGGCCCTGGAGCGCCTTGGTGCGGAAGGGTTCCGGCCATCCTCCGGGCGGGTCACCGAGTTCGCCGGACAGGAAGCCGATGACGGAGTCCGGGATGTCGTAGTTCTGCGGGTTTTCGTTGAAGTCCGAGGGATCCGCGTTGAGGCCAACGAGGTGCAGTGCGAGGTCGCCCACCACCTTGGACGACGGCGTGACCTTCACCAGGCGGCCCAGGATCCGGTCCGCCGCGGTGTACATGTCCTCGATCGCCTCGAAGCGCTCCCCGAGACCCAGCGCCATGGCCTGCTGGCGCAGGTTTGACAGCTGGCCGCCCGGGATTTCGTGCTGGTAGACGCGGCCGGTGGGGCCTGGCAGGCCTGACTCGAACGGCGCGTAGACGCGGCGCACGGCTTCCCAGTACGGCTCAAGGGAGCTGACTGCCTCAAGGCTCAAGCCGGTGTCCCGAGGGGTGTGCGCCAGCGCCGCCACCAGGGCGGAGGCGGACGGCTGGCTGGTAGTCCCGGCCAGCGATGCGGAGGCAACGTCAACAGCGTCCACGCCGGCGTCAACTGCCGCCAGCAGGGTAGCCAGCTGGCCGCCTGCCGTGTCATGCGTGTGGAGGTGGACCGGGAGGTCGAAGCGTTCGCGCAGTGCGGCCACCAGTTTGGCGGCCGCTGCCGGGCGGAGCAGCCCGGCCATGTCCTTGATGGCCAGGATGTGCGCGCCGGCGTCCACAATCCGCTGGGCCAGTTCCAGGTAGTAGTCCAGCGTGTACAGCTTCTCGTCCGGGTTCAGCATGTCGCCGGTGTAGCACAGGGCTACTTCGGCCACTGCGGTGCCAGTGGCCCGGACGGCGCGGATGGCGGGGGCCATCTGGTTCACGTCGTTCAGGGCATCGAAGATGCGGAAAATGTCGATACCGGTGGCTGCGGCCTCGTTGACGAAAGCCACCGTCACCTCTTCCGGGTACGGCGTGTAGCCCACCGTGTTCCGGCCGCGCAGCAGCATCTGCAGGCAGACGTTGGGCAGCGCCTTCCGCAGGGCGGCCAGGCGGTCCCAGGGGTCCTCGCCGAGGAAGCGAAGGGCCACATCGTAGGTTGCGCCGCCCCAGGCCTCCACGGACAGGAGTTCCGGCAGGAGGGCTGTGACCGCGGGACCGGCGGCCACGAGGTCGCGGGTACGCACGCGGGTGGCCAGCAGGGACTGGTGGGCGTCGCGGAAGGTGGTGTCGGTGACGGCCACGGCGGTCTGCTCCCGCAGTGCCTTGGCGAAGCCTTCGGGGCCAAGCTCAAGGAGGCGCTGGCGCGATCCCGGCACCGCCTGCTGGTCCCCAACGGCCGGGAGTTTGGCGGCCGGATCCGAGTGCACTTTCAGCTCGCCGTTGGGCTTGTTGACCGTAACTTCGGCCAGCCACGTCAGGAGCTTGGTGCCGCGGTCGGCGGAGACCCGGGCCTTCAGCAACTGCGGACGCTCGTCGATGAAGTTCGTGGCGACGTTGCCGGCAATGAAGTCGGCGTCGTCGAGCACGGCCTGGAGGAAGGAAATGTTGGTGGACACACCACGGATGCGGAACTCCGCGAGGGCCCGGCGTGCGCGGGCCACGGCGGCCGGGTAGTCGCGGCCGCGGCAGCTCAGCTTCACCAGCAGGGAGTCGAAGTGCGGGCTGATTTCGGCACCCGAGTACACGGTGCCGCCGTCGAGCCTTACACCGGCGCCGCCGGCGGAGCGGTAGCCGGTGATCTTCCCGACGTCGGGCCGGAACCCGTTGGCCGGGTCCTCGGTGGTGATGCGGCACTGCAGCGCTGCGCCCTTAAGCTGGACCGTCTCCTGGGAGAGGCCGAGGTCCGCGAGGGTCTCGCCGGAAGCGATCCGAAGCTGTGCCTGCACCAGGTCAACGTCCGTCACTTCCTCCGTAACGGTGTGTTCGACCTGGATGCGGGGGTTCATTTCGATGAAGACATGCTGTCCGGCGCGTTCGCCAACGGTGTCCACCAGGAACTCCACGGTTCCGGCGTTGACGTAGTTCAGGGCCTTGGCGAACTTCACCGCGTCACGGTAAAGGGCCTGGCGGATGCCCTCGTCCAGGTTGGGCGCCGGGGCGATCTCAATGACCTTCTGGTGACGGCGCTGGATGGAGCAGTCACGTTCGAACAGGTGGATGACGTTGCCCTCAGCGTCGGCAAGGATCTGCACCTCGATGTGGCGCGGGCGGAGCACGGCCTGCTCCAGGAACATGGTGGGGTCACCGAATGCAGCATCGGCTTCGCGCATGGCGGCCTGCAGCGCCTCGGGAAGGGCTTCCCTCGTGTCGACGCGGCGCATGCCACGTCCGCCGCCGCCGGCGACGGCCTTGGCGAAGATGGGGAAACCGATCTCGTCGGCTGCAGCGATCAGCTCATCCATGTCCTTCGAGGGTTCACTCGATTTCAGGACCGGAACACCGGCCTCACGGGCAGCCTTCAGTGCTGCCACCTTGTTGCCGGCCAGCTCAAGCACCTCAGCCGGCGGGCCAACGAAGGTGATGCCCGCTTCCTGTGCAGCGCGGGCCAGGTCGGGGTTTTCCGAAAGGAAGCCGTAGCCGGGGTAGATGGCGTCGGCGCCGGACTCCTTGGCGACGCGGACCACCTCGGCAACATCCAGGTAGGCCCGGACGGGATGCCCCACTTCGCCGATCAGATATGCCTCATCGGCCTTCTGGCGGTGGATCGAGTTTCGGTCCTCATTGGGGAAGACAGCAACGGTCTTAGCGCCCAGCTCGTAGCTGGCACGGAAGGCCCTGATCGCGATTTCGCCGCGGTTGGCCACCAGAATCTTGGAAAACATAATTCTCCTGCATCATTGCGGGTGTATCGGTAAGTGGTCACAGTGTCTAAGACCCGCACTTAGAAATACAAATCATTGTGGCCACAGTCACAGAAGCTTCCGTCATGTCCCGCGTGCATCGACAGAGGCTGGCAGAACCGGCCACCCATACCATCGCCGTGCCATGCCGCGTCCCCATAAGACGGGATTCACCGGCGAAGCCACATATGATGAGTAAGGCGGCTCGAGCCGCCGGCTTCGGCAGTGCCGGAGCAAACATTACCCCCAACACGGCAGCCGGCGTTAGGTTTTGGTCTCACAAGTGCAAGTAGTCAGCATCAGCAGCCTCAAGGGCGGAGTCGGCAAGACGTCCGTCACCACAGGATTGGCGTCTGCGGCGCTTGCCGCGGGCATCCCCACACTGGTGGTGGACCTCGATCCCCATGCGGACGCGACCACTGCTCTGGGGGTCCAGGCCGGCGACCAGCTGGACATCGGCAGGATGCTCAAGAGCCCCCGCCGGGCCAAACTGGCAGACAATGTCGCGGGCAGCTCCTGGACGGCACGGGCGCATGCCAACGGATCCGGACCGGCCGTGCTGGACGTCGCCGTGGGTTCGGCGTACACCGGCATCTACGACCGCCCGGACCTTGGCCGTCGGGACCTCCGCAGGCTTTCCGCGGTCCTGGCTGGCGCCGACCGCTACGAGCTGGTCCTCATTGACTGCCCGCCGTCGCTGAACGGGCTGACCCGGATGGCCTGGTCCGCGAGTGACAAGGTGGCGCTCGTGGCCGAGCCGGGACTCTTCTCGGTGGCGGGAACGGAACGGACCATGCGCGCCATCCAGCTGTTCAAGCAGGAATTCGCGCCGAACCTATCCCCCGCAGGCATTGTGGCCAACCGCGTTCGCACCGGCTCCTCCGAACACACGTACCGGCTCGCGGAAATGGAATCGATGTTCGGTGACCTGCTGCTGAGCCCACGCATCCCCGAACAGGCGAACTGGCAGCAGATCCAGGGCGCGGCCCACCCGGTGCACCACTGGCCCGGCGAATCCGCGAAGACATCTGCTGCGTTGTTCGACGCCCTCCTTGTCAACCTCCTGGCGACCGGAAGCGGCCTGCGAAACCGAACCCAGCGTTAACCCTTTGGGTGCAGCCCCGCTGCAGCCAAAGGTTCCGCGGACAACAAGAAGAGGCCACCCCCGCCGGGGGTGGCCTCTTCTTGTTGGTGTTGCGCCAGCCTGTTGTCAGCCGATCTTGCGGGCAGCGCGCCGCTTGCTCAGCTCGTCGTCGGGAAAGGAGTGTTCGGCGGCGTGTTCGCTCGGCAGGGAAGCCAGGCTGCCCTCGACTTCGCGCCAGACCCTGCCCACGGCGATGCCGAAGACGCCTTGGCCGCCCTGGACAAGATCGATGACCTCGTCTGCGGAGGTGCATTCGTAGACGCTCGCGCCGTCGCTCATGAGCGTGATCTGTGCCAGATCCTCCACGCCGCGTTCGCGCAGGTGTTCGACTGCCGTGCGGATCTGCTGAAGGGAGACGCCGGTGTCCAGGAGCCGCTTGACTACCTTAAGTACGAGAATGTCCCGGAAGCCGTAGAGTCGCTGCGAGCCGGAGCCTGCGGCGCCGCGGACTGCGGGCTCAACCAGCCCGGTGCGTGCCCAGTAGTCCAGCTGGCGGTACGTGATGCCGGCCGCCTTGCAGGCCGTGGGGCCGCGGTAACCGGCGTCCTCGTCCAGGACGGGAAGATCTTCGGTAAACAGGAGGCCCTGGGCACCGCTCGCGGGCACAGCCACACCAGCCGTTGTGGGCTGCTTCAGCCCGCCTGCTTCGCCTTTGGGACTCACCTGGATCCTCCTTGTCATAAGCTCCCGGGGACCACTGCATCAGCCGGTGCACACATGAAGTTCATGCATGTAATTTCGCGGGGGTCGTACTTTTACAGTGTGACTTGCGCGGCTGCTGTAAGCAATGGGAGCTTGTACCTTCGACGTTAGGCCCGCTGCGCCCCAAGGTCAAAGATCTAGGCCGCTTGGCGCAGGCGTGTCGGAACTTTCAGGCTCAACTTTAACCTTAATGTGACCTCAGCCGTCGAAGTCTTCGGGCTCCACATCGTCCAGGAACTCACGGAAGCGCCGCAGTTCGCGCTCCTCGTCCACGGTGGGGCCCGGGTCAGTGTCCTCTCCCTCGTCATGCTCGGTAATACGGACTCCGGCTTCATCCATTACCGAGTCGGCACACCAGATGCGGCATTTGGCCCGCAACGCGATCGCGAGGGCGTCCGATGCCCGCGAGCTGACGGTGGTGCCGTTCTCGAACTGGAGCTGGCCATAAAAGATGTTGTCCTCAACCGCCACAATGTTGACGCTGACAACCGAATGGCCCAGGGACTCCACCACGTCCACCAGGAGGTCGTGGGTCATCGGGCGCGGAGGCACTACCCCTTGCTGGGCCAGGGCGATGGCACTTGCCTCTGGAGTCCCGATCCAGATGGGCACGTGACGTTCGCCGTGGATCTCGCGCAGCAGGACGAGCGGCTGGTTGGACGGCAGTTCGATACGAACGCCTACGATCTCCACTTCGATCATCAGATGTCCATACGTGAGATACGGTCCTGGACCAGTGCCCGGTGCAGGACCAGGCAGAGGTCGCTGATTTCGCGGGCCGCTTCCGCAGCCCGCGCCTGTGACGCGGAATCGCGCCGGGACGCGAGCGGCGCAACTGCGCGCTCCACGAGTCCGAATTCACGTTCCGCGGCGGCCTGGAACGGCCGCAGGTGGCGCGGCTCAAGGCCGTGGCTCTCCAGTTGCACGCAGGCACGGGCCACCTGGAGGGCGTGCTCGTCGAACTTGCCGTTGCTGTGGCTGATCAGCCCGAAGCTCAGCAGCGATTGGAGTAACGGAATGCTGGCGCCGGACTCGGTCCGCAGCTGTTCCTCGCTGAATTTCCGGCCGCGGTTCTGAAGCTCCACGGCCAATTCGTCCGAAACGATCCGCGGCGAAACCACGACGCCGGGCGGCAGGTTCTCGGGCCGCTCTCCCCTGTCGATCGCATCAAGGTAGTCCTTGATGACTTTCAGTGGAAGGTACTGGTCCCGCTGCAGCGCCAGCACAAAACGGAGACGTTCGACGTCACTGTCCGAGTACTGCCGGTATCCGGCCGGAGTACGGCGCGGATTAATCAGTCCCTTTTCCTCGAGGAACCTGATTTTCGACGCGGTCATACCCGGAAAGTCGCCGCTGAGTTGCGCGAGGACTTCCCCGATGTTCAAAACTTGGGGCCCCCGGCGTTCCGGTTGTGCCATTGCCACAGGCAAGTGTCCCGGGATCAGGCGCGGCCTGCTGCGCGGGCAGGGCTCAGGTAGAAGGTGAGTCGGAACTTGCCGATCTGGACTTCGTTCCCGGACTTTAGCTCAACACTGTCCACGCGGTCGTGGTTGACGTAAGTGCCGTTGAGGCTACCGGTATCCACCACTTCAAAGCTCCGCGCCGTGCGGCGGAACTCGACGTGGCGCCGCGAGACGGTGACGTCATCCAGGAAGATGTCGGCGTCAGGATGACGGCCGGCCGTGGTGTTGTCCGTGTCAAGCAGGAAGCGGGCACCCGCGTTCGGGCCGCTGTGGGCCACCAGAAGCGCGGAACCGGCCGGCAGCGCCTCCACGGATGAACGCTCGTCCGTGGACAGCTTGGGGGCGATGGTGGGCTCGTCGGAGACGGGGGTGAGATGGATCGAGGTGGTCTCCGAAGCCCGGGCCGCACCTGTGCCGTACTCGCCTTCGGCAGGGTCCTGTTCGTGGCCAACCATGGATTCCTCCTCTTTCGCTGCAGCTCTCACGCCTGCAATCAACTTTTGCCCTGACAGATCCGCCTCGCGGATCCGTTGCCGGGCCCCGATCCGGCCACTGACGTGCGAAGACGCCCGTTGGCCGGACCGGATGAACCCGTTAGCTTCAGCCTACCTGCTGTTCGTACTCGGATGCACTGAGCAAGGATTCCACAGCGTCCGCTTCTGCTAGCCGGATCTCGATCAGCCAGCCGTCGCCGTACGGATCGGAGTTGATCAACGCCGAATCAGTATCGAGGGATTCGTTGCGTGCCACGACTTCGCCGCTGACAGGAGCATAGATGTCGCTGACGCTCTTGGTGGATTCGACTTCGCCCACGACTTCGTTTGCGGTGACTTTGGTGCCTGCTTCCGGCATCTGGGCATAGACAACATCTCCGAGTGCGTCCTGCGCGAAGTCGGTGATGCCCACCCGGACCACGCCGTCGGCGCTCGGTGCGGATACCCACTCGTGCTCGGCGGTGTAGGACAGGTCTTCGGGAATGTTGCTCATCAGGGGCCTTTCATCGGGTCAATCACCAATGTCAACGGGGCCTGGGAAACAAGCCGCCGCTGAAAGTATAGGCACAACTCCACGGGCGTTCGAGGAGGATTCTGACATGATGAGACGCATGAGAACACACTCACAGGATTCCCCCGTGAAACAGGCGAACTGGGCTGCGCGGATCATCCTCGTTGCGGTGGCGCTGGTGGTCCTCGCTATTGCTTACTTTGCCTTTGCGGCCATCCTCCCGGTCTGGTGGGCGAATGTTATCCGCAACCAGGTCCAGGGCAATCTTGGGGCGGGCATCCTGGTGGGGATGTTTTACGGGTTCGTTTTCACGTTCGTCCCCCTCCTGGTGGCCTGGCAGGCCACGCGCAAATCCGTGAGCTGGCCCTGGAAGCTGACTATCCTCGTCGCCGCTGTGGCTCTCGCGTCCCCGAATCTGCTGACCGCCGGGATCATGTTCGGCAGCTCGCAGGCCGCCCATAACGGACAGCGGATCCTTGGCACCGAGGCAACCTGGTTCCCGCTGTGGACACAGATCTCAGCCATCGCAGCCGCCGTCATTTTTGTGGTTGGCGTGATCCTATGGAGGGTCTGGCGGCAGCGCGGCAAAAAGATGAAGGTGTTCAAGAAGGCAGATGCCGAGCGTTCCCTGGCTGCGAAGGCGGCCAAGGGCTCCGCCGCCAGCTCACCTGTCCCTGAGGCGCAGTCCGCAACCGACAGCCAGGCTGACCGCAGGTAAACCATGCCGGAGCTTCCCGAGGTTGCAGGCCTGGCCGGTTTCCTGGACGAGCGCCTGCGCGGAGCGGTGGTGCGGAAGGTCCAGACCGTTTCTTTTGCCGTGCTGAAGACAGCGGATCCGCCGTTCACAGCGCTGGAGAACTGCACCGTCGCCGGCGTGCGGCGGTTCGGAAAGTTTGTCAGCATTGACACCGACGGGCCGTCGTTTGTCTTCCACCTCGCCCGGGCGGGCTGGGTCCGCTTCACGGACTCCCCCACAGACACCCAGCTCCGGATGGGAAAGGGCCACATCGCCATGCGGCTGGCGTTCACCGGGCCGGACGGTGCCCATGGCATGGATCTCACCGAGGCGGGGACCAAAAAGAGCCTTGCCGTGTACGTGGTGCGCGACCCCCACGATGTGCCGGGCGTCGCGGCGCTCGGGCCGGACCCGTTCAGCACAGCGTTCGACGCCGACATGCTGGCGGATATTCTCGGCTCCACTTCCCAGCAGATCAAGGGCGTCCTACGGAGCCAGAGCGTGATCGCGGGGATAGGGAACGCCTACAGCGACGAGATCCTGCATGCTGCGAGGATCTCCCCCTTTGCCACCGCCAAGTCCTTGGACCGCGGCACGGTGCAGGTGCTTTATGACGCCATCCACAGCGTGCTCGGAACAGCCCTGGCCGAAGCCGAGGGCAAGCCACCAAGCGAGCTCAAGGACGTCAAACGCAGCCACATGCGGGTCCATGCCCGCACCGGCGAGGCTTGCCCGGTGTGTGGTGACACAGTCCGGGAGGTGTCCTTCGCGGATACTTCCTTGCAGTACTGTCCCACGTGCCAGACCAAGGGAAAGATCCTGGCGGACCGCAGGACATCGAAGTTCCTGAAATAGGCCAGGCCGCCAAACATCCGAAAAGGACGGCACAAAACAGAAGCGTCCCGGAGAAAATTCTCCGGGACGCTTCTGTTTTGGTCGGGCTGACAGGATTTGAACCTGCGACCCCTTGACCCCCAGTCAAGTGCGCTACCAAGCTGCGCTACAGCCCGTTAGTTCCGCCGTTCTCCGCTGCGTTTACTCCTGATGTTAGCCAGGATTTCAACTCAGCAGTCCGGCCGAACCACCTTGAAAAGCTTACACGATTCCGGAGGGTGCAAGTGACACTTTGCCGCCTGCACGCCCCCGGTGTGTCCTAATTAACGCTTCTTGCCGCGCTTTTCGCGGACGCGCATGTTGACCTCGATGGGCGTGCCCTCAAAACCGAACGTTTCGCGGAGCCTGCGGGTGATGAAGCGGCGGTAGCCCGGGTCCAGGAATCCGGTGGTGAACAGCACAAACTTCGGCGGCCGGCTGGACGCCTGCGTGCCGTACAGGATGCGCGGCTGCTTTCCGCCGCGGACCGGGTGCGGGTGCGCCGCCACAAGCTCGCCGAGGAAGGCGTTGAGCTTACCGGTGGGGATGCGCCTGTCCCAGTTCTCCAGGGCCAGGTCCAGGGCGGGAACCAGGCGGTCCTTGTGCCAGCCCGTCAGCGCGGAGATGTTGACCCGCGGCGCCCAGGCCACGTGGGCCAGGTCCTGCTCGATTTCGCGCTCCAGGTAGGTGCGGCGTTCGTCGTCGAGCAGGTCCCACTTGTTGAAGGCCAGCACCAGGGCGCGGCCCGACTCGATGGCCAGCTGCAGGATGCGGACGTCCTGCTCGCTGAGGACCTCATCCACAGCGAGAAGAACGACGGCGACCTCCGCCTTTTCGAGCGCGGCCTGCGTCCGGAGGGAGGCGTAGTAGTCGGCGCCCTGCGCCATGTGCTGGCGGCGGCGGATGCCTGCCGTGTCCACAAAGCGCCACGTGCGGTCGCCGAGTTCAATGAACTCATCCACCGGATCACGCGTGGTGCCGGCGGTGTTGTCCACTACTACACGCTCAGACCCTGCCAGCTTGTTCAGCAGTGATGACTTGCCCACGTTCGGGCGGCCGATCAGTGCGATGCGGCGCGGGCCGCCCGAGCGTTCCATGCCTTCAATCGTGGAGAACTCCGGCAGGGTGTCCATCACGTGGTCCAGGAGGTCGGCAACGCCGCGTCCGTGCAGGGCGGAGACGGGGTAAGGCTCACCGAAGCCGAGGCCCCACAGGCTGGCGGAGTCCGCCTCCTGGGCGAAGTCGTCCACCTTGTTGGCCACCATGATGACCGGCTTCTTGCTGCGGCGGAGCATCTTCATGACGCCCTCGTCCGTTGCGGTAGCGCCCACCGCGGAGTCGACGACGAAGAGCACGGCGTCAGCCAGTTCCACGGCCATTTCGGCCTGTTCAGCCACGCGGGCGTGGATGCCGCGGGCATCGTGCTCCCAGCCGCCGGTGTCCACCACGGTGAAGTTGCGCCCGTTCCAGTGTGCCGAGTACATCACGCGGTCCCGCGTCACGCCGGGAGTATCCTCGACCACGGCTTCGCGGCGGCCCAGGATACGGTTCACCAGCGTGGATTTGCCCACGTTGGGACGGCCGATGATGGCAAGCACGGGATCGAGCTTGACCGGACCGTCGAAGTCCTCGTCATCGTAGTTCCCGCTCAGCAGGGCGGCGTCTTCCTCGTCGAGCTCGTAGTCGTCCAAGCCGGCGCGGAGCGACGCGGCACGCATCTCCGCTTCGTCGTCGTCGATGGCGGCCAGCCGCTCGGCCACCTGGTCCGTGCCGGTGGGCGTGTATTCATCTTCGCCGGCGCCGGAGTGGCTGGAGGTTTGAGTCGTATCGCTCATTGCACTTTCCTTAGTGGTCATCTGCCGGCGTCCCGGCTACTGCTGTGAAGTTCATGCGGAAATCCGCGTGGGGCAAAGGCTGCCCACTGTGTTGGATGGTCTCCTGGACGTGCCCCGCAAGCGCAGCGCGGATTTCCATTCCCGCCCTGTCCATTGAAGCACGGCCCGTTTCGCCGGGGTTGCGGCTGAGGGTCAGTGCGTTGCCGAAGCTGACGTGGAACCGCTGCCCCGGCCTGGGTACCGTGTCGAGGTGTTCGTTGCCCGTCCGGGTGCCGAGGATCGCCACGGGAACCACGGGGGCGCCCGAGTTCAGCGCCAGCCAGGCCACCCCGTTGTTGATGTCTGTTGCCTGGCCGCTCCCCCGAGTTCCTTCCGGAAGAATCCCGATGCAGCGGCCGGCGTCGAGCATGTTCTTGCCCAGCAGCAGCGCAGCCCGGTCCCCGGAGCGGTCAACAGGCAGCTGGCCGGAGGCCCGAAGGACCCGACCCAGCAAGCCCTTGAACATCTCCTTCTTGACCAGGATGTGCATGGGACGCGGCGACGCGCCGAACATCACCGGCCCGTCCAGGAAACTGATGTGGTTGCCGGCAAAAATCACCGGCCCGCCTGTAGGCACGTTGTCCCGGCCAGTGACGGACGTCCGGTACACCACGTGGTCCAGGAGCCAGCCGACGGGCCGGCTCCAGGTCATGGTCAGGCCGGAGGGAAGCCGCACGCCGCGGTCAGTCACGGTTAAGCACCTTCGTCACGATCACGAGCGCCGCGTCCACGGTCTCGGCGAAGTCCAGATCGGAAGAATCCAGGGTGACAACACCGTCGGCAGCCTGGGTGAAGTTCACCACCGTGGAATCCTTGGCGTCACGGTGGGTGACCTGGGCGGCGAGCTGCTCCGCATTCTGCGTGCCGCCCAGCTGGATGCCGCGGCGGCGAAGCCGGGCCTCCTCACTGGCGGTCAGCAGCATGCGGACTTCCGCGCCCGGGGCCACGACGGTAGTGATGTCCCGGCCCTCCACCACGATGCGGCGGTGGTGCTTTTCAATAAGCTCACGCTGCCGGCGGATCAGTTCGGTCCGGGCACCCAGGGTGGTGGCCACCGCACTGACCGCCGACGAAATTGCCGGTTCCCGGATGGCGTCCGTGACGTCGGCGCCGTTCACGCGGACGTATTCCTCCCGCGGCGTGGTGCTCAGTTCCAGGACCAGGTCCCGGGAAGCCTGCTCCACGGCGGCGGCGTCACTGAGATCAATTCCGCTGGTGACGCAGAACCAGGTCAGGGCCCGGTACATGGCGCCGGTGTCCAGGTAGGCAAGGTGCAGCCGGCGGGCCACTTCCTTGCTCACGCTGGACTTGCCGGAGCCTGACGGCCCGTCGATGGCAACCACCAGGGGCCTGCCGACGCGCAAGGCCGGAAGGGTGTCAAGAAGTTCTTGTGTCATTACTGCAATACCCGCCATCCGCGGTCGTTGAGTGCTTCGATCAGATGGTCATGCTTGTTCGGCAGCACGGACAGTTCCACCATGCCCACGTTCTGGCCCGAGGAATGGTCCAGCCGAAGGTCCTCCACGTTCACGCCGATCTCACCGATTTCGGTGAGGAGCTGCGCGATCTGTCCCGGCCGGTCATCCACGAGGACCGTCAGCCAGGAGTAGGCCTGCGGCGGGCCACCATGCTTGCCCGGAATACGGGCCTGCCCGGCATTGCCTTCGCTGATCAGCTGGGCCAGGTCAAGCCTGGCGCCCGGCGCAAGCGGTTCCTCCAGCGTGCCGATGAGCCGGTTCAGGTCCTCGCGGACTCCGTAAAGGATCTCCACGACCTTCCCTGCGTTGCCCCCCAGGATCTGGACCCACAGCGTGGGATCGCTGGCGGCGATCCGCGTGACGTCCCGCAGGCCGTTGCCGGCGAGGGACAGCGCGTGAAGCGGCGTCCCCTGCAGCCGGCTGGCCAGCAGGGAGGACATGATCTGGGGCAGGTGCGATACCAAGGCCACGGCTTCGTCGTGTTCGTCGGCAGTGAACTGGGAAACCACAGCTCCCAGGTCCGTGGCCAAGGAGCGCGCAGTCTGCACGGCAGCCGCGGATGACTCCGGGCCCGGACAAACCACCCACGGCATCGACGTGAAGAGCTCGCCGCGGGCCGCAACCGGCCCGGACTTTTCGCGCCCTGCCATCGGATGGGTGCCCACATAGCGGGTGAGGTCCGCGCCGCGCCCGCCCAACTCCGCCAGGATGGCGGCCTTGACGCTGGCGATGTCAACCACCACGGAATCCGGGTAGTCGGCAAGGGCGCGGGCCACGACGTCGGCGGTCACGTCCGGCGGTGCTGCCACCACCACAAGCTCCGGCGCCTCGTCCCCGAGCTGGTCCAGGGGCTGGCCGGCACCGATGTCGACGGCCACCGCCTGGTTGGTCGGCGACGGGTCAGACAGGAACACGGGCACGCCGCGCCCACGCAGGCCCAGCCCGATGCTGGCACCGAGCAGGCCGGTGCCAATCACGACGACCGGCCCGCTGAGGTGCCCCCGCCCGTGGGAGCGAAATGCGGACATGCCTCAGAGTCCTACGGATGCCAGCAGGTGGCCGACTTCCTGCTTGCCAAGGTTGCGGATGCTGCCCTGGCGCTGGTCGCCCAGGCCAATGGGACCCACCTTGACGCGTACCAGGCGCAGGACCGGGAACCCGACGGCGTCGAACAGGCGACGGACAATCCGGTTCTTGCCCGAGTGCAGGATCACTTCGATCAGCACGTGGCCCGGAGTGGAGTCCACCAGCTTGAAGGAGTCAACCGAGGCAAAGCCATCCTCGAGTTCCACACCTTCCCGGAGCTGGGCGCCGACTCCCTGCGGGAACGGGCCGCGGACCTGGACCAGGTAGGTCTTGGGGACCTCGTAGGACGGGTGGGTCAGCCGGTTGGCCAGTTCGCCGTCGTTCGTCAGCAGCAGCAGGCCTTCGGTGGCGACGTCCAGCCGGCCCACGTGGAACAGGCGTTCGCCCTGGTGGGTCTTCCGCACAAAATCGCTGATGCAGGGACGGCCATCGGGGTCCTCCATGGTGGACACCACGCCCTTGGGCTTGTTGAAGACCATGTACACGAGGTTTTCATCCAGCTGGATGCGCAAGCCATCAACGTGGATGACTGCCGTCTTGGGGTCCACGCGGACACCAAGCTCAGTGACAACCTGGCCGTCGACCTCTACCCGGCCTTCGGCGATCATCTCTTCGCAGACGCGGCGCGAAGCCACGCCGGCCTGGGCCATGACCTTCTGCAGGCGGGTGCCGTCGGCGTCGTGCATTTCCGACTGCGGAACGTCACCGCGGGGTCCACGCTTGCGGGCAGGCTTCCGCACGGGGCCAAGGTTCTGGCCAAACCGTTCGCTGCCGAAGGCGCGTGACGCCGCCGCCCCGGGCCTGCCGGTGCGCGGCTTGGGCTTGAGTGCGCCCGGGGTGCCGGGAGCCTTGTTGGCGCCCGGCTTGCGGGCAGCAGGCTTGCGCGCCGATGTGCTGCCGGCCGGCTTCCAGTCGGAGGCACCGCGGCCGGCCGGTGACGACGCCGGGGCGTCGCCGGGATCCACAAATGGCTCCTCACGAGGCCTCGGGGCCTTGTACGGCCGGTCGCCGCCGCCGAATCCGGCGTTGCGCTTGCCTGCGCCGGCGCGGAATCCGCCGCCCGCCGCGCTGGGGCGGCCGCTGCCGCCCTGTGCAGGGTTCCGGCTTGCGCCGCCCTGCGCCGGATTACGGCTGGCGCCGCCCTGTCCGGCATTGCGTTCTGAACTGTTGCGTCCCGAACTGTTACGTGGTGAACCCTGGCGTCCCGCCTGTGTCATGACCCGTCCTTCGTTATTTGGCCCGCCGGTTGTCCAAGAACAACCCTAGCCAGCCATGCAGAAATTATCTGCCCTTATGAATATTCGTGTGCGCACGCGGGATTTCCCGCCTACATTCTGTCGGCGTCGTAGAACTCCGCGATGCCCTCAAGCCCCGGAAGATGGGGTGAGAGCTGAGGCAGTTCCGCTGCGGAGCCGATTCCCATCCGTTCCAGGAAATACGACGTGGTCCGGTAGAGGATGGCTCCCGACTCAGGATCGTGTCCCGAATCTTCGATCAGCCCGCGCTGGGTCAATGTCCGTACGACAGAATCGACATTGACTCCTCGAATTGCAGACACCCGGGCCCTGGAGACAGGCTGGCGGTACGCGATGACAGCCAGTGTTTCCAAGGCCGCCTGCGTGAGCCTGGCCGTCTGACCCTCAAGCACAAACCGTCCGACGATCTCGGCGAAGTCTGCGCGGGAGTAGATCCGCCAGCCACCGGCGATGTTCCGCAATTCAAAACCCCGGGGGCTGGCGCTGAAACCAGCATCGCTGGCACGGTCCATGTCCGGGGCTTTAACAGTATAGCCGCTATACTCCCGTTGCAGTTCCGCCAGTAACTGCTCAACGACGGCGACGGTCAGGTTAAGCCCGGCGGCCAGCTCAGTAGCGCTGGCCGGTTGGTCCAGGACCATCAGGACCGCCTCAAGGGCAGCCTTGGCACCGCCGGGAAGATCCCGGACGTCCATGCCTGACTCCGCCCCAGTCTCCGGAAGTTCTTGGCTCACGACAGTTCCTCGTATTCTTCGCTTAGGTTTTCTGTTGACCAGTCCCGGCCATCCACCGTCCAGCGCACGGTGAGATCCCCCAGGGGCGACACCTGGTCGAAGGAGACTGCCCTGTCCCGGAACATCTCCAGCAATGCCAGGAACCTGGCCACCACCACGAGGGTGGAATCGGCGTCGGCGATCAACGCACGGAACGACAGCGGCTTCCCCAACTGGAGCCGGAGACCCAGGATCTCGGCCTGTTCCTTCACGCTGACGGCACTGCCATGCAAGTGGGCAAGGCCCACCTCGGTGGGCCGCGGCGTCTTGGCCTTCAGGGCGGACTCGGCCAGGCGGGCGAACTGGTCCGGTGTGTGCTTCCACACCAATTCCGGGAGCATGGCGGCGAAGTGCTCCTCCAAGCCAACCTGACGCGGAAACCGGCTGGCTTCCTGTTCCAGGGTTCCGGCCATCAGGGCTGCCACCTGTTTGAACGCCTTGTATTGGAGCAGCCTCGCAAAAAGGAGGTCCCGCGCTTCCAGCAGGGCGATGTCCTCGTCATCCTCGACTTCACCGGCGGGCAGGAGCCTTGCCGCCTTGAGATCCAGGAGGGTGGCGGCGATGACCAGGAATTCGCTGGCTTCATCCAGCGCCCATTCCTCGCCGAGCTTCTGGAGCTTCCTGATGTACTTTATGAACTCATCAGTGACGGTGGCAATGGCCACCTCGGTGATGTCCAGCTGGTGCTTGGCGATCAGGCCCAGCAGGAGGTCGAACGGGCCGGTGAAGTTGGCAAGCCGCACCTCAAAGCCGGGTTTGGACTCGGCCACGGCGTGTTTAGGGTGCGCCGCCGCGCGAAATCAGCTCTTTGGCCAGGCGGCGGTAGGCATCGGCGCCGATGTGGCTGCCTGCGTAGCTGGTGATCGGCTCGGCCGCGACGGTGGCGTCCGCGAACTTGATGGAGCGTTTGATGACGGTCTCGAAGACTTTGTCACCGAAGGCTTCCACCAGGCGAGTGATGACTTCGCGGCTGTGGAGCGTACGGGCGTCGTACATGGTGGCCAGGACGCCATCAACCTGCAGGCCGGGGTTCAGCCTGTCCTGGACCTTGTCGATGGTTTCCACCAGCAGGGCTACCGCACGGAGTGCGAAAAACTCGCAGATCAGCGGGATGATCACGCCGTGGGCGGCGGTCAGGGCATTGACCGTCAGCAGGCCCAGGGAGGGCTGGCAGTCAATCAGGACGACGTCGTAATCGTCTTCGACTTTTTTCAGCGCCCTGTCCAGGACCTGCTCACGGGCGACTTCATTGACCAGCTGCACTTCTGCGGCGGAGAGGTCGATGTTGGCCGGCAGCAGGTCCACGTTTTCGACGCCGGTCTGGTGGATGGCGTCGCGGATGTCCACCTTGCGGTCCATGAGGACGTTGTAGACCGTCAGGTCCAGTTCGTGCGGGTTGATGCCCAGGCCCGCGGACAGCGCGCCCTGCGGGTCGAAGTCAACCAGCAGCACCCTGCGGCCGTATTCGGCCAGGGCCGCTGCCAAGTTGATGGTGGACGTGGTCTTGCCGACGCCGCCCTTTTGGTTGACCATGGCGATCACGCGCGCGGGACCGTGGGACGACAGCGGGGCGGGTTCCGGAAATTCGCGGTGGGGGCGCCCGGTGGGACCCATCACGGCGTCTTCCAGATCGAGTTCCGTGCCTTCCAGAGTTGCCGAACCCTGTTCGCTGCTCACGTATCTATCCACACTTTCGATGACGGTGATTTTCCTGCCGCTGGAACTCCAGCGCCGATCCTGCTTTCCACCTAGGCTACAGGCCCCGACACGGTATTCGAGGGAACTTGACTTTGCGTGGATTCTGAGCCTTGACCTTCTGGTAGAGGTCGAAGGTTAGCCTCCCGCACGCAGGAACCGCCCGCACAGCCTGGGCTGTGCGGGCGGTCCGCAGCTTGGTCAGATTCAGTGCCGCCTTAGGCGTTGACCAGCACAGGCTCGGCCTTGGGGTCCTTGGCTTCCGGCTCGCCATGTCCGGCGATCATGGTCTGCTCGTCGAAGGGAGCCTGGCCCGAGAGAACTTCGCCGACCTGCTTGTTGTCGATTTCCTTGACCCAGGTCCCAATCAGCACGGTGGCAACCGCGTTGCCCGTGAAGTTGGTCAGGGCCCGGGCTTCGGACATAAAGCGGTCGATGCCAACGATCATGCCCACGCCACCCAGCAGCTCCGGCTTGTGTGCCTGGAGTCCGGCAGCCAGAGTTGCCAGGCCTGCACCGGTCACTCCGGCCGCGCCCTTGGAGGCAATGATCATGAAGATGAGCAGGGATACCTGGGCACCCAGGTCCAGCGGCGTGCCCATGGCATTGGCCACGAACAGCGACGCCATGGTCAGGTAGATTGCGGTGCCGTCCAGGTTGAAGGAGTATCCCGTGGGGACGGTGACGCCGACAACCGGCTTGGAGACGCCCAGGTGTTCCATCTTGGCGATCAGGCGCGGCAGGGCCGCTTCGGACGAGGACGTCGAGAAGATCAGGAGGTATTCGCGGGCCAGGTACTTCATAAGCTTGAAGATGTTGACGCCGGCAACCAGCTGCAGGAGTCCGCCAAGGATGATCACGATGAACAGGGCGCAGGTGATGTAGAACGCGACCATCAGGGTGAACATGCTCACGATTGCCGCGACACCAGTGGCGCCGACCACAGCGGCGATGGCACCGAAGGCGCCCACCGGGGCGAGCCACATGATCATGATGAGGATCCTGAAGACCAGTCCCTGGCCATGGCCGATCGCCTTCAGGACAGGAGCGCCCTGCGGGCCCATTTTCTGGAGGGCGAAGCCCACAAGGATGGCGGCGAGGAGTGTGGGCAGGACCGGGATGTCGCCGGGAATGATGCCCAGGAGGAAGGCGACGGTGCTGTCTACTTCGGCCTTCTTGGTGGGGTCGTACGCCGCAAGCTTCAAACCTTCACCCGGGTGGATGAGGTTGCCTACCACCAGGCCGATGCCCAGGGCGAAGGTGGACATGAGCACAAAGTAGCCCAGGGCCAGGCCGCCCACCTTGCCGACCGTTGCGGCTTTGGCGATGGAGCCGATTCCCAGGACGATGGTGCAGAAGATGATCGGTGCAATCATCATTTTGATGAGCTTGATAAAGCCGTCACCGAGGGGCTTCAGTGATTTGCCGACCTCGGGGAACAGCAGGCCGACGACGGCGCCCAGGATCACGGCGGCAATAACGGCAATGTAAAGGTAGTGGGATTTGTCCAGGCCCTTGCGCCGCGTCTTCACGGTGCCGAGCGACTCTCCTCGTTGAGAGGCCATGATGTGTCTCCTTATGGATAATCTGGTAGACGCTGCGGCGCATTCTCTGGGCTCACCGCGTCGGTCCGGTGTGATATCCATCATTGGCCACACCGTGACTTAGCTCACTGTTGCGTTCATATTGGTCATGGGAGGTGCTTGATGATTCACCGCTGGAGTATCGCCCGCAGGCTGTTCGTGGCGAATCTGCTGATTGTGCTGGCCTTCATTGCGGTGGCGGGCACCGCAACGTTCGTCGATGCCAGGGACCGGAGCTATGAGGAAGCCGGCCGGCGGATGGCCGGGGTTGCTGCCGCCGTCGCCGCTAATCCGCTGGTCCTCCAGGCAGCGGACCATACGGATCCGTCGGCGTTGCTCCAGCCCTACGCCCTGGACGTCATGGCCGGATCCGGAGCGGACTTCCTCACCATCATGGCGCCGGACAGAACGCGGTGGACGCACCCCCGGGACGAGGAGCTGGGCAGGCCGTACATCGGCTCCATCGAGGCGTCGCTGCGTGGCGAGGTGTTCACCGAGGTCACCGCAGGAACGCTGGGGCCGTCGGTGCGGACGGTTGTTCCGGTCAAGGATGCCGCGGGGAACGTCAAGGCGCTGGTTGCCGCCGGCGTCACGGTCCGGACAGTTGACGTGGCGCTTTCCGGCCGGCTACCCGCACTGCTGGCCTTCGGCCTGGCCCTGCTCGTGGGCGGATCCTTGGCGTCCTGGCTGTTGGGCCGCTACCTGCGCCGCGTGACCAGGGGGTGGGGGCCGGAGCAGCTGGCGCAGCTGTTCGCCTACTACGAATCGGTCCTGCATTCCGTGCGTGAGGGGCTGATCCTGATCGACACCAAGGGCCGGGTGGTGATGTACAACGACCAGGCCGCTGAGCTGCTGGGACTGGAGCCGCGCGACTCGGAAGACGATCCGTCCCGGCCGCCCTCCCTGACGGACCTCCCGCTGGCCCCCAGCCTGAAGGAGCTCTTTGAATCCGGCCGCACGGCCCACGACGAAATCCACCTGACGGGCCCGCGGATCGTGGTGGTGAACCAGGGTCCGGCCGTCGGGCCCGACTCTCCCGGCCTCCGCCGCCCCGCGGTGTTCGGCACCGTGTCCACCATCCGGGACCGGACGGAGATCGAATCGCTGGGCAGTGAACTCGAAACGATGCGGACGCTGTCCGACGCCCTCCGCGCCCAGACCCACGAGCACGCCAACCGGCTGCACACCATGGTTTCGCTGCTGGAGCTGGGCCGAACCCGGGAGGCCTTGGAATTCGCCACCAAGGATCTCGAACTGAGCCAGCAGCTGACCGACGAGATGGTGAGTTCCGTGGACGAGCCGGTTCTCAGCGCCCTGATCATGGGGAAGGCCGCCGAAGCGAATGAGCGCGGAGTGAAGCTGACGCTCTCCACCGAGGGGTCCGCGTCCGTTGCCGGCCTGGCTGTCCAGGACCTTGTCACCATCCTGGGAAACCTCCTGGACAACGCGATCGACGCCGCCGCGGATGGCGCGGCTCCCAGGACGGTGGAGCTGACCGTGGAGTCCGATGCCGAGGGCCTGGACATCACTGTGGCGGATTCCGGCCCCGGCGTGGACCCCGCCGCCGTGGAGGACATTTTCCGGCACGGCTTCAGCACCAAGGCCTCCGGTCCGTTCGGACGCGGCATTGGCCTGGCCCTCGTCCGCCAGGCCGTGCAGCGCCTGGACGGTACCATGACCATCACAGGCAAGGACGGCGCACGCTTCCATGTCTTCCTGCCGGCCATGGCCGCCGGGACCGACAAAGAGGAGCAGTTCCAGTGACCGATATCCGCGTCCTCGTGGTGGAGGACGAACCGCTGGCCTCGGCCGCGCACGCGGCCTATGTGGGGAGGATGGCAGGGTTCACTGTTGCCGGGACGGCCCCTGACGGCCAGTCCGCGCTCAGGCTCCTGACGGATCTGGCGGCCGCCGGCCAGCCGGTGGAACTGGTCCTCCTCGATATGAACCTTCCGGACCTGCATGGCCTGGACATCGCCCGGCGCATGCGTGCGGCAGGGATCCTGGCGGACATCATTGCCATCACCGCGGTCCGGGAAGTGGCGATTGTCCGCAGCGCCGTCGCCATCGGCGTGGTCCAGTACCTGATCAAGCCCTTCACGTTTGCCACGTTCGAAGACAAGCTCTCCAGCTACCGGCTGTTCCGGCAGCAACTGGCTTCCCCGGAGGCCGGTGCCGGCAGGACCGGCGCCTCCCAGAGCGACGTGGACCAGGCCTTCGCAAGCCTCCGGGCGCCGTCGGAACTGCCCCTGCCCAAGGGCCTCTCAGTCTCCACTCTCGACTCGGTCCAGGCGTACCTGAAACAGCATTCGGAATCTGTTTCAGCTACGGAAGTCATGGCCGCCCTGGGCATGTCCCGCGTTACCGCCAGGCGCTACCTCGAATACCTCGCCGACGCCGGCCGCGTTTCGCGAGCGCCCCGCTACGGCACGCCCGGCAGGCCGGAGAACGAATACGGCTGGAAGCGGCCCTGAGCCTACAGAGTGTGGCTAGGCAGCGGAGATGGCTTCCTTGAGAGCCCCCAGCGCCAGAGTCACTGATGCGGCGTTTGCGTTCGGGCCCATCATTCCGATCCGCCAGATGCTGGAAGCGTACTTGCCCGCCCCTGAGCCAATCTCGATGCTGAAGTGCTCCAGCAGATGGCGGCGTACGGCCGCGGAGTCGACGCCGTCCGGGACCTTGACAGTGGTAAGGCTGGGCAGCCGGTGGCCCTCGGCCGCGAACAGCTCAAGTCCCATCTCCTGGAGCCCCGCCTGCAACGCGGCCCCTGCCGCGCGGTGGCGCGCCTGGACCGCGGCCAGTCCCTCGGCCAGGATTCTTTGCAAGCCCGCCTCGAGACCGGCGATCATGGTGACCGGCGGCGTGTGGTGGTAGGTTCTGCCCCTGCCACTGGCGGCCCCGACGTAACCGCCGAGCAGACCGACGTCCAGGTACCAGGAGCGGGGATTCTTGATCCTTCGCTCGAAGGCCCTACCCGACATGGTGAAGGGCGAAAGCCCTGGCGGCACGCCGAGGCATTTCTGAGTGCCGGCATAGCCGACGTCGATTCCCCAGTCGTCTGCCAGGAGTTCCAGCCCGCCGATGGATGTCACGGCGTCGACAATCAACAGCGCATCGCCCTTGTTTTGCCCGAGCGATGCGACGTCGGACAGCACCCCAGTGGACGTTTCGGCGTGGACGGCCGCAATCACCTTCGGCCGCGGGTGGGCCGCCAGGACGCGTTCGACGTCGATGGGCGTGCCCCATTCGTGGTCTACACGAACCACGGTGGCGCCGCAGCGGCGGGCCACCTCACACATGCGCTCACCGAAGAGGCCGTTGACGGCGATCACTGCCACATCGCCGTCGTCCACGGTGTTCACAAAAGCCGCTTCCATGCCGCCGGAACCGGTGACGCTCAATGGCAGCGTGCGGGCATTCTGAGTCCCCCAGACCGTGCGGAGGCCTTCGCACGTGTTGTCGAGCCGTTCAATGAAGACCGGATCCAGGTGCCCAATCACCGGATGCGCCAATGCGGCGGTCACTTCCGGGTAGCAGTTGCTCGGTCCCGGACCGAACAGGAACCGCGAGGTCAAAGCCTGTGGCATTGGAACTCCTTCGTTGGGGGCTCTTGCCCTTGTGGGGCCGGTCAGTGCTTCGGTGCGACGGCGATGTGCTCGCCGTCGACGGCCTCGAACGGCGGGTGGCGGTCCATGATCAGCAGGTAGGTGACGGCGGCCAGGATCGCGCCGACGAACCAGGAGAAGCCGGAGATATAGGTGAACGCCGGGACGAGGGCCAGTACCATCGCTACGATGGCAGCCGGTGTGCCCGCGATGACGGCCTTCCGGTTGACGCCACGGGTGTAGGCATACGCCCCGTCGGGGGAGTCCGAGTACAAATCCGGAATGTTGACCCTGCCCTTACGGACCAGCCAGTAGTCGGCCATGATGACGCCGAACAGTGGTCCCAGGAGGGCGCCCAGCCCGCCGAGGAAGTAGACGATAACCACGGGCGAGTTGTACAGGTTCCAGGGCAGGATCACCAGGCCGATCACCGCGGAGATAATGGCTGCGCGCCGGAAGTTCAGCGTCCGCGGGAAAAGGTGGGCCAGCGTGTATATGGGTGCCACGAAGTTGGCCATGAGGTTCACGGCCACCGTCAGGATGATCAGGGCCAGACAGGCCAGCACCAGCAGGAGCGTGTTCGGGATGGCGTTGACGACGTCGGTGGGCGACTGGATAACCGTGCCGTCGATCTTGTACTGGGCGCCGGCGAGGACAACGACGATGGCGGCGAAGAAGAGCATGTTGATGGGGATGCCGAAGAAGTTGCCCCGCACCACCGACCGCCTGGAAGGCGCGCCCCGGGTGAAGTCGCAGAAGTTCAGTACGAACGTCCCGTAAACGACCACCCACAGCGCGGCCGACTGGAAAATCCGCACCCACATCACCGGGCCTGTCAGTGAGTCAGCGGTGGACCAGGCGATGGTCCCGCCGGCTTCCACCAACATCCAGACGGCCAGCGTGAGCATGGTGACCAGGATGATGGGGCCAGCGAACGCCTCGTACTTGCGGATCATCTCCATGCCGAAGCTCACGATCACCGTCTGCACCGCCCACAACGAAACGAACGAGATCCAGCCCAGGGTCGAGAGCCCGAGGAACGAGTCTGTATCGAGCGGTGCCAGCGACGGCGCGAGGGCTAGGATCAGCACCCGGAGCACCACCGAGGCCAGATAGGTCTGGATGCCGAACCAGGCGACGGCCACGGCGCCGCGGATGATGGCGGGGATATTGGAGCCCCTGATGCCGAACGCGATCCTGCTCATGACCGGGAACGGTACGCCGGTCCGCTCGCCCATGAAGCCCGAAAGGTTCAGGAGAAGGAACAGCAGGACGGCGCCGAGCAGGAAGGCGAGCATGATCTGCCAGGCGCCCAATCCCAGGGCGAACAATCCGATGGCAAACACGTAATTGCCCAGCGAGTGCACGTCGTTCGCCCAGAGCGTGAAGATGCTGTAGGCGTGCCAGGTGCGCCCCTGGCGCGTGGTGGGCGCCAGGTCCTCGTTGTAGAGCCGGGGGCTCACGCCCGCAGGCACCCGGACCAGAGTGGCTGGCTCCCCCTCACGATCTCCTCGACCGCGGGGTCCCCGGTGCCCCACGGCTCAGGGTCAATCAGATGCGGATGCCCGCGCTCGTCATGCGCGCCGGGATCGTGGTGGTGGAACATAATGCAGACCTCCGTGTGGCGGAGAGGGCGTTTCGGGTGAGGAGTGGTGTGGACGGGAACTGGTGCCGCGGATACGGTAACCGCGGGTCAGGTCACAGTCAAGACTTCTGTGCGTCCGGGGGTACTAAACGGCGCCGTCCGGCCGGAGCACGCCCAGCAACTGCCCGATCACCTCGGGATCCTCAATCGTTGAGGGCACAACGTACTCGTCGCCGTCGGCTATCTGGCGCATGGTCTTGCGCAGGATCTTCCCTGACCTGGTCTTGGGGAGTGCTTCGACCACCGTGGCGTGCTTGAAGTCGGCCACCGGCCCGATGTCCTTCCTGACAAGGGCGATCAGCTCGCGGACCAGCTGATCCTCCCCGGCGGTGACGCCTGCTTTGAGCACGACGTAGCCGCTGGCGCGCTGACCCTTGAGGGGATCCGCCACGCCGATCACGGCACATTCAGCGACGGCCGGGTGGCTGGCGATGACCTGCTCAATCGCACCGGTGGACAGCCGGTGGCCGGCAACGTTGATGACGTCGTCAGTCCGGCCCATCACAAAGACGTAGCCGTCGGTGTCCCGGTAGCCGCTGTCGCCTGTGGCGTAGCTGCCTTCAAAGGCCGCCAAGTACGAGGACACATAACGGTCGTCGTTCTGCCACAGGGTGGTCAGAGTACCGGGAGGCAAGGGAAGCTGCAGGACAATGTTGCCCTCCTCCCCCGGCGGCACCGCCGCCCCGGAGCCGTCCACAATCTTCAGTTCGAAGCCGGGCATGGGCACGGTAGGTGACCCGGGCTTGAAGGGAAGGTCCTCCAGCCCGCGCGGGTTGGCGCAGATGGCCCAGCCCGTTTCGGTCTGCCACCAGTGGTCCACCACCGGAACACCCAGGACCTCACCCGCCCAGCGGTAGGTGTCCGTGTCCAGCCGCTCGCCGGCGGCAAACAGCGTTCGCAGCGTGGAGATGTCGTAGTTGGCCAGTTCCGCAGCATGGGGGTCGGCCTTGCGGATCGCGCGCAGGGCCGTGGGCGCGGTGAACAGGACGCTGACCTTGTGGTCCTGCACCACGCGCCAGAACGCTCCCGCGTCAGGGGTCCCCACGGGCTTGCCCTCGTAGAGGACCGTGGTGGCACCGGCCAGCAGCGGGCCATAAACAATATAGGAATGCCCCACCACCCAGCCGACGTCGGACGCGGTCCACATCACGTCACCCGGACCGACGTCGTAGATGTTTGCCATGGTCCAGCTGAGCGCGACAGCATGGCCGCCGTTGTCCCGCACGACGCCCTTGGGCGTGCCAGTGGTGCCCGAGGTGTAGAGGATGTAGAGGGGGTCGGTTGCTGCGACCTCCACGGCAGCCGCCGGGGCGGCAGCGTCCATGCACCGGTCCCAGTCCAGCCAGTCCGGATACTCGGAGGCCGCATGCACAAAACCTTCCCGGCCCTTGACAATGACGGGCGTCTGCCCTGCGCCTGCGAGTTCAAGCGCTTCGGCGACCGCCGGGAGATACTCGACCCGGCGCGAGGGCTCTATCCCGCCGGACGCCGTGACGATCGCGGCCGGACCGGCATCCTTGATGCGGGCGGCGAGTTCCTTGGGCGCGAACCCGCCGAAGACCACCGAATGCACGGCCCCGAGCCGGGCCGTCGCCAGCATCGCGATGGCGGCCTCGGGAATCATGGGCATGTAGATGACCACCCTGTCCCCTTTGCGGACCCCCTGCGAGCGCAGCACACCCGCGAACCGCGCCACGAGGTCCGTCAGTTCGGCGTAACTGTACGTGCGTTTGATTCCCAGCATCGCGGAATCGTAGATGAGGGCATCCTGGTCCCCGCGGCCGGCCTCAACGTGGCGGTCCAGTGCGTTGTAGCTCGTGTTGAGCATGCCATCGGGAAACCATTGGAACAGCGGGGCGGCCGATCCATCAAGCGCGGTTTCCGGAGTCCTGGACCAAGTCACGCCGCCTGCTGCCTCGAGCCAGAAGGCATCCTTCTGTTCGATGCTGCGCGAATATGCTTCCCGGTAATTTCCGCTGACCATCATGGGCTCCCGTTCACGTCGCTGTGTTGCCACCATGCTATGCGGGCAACACGCCGCAAACAAGGTTTGTGTATACATGGATGCGGATATTTCGCTAAAGTACCGGCTTATACTGGGCCATTCGGGAATCTGTGTATACACTGGTGCTCATGAGCAGATTGACGGGAGGGACCATGCGGGCCAGCGACAAAGCATATGCAACGCTTCGCGAAGACATTATCGAATGGCGTCTGACGCCCGGAACGGTCCTCGCCGAAGTGGAGCAGTCGGAGCGCCTGGGCGTCTCACGCACTCCGGTCCGGGAGGCGCTGAGCCGGCTCAGCGCTGAAGGGCTGACGACGGCGGCAGGAGGCCGCGGCGTCGTCGTCACCGACATCTCACTGGAGGACATCGACGAGATGTTCGAGCTCCGCGAAACCCTGGAGGGCAAGGCAGCCGCACTCGCTGCCGAACGCGGCGAGCGCGCGGTCTTTGAGAAACTCCACGCGGATCTCCTGCGGGCGCAGGAGCTGATCAGCGACGCCGATCCCGCCCGGCATGAGTACTACGCCCTGGTGGGCCGGTTGGATGAGGCGATCGACGCCGCCATCTCCAACTCCTACCTCGCCCAGGCGATGCGCAGCCTGCGTGTCCATCTGGTCCGGGTCCGCCGCCTCGCCGCCGATGACGCCCCGCGACTGAACGCGGCCGCCGTCGAACACGCGGCCATCGCGGAGGCCATCGCCGCAGGCAACGCCAGGCTCGCCGAGGCAGCCACCACCCTGCACCTGCACCGCAGCCTTTCCCACGTCAAAGCTACCCACCCACAGCACTAAGAAGGAGCACCATGGTTAAGCTCAACCACGTCCGCGTCTACAAGAGCGAAGAGAACCTCGCCCGTGAAGACCAGCTGGCGCACAAGATCGCCATCGTCGCCGCCGACGCCGTCGAGGTCACGCCCGAGGTCACCGAGATGGTCATCAACCGCGTCATCGACAACGCCTCCGTTGCCATCGCCTCCCTGAACCGCGGCCCGATCGTGGCTGCCCGCGCCCAGGCGCTGACCCACGCACCGACCACCAACGGCAAGGGCGCCGGCGTCTTCGGGATCACGGACCGCGTCTCCCCCGAATGGGCAGCCTGGGCCAACGGCGTGGCCGTCCGCGAGCTCGACTACCACGACACGTTCCTGGCGGCTGACTACTCCCACCCCGGCGACAACATTCCACCGATCCTGGCCGTCGGCCAGCACGTGGGCTCCAGCGGCAAGGACCTGATCCGCGGCATCGCCACCGGCTATGAGATCCAGGTCAACCTGGTCAAGGCCATCTGCCTGCACAAGCACAAGATCGACCACGTGGCGCATCTCGGCCCGTCCGCCGCCGCCGGTATCGGCACACTCCTGGGCCTGGACGTCGAGACGATCTTCCAGTCCGTCGGCCAGGCGCTGCACACCACCACCGCCACCCGGCAGTCCCGCAAGGGTGAGATCTCCACCTGGAAGGCCCACGCCCCCGCGTTCGCGGGCAAGATGGCGGTGGAAGCCGTGGACCGCTCCATGCGCGGCCAGACCTCCCCCGTGCCGATCTACGAAGGCGAAGACGGCGTGATCGCCTGGATGCTGGACGGCCCGGACGCCTCCTACGAGGTCCCCCTCCCCGAGGCCGGCGAAGCCAAGCGCGCCATCATGGACACGTACACCAAGGAACACTCCGCCGAATACCAGGCCCAGGCCTGGATCGACCTCGCCCGCAAGCTCCACACTGAGCACCCCGAGGCAACGGACCCGGCCAACGTGGCGTCAGTCCTGATCAAGACCAGCCACCACACGCACTACGTGATCGGTTCCGGCGCCAACGACCCGCAGAAATACAGCCCCACGGCCAGCCGCGAAACCCTGGACCATTCCATCCCGTACATTTTCACCGTGGCACTCCAGGACGGCTCCTGGCACCACGTTGACTCCTACAGTCCTGAGCGTGCCGGCCGCGCCGACACCGTGGAGCTGTGGAACAAGGTCAGCACCGTCGAAGACCCCGAATGGACCCGCCGCTACCACTCGCTGGACATCGCCGAGAAGGCCTTCGGCGGTTCCGTGGAAATCACCCTGGCTGACGGCACGGTCATCAGCGACCAGATCGCTGTCGCCGACGCCCACCCGCTCGGCGCCCGGCCGTTCGCCCGCCAGCAGTACATCAACAAATTCCGCAGCCTGGCAGCAGGCCTGGTCGCCGAGGCGGAAATCGAGCGTTTCCTCGCGGCCGCCGAAAGCCTCCCGGACCTGGGCCCGGGCGAACTGGACCAGCTGAACATCACCGCCGCTCCGGGTGTCATCGACCTCAGCAACGCACCCGCCGGCCTCTTCTAAGCTCTGCTCACCCACCCTGCACAGGAGCATCAGATGCTGTATTCCAAGACCACCCCGGAACAGAAGCGGATCGCGCTGCGCGACATGCTCGCGTCCGGCACCATCCAACAGTTCCCGGGCGCCTTCAACCCGCTCTCGGCGCGGCTGATCGAGGAAAAAGGCTTCGCCGGTGTTTACGTCTCCGGAGCCGTGCTGGCCAATGACCTTGGCCTGCCGGACATTGGGCTGACCACCCTCACCGAGGTGGCCACGCGTGCCGGGCAGATCGCCCGCATGACCGACCTGCCCACGCTGGTGGACGCGGACACCGGCTTCGGCGAGCCCATGAACGTGGCCCGCAGCATCCAGGAGCTGGAGAACGCCGGACTGGCCGGCTGTCACATCGAAGACCAGTTCAACCCCAAGCGCTGCGGGCACCTGGACGGCAAGAACGTGGTGGACCTGGACACGGCCACCAAGCGCATCCGCGCCGCGGCTGATGCCCGCCGCGATCCGAACTTCCTCATCATGGCCCGCACCGACATCCGCGCCGTTGAAGGGATCGAAGCGGCCAAGGACCGGGCACGGGCCCTCGTGGATGCCGGTGCGGACGCCATCTTCCCGGAAGCCATGAAGGACCTCAGTGAGTTCCAAGCCATCCGTGGCGCCGTGGACGTGCCCATCCTGGCCAACATGACCGAGTTCGGCAAGAGCGATCTGTTCACCGTGGACCAGCTGCAGGGGGTCGGCGTCAACATGGTCATTTATCCGGTCACGCTGCTGCGCATTGCCATGGGCGCAGCAGAGCGTACTCTGGAATCGATCAAGGCAACAGGGTCGCAGGAAGCACAGGTGGAGAACATGCTCACCCGTGCGCGGCTTTATGACCTTGTGGACTATGAGGCCTACAACCACTTCGATACCGGCGTTTTCAACTTCCAAATTCCCGGCGTCCGCTAGGACCCGAGAGCCACCAAGGAGACTGCAAGCATTCCGGCACATCCGGGCTTGCCCAATGAACGAAGGAGGACAGCATGGAAGCTGTTGATATCAAGAAGGGCCTGGCCGGCGTCGTGGTGGACTACACCGCGGTTTCGAAGGTCAACCCGGACACCAATTCGCTGCTGTACCGCGGCTATCCCGTCCAGGAGCTCGCCGCCAGATGCAGCTTCGAGGAAGTGGCCTTCCTCTTGTGGAACGGCGAACTGCCCACCCCTGAAGAGCTGTCCGCGTTCTCTGCCCGCGAGCGCGCCGGCCGCGCCCTTGATCCTGTGGTGAAGAAGATCGTCGACACAATTCCCACTACCGCCCACCCGATGGATGTCTGCCGGACCGCAGCATCCGTCATGGGCGCCCGCCACCCTCTGGCCGAGGACTCCTCGCCCGAGGCCAACATGGCCAAGGCAGTGGATCTCTTCGCCGCCATGCCCGCGGTGGTCGCCTACGACCAGCGGCGCCGGCGCGGCCAGGAAGTCGTGGAGCCCCGGGATGACCTGGGCTACTCGGAAAACTTCCTGTGGATGGCGTTCGGCGAAGACCAGGTCCCGGAGGTCGTGGAGGCCTTCAACGTCTCGATGATCCTGTACGCCGAGCACTCCTTCAACGCCTCCACCTTCACCGCCCGCGTGATCACGTCCAGCCTGTCCGACCTGCACTCGGCAGTAACGGGCGCGATCGGCGCACTCAAGGGCCCGCTGCATGGCGGCGCCAACGAAGCCGTGATGCACACCTTCGACGAGATCGGCATCCGGCCCGAGGAATCACTGGACGAAGCGGCCGCCCGCGCCAGGGCCTGGATGGAGGATGCGCTGGCCCAGAAGAAAAAGGTCATGGGCTTCGGCCACCGCGTCTACAAGCACGGGGACTCCCGCGTCCCCACCATGAAGGCCGCGCTGGACAAGATGATCGCCCACTACGGCCGCCCTGAACTGCTGGGGCTGTACAACGGCCTCGAGCAGGCCATGGACGAGGCCAAGGCCATTAAACCGAACCTCGACTACCCGGCCGGCCCCACCTACCACCTGATGGGCTTCGACACTGCCACGTTCACTCCCCTGTTTGTGGCCAGCCGCATCACCGGGTGGACCGCCCACATCATGGAACAGGCAGCCAGCAACTCCCTGATCCGCCCGCTGAGCGAGTACAACGGACCGGACGAACGGCACGTTCCCTAGTCCTCCCCACCGGCTCCCAAACCTCTGAACGCACGACGGCGGGCCGGTCACCTTTGAAGGTGGCCGGCCCGCCGTCGGCCGTTACGCCAACGCAGAGGTGGGGCGTGATCAGTCCAGCACTTCGCGGACGGTCTCGTTGTCATCGTTCAGGACCACTGTCAGGCGCAAGAAAGACCCCGCAAGCGCGAGCGGCAGCCAGTGCGCGGCGTCCTGCCACATCCGGTCCACCGGCAAGGCGCCGACGTCGAACCATTCCGGCCGGATCTCGGCACTTTCGGCCGGCTGCCCGGTCCAATTGGCTGCGACAAAGAGCCGCGAACTCATGTTCCACTCCGGGCGGGCAGGAAAATCGAAGGTCACCACGCCGGCGTCGCGCAGATCCTCCTGCCGGACCACAATCCCGGCTTCCTCGTGGACTTCGCGGCAGGCAGCCTCTGCGTCCGTCTCCCCCGGCTCAACATGGCCGCCGAGGCCCACCACCTTGCCGCGGCCGAAGCCGGTCTTCTTCAGGCCAAGCAGGACCTGTGGCACACCGGCGGACTCACGGGTGAGAAAGCACAGCGTGACAGGGGTAAACGTCATGCCCCCAACCCTATAGCGTGGCCGCCGGCGTCAGCCCAGCGCCCGGGGGTGGGCTGCTGCGTAAATTTCCCTCAGTGTGTCAGCCGTAACCAGGGTGTAGACCTGCGTTGTGGTAACTGAGGCGTGCCCCAGGAGTTCCTGCACCACGCGGACATCGGCGCCGCCTTCGAGCAGATGCGTCGCGAAGGAGTGCCGCAGTGTGTGCGGGGAAACATCCTTGGTGACGTTGGCTTTGTCCGCGGCCGCCTTCAGGATGGTCCAGGCGCTTTGCCGGCTGATCCTGCCGCCGCGGGCGTTCAGGAACAGGGCGGGCGTTCCCTTGCCCTTCGCCGCCAGCAGTGGACGGCCGCGCACCAGGTACGCGTCCACAGCCCGCGCCCCATAGGATCCCAGCGGCACCAGCCGTTCCTTGGATCCCTTGCCGAACAGGCGGACCACGGCGGGCCCGGCTTCGGCCTCGTGCAGGTCGATGTCGTCAACGTCCAGGCCCACGGCCTCGCTGATCCTCGCCCCGGTGGAATAGAGAAATTCGAGCAGGGCGCGGTCCCTGAGCCCTGTGGCGGTGTCCGTGCCCGCGGCTTCAAGGATCCGGGTGACTTCGTCCACGCTGATGGCCTTCGGCAGCCGTTTGCCCGGCATGGGCGGGTGGACGTCGCTGGCGGGGTCCGTCGTTGTGATCCCCTCCAGAGCCCAGAACTTGTGCAGTCCCCGGACGGCCACCACAGTCCTGGCAGCAGACCGGACGCCCAGGGCCGTGCCGCCGTCGGATCCGTCGTTGAGGGCCATCAGGAACCCCGTCACGTGGTGGCGGGTGACCTGGCCCGGGCCCTGGCAGCCCTCCGCCGTCACGTAACGGGAGTAGCGCGCCAGGTCACGGCGGTAGGCGGAGAGTGTGTTGGCTGCCAGGCCGCGTTCCACGCCCATATGTTGCAGATACTCGGTGATGGCACGGTCGATGGCCGTCTGTGGCCGGACGGGCGGCGTCGGGGCTTCCGCCTCAGTGCTCGCCGTCATCAACGCTGGCTGGGGTGCGCAGGCCAGGGTGCATCCGCGGGACGCAATCCCGCAAAGCCGTCAGCTTTCGCCGCGGCGGCAGCCAGGATTCCGACGACGGCGGACGGATTGTGCAGCCTGCCTTCCAGGACCGCGGCCACGGCGTCGTCCAAAGCGATCCAGTGGAACTCAATCTCGGCCTCCTCATCGGTCCGCTCATGGCGTTCGTGGTGAGGCACGTCGGTGAGGTCCCGGGCGAGGTAGATGCGGATGGCCTCGCTGGAGGAGCCCGGCGAGTTGAAGAAGTCCACCAGGACGTTCCATTCGCCGGCCGCGAGGTCCGCCTCCTCGGCAAGTTCGCGGGCAGCACCCGCCACAAAATCCTCGCCTTCCACATCCAGCAGGCCGGCTGGGATTTCCCAAAGGTCCATGCCCACGGGGTGCCGGTACTGCCTGATCAGCAGAACCTCGCCGGCATCGTTCATGGGCAGGACGGCCACGGCGCCAGGGTGGTCGATGTAGTCCCGGGTCAGGGACTCCCCCGTTTCGCTCAGCTGGAAGCTGTCGCTGACTACATCCCAGATCCGGCCCTCATAGACCTTCTCCGTAGACAGAAGACGGCGCGGGCTCGGTGCATCCGAAACCTGCCGTGCAGCTTGGGGGGGGTCAGGTGTGCCGGGCATCGCGCCGTCCTCTACTTATTCGGTTTTATTTTGCGGCAACCGTACGCAACGGCTTGGCTGCCGGCGCGTCCTGCGCGTTCTGGTGGTCCAGGGCGGCCTTGATGAGCCCGGCGAAGAGCGGGTGCGGCCGCGTGGGCCGTGAGCTCAGTTCGGGGTGCGCCTGGGTTGCCACATAGAACGGGTGGACCTCTCGGGGCAGCTCAACGAATTCCACGAGCTTGCCGTCCGGTGACGTTCCGGAGAACACGAGGCCCTCGGCAGCGATCTGGTCCCGGTACTTGTTGTTGACCTCGTAGCGGTGCCGGTGGCGTTCGCTGACAGTGGTCTTGCCGTAGGTCTCTGCAATGACCGAGCCGTCGTCGAGCTTTGCCTCGTACAGGCCAAGACGCATGGTGCCGCCAAGATCGCCCTTGCCGTCCACGATATCCAGCTGCTCTTCCATGGTGGCAATCACCGGGTATTTCGAATCCGGTTCGAACTCGGACGAGGAAGCTCCTTCGAGGCCCACCACGTTGCGCGCATATTCGATCACCATGCACTGCAGGCCCAGGCACAGGCCCAGTACTGGCAGCTTGGTTTCGCGGGCGTACTTCAGGGCGCCCAGCTTGCCTTCGAGGCCGCGGATGCCGAAGCCACCGGGAACACAGATGGCGTCCACGCCGTCCAGGGACGCCACGGCGCCTTCATGGGTTTCGCATTCATCCGAGGGAACCCAGCGGATCTTGACCTTGGTGTCGTTGGCGAAGCCGCCGGCACGCAGAGCCTCGGTCACGGACAGGTAGGCGTCAGGCAGGTCGATGTACTTGCCCACCAGTGCGATTTCCACGTGGTGCTTGGGGTTGTGGACTGCTTCGAGCAGCTTGTCCCAGCTGGTCCAGTCAACGTCCTTGAACGGCAGGTCCAGGGCGCGGACGATGTAGGAATCCAGTCCCTGCGTGTGCAGGGTCTTGGGGATGTCGTAGATGCTGGGGGCATCCGGGCACCCGATGACGGCTTCGATATCGACGTCGCACATGCGGCCGATCTTGGCGCGCATGGGTTCCGGGACTTCGCGGTCCGAACGGACCACGATTGCCTCGGGCTGGATACCGATGGAGCGCAGGGCTGCCACGGAGTGCTGGGTCGGTTTAGTCTTCAGTTCCTGCGAGGGTCCGATGTAGGGCACCAGGGAGACGTGGACGAAGAAGACGTTGCCGCGGCCGATGTCCTGGCGGACCTGGCGGGCCGACTCGAGGAAGGGCTGCGACTCGATGTCGCCCACGGTGCCGCCGATTTCGGTGATGATGACGTCCGGCGCGTTTTTGCCCTCGGACGGAAGCCGCATGCGCCGCTTGATCTCATCGGTGATGTGCGGGATGACCTGGACGGTGTCACCGAGGTATTCGCCGCGGCGTTCCTTGGCGATCACGGTGGAGTAGATCTGGCCGGTGGTCACGTTGGCTGAGCCCTCGAGGTTTTCGTCGAGGAACCGCTCGTAGTGTCCGATGTCCAGATCCGTCTCGGCGCCGTCGTCGGTGACGAAGACTTCGCCGTGCTGGAAGGGGTTCATCGTGCCCGGATCCACGTTCAGATAGGGATCGAGCTTCTGCATAGTTACAGACAGGCCGCGTGCCCGCAGGAGGTGACCGAGGCTCGAGGCCGTCAGTCCCTTACCGAGCGAGGACGCCACACCACCGGTTACGAAGATGTGTTTGGTCGTCTTGGACGAGCCCGGGAACCGGGAATTTACACGGGAATTTGATCGCTGCACCACGGAATTCGAGCCTATCATCAATTGAGCCTTTCCCCGATCAGGAACTGTCTCCCCAAATGATCCAGTGTGCATGGCGAGGCGCCCTGCGATCAAGGGGTGTCCGCCGTCAGGCCCGCTGCGGCAGCAGTTTTGCGTCGTCCAGCAGCTCCTGGGCGTGCGCCCGGGCCGATTCTGAATCCTCCTGGCCGGCCAGCATCCGGGCGAGTTCCCGCACGCGCTCAGGACCGTCGAGGAGGCGAACATCACTGGACGTGAACCCGGTGGCGGTGCCGCCGTCGGCCCCTCTGACGGATGTCTTGGTGACGGTGATGTGCTGGTCCGCGAAGGCTGCCACCTGCGGCAGGTGCGTGACCACCAGGACCTGCACATGCTGTGCCAGCATGGCCAGCCGGCGGCCAATTTCGACGGCGGCCCGCCCGCCGACCCCGGCGTCCACCTCATCGAACACAAACGTAGGCACCGGATCCACCGCGGCCAGCACCACCTCGATGGCCAGCATCACGCGTGACAGTTCGCCGCCGGAGGCGCCCTTGCCCAGCGGACGGGCCGGGGCTCCGGAGTGCGGCTGGAGCAGGAACGTGATCTCGTCCGCTCCATGCGGTGTCAACTGAGCGGCCGCCTCACGGGTGATCACCAGGGTGGCGTCCGCCATGGCGAGTGCCTTCAGCTCCGCGCTCACCCGGCCGGACAGGTCCTTGGCAGCCTTGGCCCGGATTTTGCTGACGGCGGCTGCCTGCGTCTGCAGTTCCGCTTCGGTCCGGACCACGTCCGCGTCCAGGGCTTCGATCCTGGTGGAGTCGTCCTGCAGCTCGTCGAAGCGGACCCGGGCGTTTTCCGCCCACACCAGGACTTCGTCAATGCTGGGGGCGTACTTGCGGACCAAGGTGGCTAGGGCGGCCCGCCGGTCCTCGATCTCGGCGAGCCGTTCCGGGCCCTCCGAGTCCAGGCCGGCCTGGTAGCTGGCCAGCTCCGTGGCGATGTCGTTAAGCAGGAAGCCCACTTCGGCCAACCGTGCTGCGGCGGACCCGAGCTCGGCGTCGTGCTCGGCCACGTGCTCCAGGGTCCTTTTTGCGACGTCCACGAGGGTGGTGGCGTCGCCCGCGTCACCGTAGTCCTCCGCGATGAGCGCCTGGTGCGCCGTGTTCGCCGCAATCCTGAGCTCTTCCACGTTGGCCAGTTTCACAGCCTCCGCCTTGAGGGATTCGTCCTCCCCCGGCTGCGGATCCACGTTGCTGATTTCGGCCAGGGCGACTTCCAGCGACTCGGCCTCGCGGAGCCTGTCGCGGGCGGCGCTGCGCAGGGTTTCCAGCTCCGCCTGGCTGGCCTTCCAATGGCTGTAGAGCGCCTGGTAGGAGGCCATCGGGCCCGCCAGCGCATCGCCGGCAAATTTGTCCAGGGCGCCGCGCTGGGCGGCCGCCCCCTTCAGCCTGATCTGGTCCGACTGGCCGTGGACCACCACGAGGGTTTCACCGATCTCCGCGAGAACGCCCACCGGGGCGGCCCGCCCGCCCAGGAAGGCCCGGCTGCGCCCGTCCGCACCGAGGCGACGCGCAAGAATAAGCTCAGCGCCGCCGTCGAACTCCTCCACGTCGGCACCCGCTTCAACTGCCCGGGCAATCGCCGGATGCCCGGCGTAGAGCTTGAGGACGGCCTCCGCCGTGGCGCTCTTCGCGCCGCTCCGGACCGCGCCGGCGTCGGACCTCGCCCCCAGCAGGAGGCCGACGGCGGTGACGACCATCGTTTTGCCGGCTCCGGTTTCGCCGGTAACGACGCTCAGCCCGGGGCCCAGCGGCAGCGTGGCGTCGGTGATGACGCCCAGATCGCGGATTCTCAGTTCTTCAAGCATGGTTCACTTTGCGGTCGCGGGATCGGTATCGTCCTCCGGCTGGTCGCCGGAGGCAAGCTGGAGCGGCGGCCTGGGCCCCGGCGTCCGGACGATCGGGATGGGTCCGGTGTGGATGGTCTCCGACTGCGGCACGGGGCCGCGCCAGCCGTGGATGGGGAGTTCAAATTTGCGGACCAAACGCGCTGAAAAGGGCGTCTGGTGCGTCCTGGCCAGCCGCACCGGGGTGGCGGACTTGGTCACTTCAACCCGAGCGCCGGGCGGCAGGTCCACGGAGCGCCGGCCATCGCACCAGAGCACCCCCTGGGCACCGGTGCGGGTGAGGACTTCCACGGCCAGCCGGGACCGGGGCGATACCACCAGGGGTTTGGCAAAGAGCGCGTGGGCGCTGATGGGAACTATTACCAGGGCCTCGACCTCCGGCCAGACGACGGGCCCGCCGGCGGAAAACGCGTACGCGGTGGAGCCTGTGGGGGTGGCCACCACCACGCCGTCGCAGCCGAAGGAGGTCAGCGGGCGCTCGTCCACTTCGGTCACCACCTCGATCATGCGTTCGCGGTTGCCTTTTTCGATCGCGGCCTCGTTCAGCGCCCAGGTGTGCCAGATCTTCTGGCCGCGGACCCAGACCTGGACGTCGATGGTCATGCGCTCTTCAACCGTGTAGTCGCGGCGAGCAATCCATTCCACCGTTTGGGCCAGGTCCGCCCGCTCGCTCTCGGCCAGGAAGCCGACGTGGCCAAGGTTGACGCCCAGCAGGGGTACGTCCACCTCCCGCACCAGCTCCGCGGCCCGCAGGATGGTGCCGTCACCGCCCAGGACCATCACCAGCTCGACGTCCGGCAGCTGTACGTGGTCATGCAGGATCTCCACCGGCTGCGTGAGCTGCCCGAAGAATCTTTCCATGTCACGCAGCTCAGACTCCTGCATGACGGGAACAATGCCGGAGTCATGCAGTTGGGCGCAGGCTTCCCAGGCGGCCTTCAGTGACTCCTCGCGGCCAGTGTGGGCAAGGACAAGTACTCGCCTGCTCATCGGGTTCCGCTTTCTAGTGGTTCGGCCAGATTCGGCCAAGCAATCCGTCAATGGCTGCGAGGCGCTCTTCGATCTTAGGCAGTTCTTGGGTCATCCTGCGCTTTATCCACAGGAAGTATTCGACGTTTCCGTCCTGGCCCGGCAGCGGACTGGCCGCCAAGCCGCATAAGTCCAGTCCGGCGTCGAGCGCTGCATTGGCAACTTTTTCCACTGCCATCCGGCGTTCGCGCTCGGAGGTGACCACGCCGGTGCGGCCCAGCCGGTCCTTGCCGATCTCGAACTGGGGCTTCACCATGAGCACCAGGTCGCCGCCCGGCTGCGTGCACAGCGCCAGGGGCAGGACCACCAGGGTCAGCGAGATGAAGGACAGGTCGGCCACCGTAAGTTCGGCCTGGCCACCGATGTCCTCCGGCGCCATGTACCGCACGTTCATGCCTTCATGCACGGCTACGCGGTCATCGGCGCGGAGCTGCGGGACCAGCTGGTCATGGCCGACGTCGACCGCCACCACGTGTGCCGCACCGCGCCGCAGGAGCACCTCGGTGAAGCCGCCGGTGGAGGCGCCGGCGTCCAGGCACCTCTTGCCCGCAACAGTGACCTCCGGGAATACGTCCAGAGCGCCCGCCAGTTTGTGCCCGGCCCGGCTGACGTAGCTGTCCTCTTCCGTGTGTTCGACCGACAGGTCCTTGCCGTCGTCGACCTGGAGGGACGCCTTGGACAGGACCTGCCCGGCTGAGCTCACCTTGCCCTCGGCAATCAACGAAGCAGCGTGGGTCCGGGACCTGGCCAGGCCGCGGGCGACGAGCGCCTGGTCAAGTCGTGCCATGCTCAAGCTTCTCCTTCGCCGTTTGGGGCCTCTTCGTTCAACGCGTGCAACAGGGCATCGTGGACGTCGCTGTAAACAGCCTCATGCTCAGACACGGGCAACCGTTCGACGCCGTCCAGCGCGGCCGTTATCGCCGCAATGGATGGATCGGTGGATGCCGGCGCCGCTGTGTCCGGCCATTCCGGCGTTGGCTGGGCTGGTTCCGGATGGTGCGGTTCGTTCAGCTCAGTCATTGGACCAGTCTAATGATTGCGCCACTCGAGTTTAGGTTCGGTGGGCAGTGTGGCGTCAGGGACCGCAGTCCACCAGGCGGCGCAGGCGGCCCGCCAGGAATCCAGGTCGCTCTCGCTGCCGCTGACGTGGATAGTGTCACCGCTGACCCGCGCGGTGGAGGCCCCGCAGCGGTGCGTTCCGTCAGTGTGGTCCAGCGCCGGGTAGGGGCGGTGGAGGTCGCTGAGGGAATTGATAATGTAATCCGGGCGTTCCGCAGTGCGTGCGGCCAGGATGGTAGCTGTGGTGTCGACGCCGGTCAGCACTGCCACCGTGGCAAACCCGGCGTTGTTGCCGCCGAGGATGTCGGTGTCCAGACGGTCGCCCACCACCAGCGGGCGGTCAGCCGCGAGCCGTTTGGCGGCGGCGTGGAAGAGCGGGGCCTCCGGCTTGCCGGCAACCCGCGGCGTCTGTCCGGTGGCGGCGGCTACAGCTGCCACCAGGGTGCCGTTGCCCGGGGCTATGCCGCGTGCCTGCGGAATGGACATATCGGTGTTGGTTGCGATCCACAGTGCTCCGGCCGACACGACGTACGCCGCCTCGGCAAGATCTTTCCAGCCGATCCCGGGATTGAATCCCTGGACCACGGCCACCGGATCCTCGTCCTGGCTGTGGACAGGCGTCAGTCCCACCAGTTCGATTTCCTGCGCCAGAGCGGGGCTGCCGGTGATCAGCACCCGGGCTCCGGGGGCGACGAGTGATGCCAGGAGTTCGGCCGCGGCTTGCGAGGAACTGACCACCTGGTCGTCGTCTGCCGGTGCACCCAGTTCACGGAGATGCGCCGCCACCTGCGCCGGGGTGCGAGAGGCATTGTTGGTGACATACCCCAGGCCAATGCCCAAACCCTCCAGTTGCTGCAGCGAGTCCACGGCGCCTGGGATGGCGTGCTGCCCGGCGTAGACCACGCCGTCCAGGTCCGCCAAAAGGGCGTCGAACAGGGAAATCAGTGGAACTTCAGTCATGGCGGGCTAGCTGTCCCGTCCTTCAGAGTGGCCATCGACGGCGTTGTTGCTGTCGTCTGCTTCGCTGTGCTCTTCCTCATCACGCTCGGCTTCACCGGGCTCGGCGTCGCCGGCTTCCAGCTCGTCTGCTTCGAGGGAATCCTCGTCAGACTCGGCGTCATCGGACTCGAAGAAATCCGATTCCACGTCGTCGATGTCTGCATCCACGGCGGCGGCCTCAACGGCAGTCTTGTCCGCGGCTGCTTCGGTCCGGGCAGCAGGCGTGGAAGCAGGGGCTTCGGGGCCTGCGGCAGCGCGCTCCAGCAGACGCCGGCGCTGAGCTTCCTCGCGGGCTTCCTCTTCCTCGTCCCAGCCGAGGTCCACGATGTCGGGTTCCTCATCGACGCCGAGGCCCAGGGCATTTTCAGCCACAACTGCCTGCTTCTGCCATTTTGCCGCCTCATCTTCGCGACCAACGGCCGACAGGGCGTTTGCGTACGCCCGGAACAGCCGCGGGCTGTAGGAGAACGCCCGGTTCATGTCCAGCTGGGCTATTTCAAGTTCAGCCACGGCGGCGTCCAGCTGCCCGAGGTCAGTCCGGGCCCCGGCAGCAACGATGGCCAGCTCAACTTTGCCGGGGGCGTCCAGGTCTTTGGCTTCCTCGGACCGCACCACGTCAAGGGCACGGTCAGGCCGGCCCAGTCCGCGTTCGCAGTCTGCCATCACGGGAAGGTGGACGTTTGAACCGCTGATGCGGCGGTAGGTCCGGAATTCGCGCAGCGCTTCGCCGTAGTGTCCTGCCGCGTAAGCAGTGAGTCCGACGGCTTCCCGGACGGCAGCCAGCCGGCCACCACGCCGGCTCGCGGCGAGGGCATGCTGGAAAGCCAGCTCGGGCTCTTCGTCGATCAGGCGTCCGGCCATTACCAGGTGGCGGGCAACCCACTCGGCGCTCTTGTCTTCCAGGGTCTTGATCTGGTGCTGCGTAGCGCGGTCAAGCTCCTTGCCCGTGACATCCTCATCGATTTCCGGGGAACGTTCGCGGTCCGGGCGGTTGGCGCTGCGAAGATCACGCGCGTTGGGTACACGGACCGGGCGGTCTTCCGCACGGTCCCTGCCAAACTGGCGGGGGCCGGAATCACCACGGTCGAAGCTGCGAGGGGCACGGTCCTGGCGCTCACCGAACGGCTTGCGGTTGTCGCCGCCGGAGAACCCACGACGCTCACCGTCACCTTCGCGGCGCGGACGGTCACCGAAGGGCTTGTTGTCACGGTCACCGTAAGGCTTGCGTTCGCCACCGCCGCTAAAGGGCTTCCGCTCTCCGCCGCCAAAGCTACGACGCTCGCCATCACCTTCGCGGCGCGGACGGTCACCATAAGGCTTGTTGTCACGGTCACCGTAAGGCTTGCGTTCACCGCCGCCGCCGCCGGTGAACGGTTTCCGGTCCCCGCCGCCGATGCTACGACGCTCGCCATCACCTTCGCGACGCGGACGGTCACCAAAAGGCTTGTTGTCACGGTCACCGTAAGGCTTCCGCTCACCACGGCCGCCACCCGTGAACGGTTTCCGGTCCCCGCCGCCACTGAAAGGCTTTCGCTCTCCACCACCGAAGGTCCGACGCTCGCCATCACCTTCACGACGCGGACGGTCACCATAAGGCTTGTTGTCGCGGTCACCATAGGGTTTGCGTTCGCCGCCGCCTGTGAACGGTTTCCGGTCCCCGCCGCCACTGAAAGGCTTTCGCTCTCCACCACCTAAGGTCCGACGCTCGCCATCACCTTCACGACGCGGACGATCACCAAAAGGCTTACGTTCGCCGGAACCAGGCGCGCGCTTCGGAGCCTCTGGGTTACGGTCTTCGCGGGAACGGAATCCGCGCGGGTCGCCGCCAGAATTGTTGTTGCCGCGGAAAGGACCGCGGTCGTTGCCGCCGCGGTTGCCGCCGTTGTGCTCAGCCATGGGGATTCCTCCTGTTATGAGCCGACCACTGGCGCAATCGCAGCCGCTCGTTCCGTGTTTCGTTATCCTACGCAACCCGAAATCAAGCGCTTCGAAGTCCGTACATCTCAGTCAATTCTAGGCGAGACCCCACCAACAGATGACATGGATCCGTCTCCAGACCGCCGTCGTGGGAATGTTCACACTCCCCAGGTGACGCTCTCGCAGTTTCTGCGGGTTTCCGGCGGACGCTCTCTCACTTCCTGTGCGTTTCGGCGTGACGCTCCCGCAGTGGCCTGTATCCCCGGGGGGTGTCCCTATGTTTTTTGTCAAGCGTTGGACCGGGTTTTCTTTCGCAAATGGTGTGACTTGTTTATGGGCAGGGGCGAGTGGCCAGCGGTGTCGCCGCCAGCTGACAGGCCGCTCCGTTCAGGCGCTCTTGGGTCCGGGTGCTTCGTAGAGTGTGCCGTCGCGGAGCATTGCGAAGAGGACGTCGCAGCGGCGCCGTGCGAGGGCGATGAGGGCCTGGTTATGGCGTTTGCCTTCGGCGCGTTTGCGGTCGTAGTACGCCCGTGACAGCGGGTCCTTCAACGCGGCGAATGAGGAGAGGAAGAAGGCCCGTTTGAGGCTCTTGTTGCCCTTCTTGGACGGGTGGTCGCCGCGGATCGAGGTTCCCGACCGCCAGGTCACTGGGGCCAGTCCGGCGTAGGAGGCGAGGTGTCCGGCGGACTTGAATTCCTTGCCCGCAACTTCGGTGAGGATGCGCGCTTCCGTCCTGACCCCGACCGCCGGCATGGAGGTCAGGACGTCGTGAAGAGGGTGGGCCTCCACCAGCGCTTCGACCTG
>NZ_JBSRZM010000018.1:0-99063 GCF_054057635.1 Arthrobacter sp. UYNi723
CCGCGCTACGGACTCCGCAATCTGCACACTATCGGCCATACCACGAACTTACCCGCCCCAACAATGAAAACCTAGGTTATTTTGACGCGTGTCCTAAGTGTCCCTTCGCGCCGAAGCTGCCGGACCATAGTCCTGTTCACTGTCATTGAGGTCCGCGCGGCCGCTGAGTTATGCACATAGGCGTTCATCCTCGCGGTTATTGTCAGACCCACCTGTGATGCTTGAGGTATGGATCGCAGAGCAGCTGTGGAGGCGTTAGAGGCCATCGAGGCTTCCGTCGCTCGGCTTGCCGTTGTAATCCGTGAAGCTGCCGAATCCTCGGGTTCCCGGGACTCTGATCCGCTGCGCCGGAGGGCCAATAATGCCCTGATGACCTTGGCTGAAGTCGCGTGCGCGGAGGCAAAGATGGCGGGCCTGAAAGTTCAGGCAGTCGCCGACTATGACGACGCTGCCCAAGCCCTGGCGGGTCCGGCCACGTCACCTGAGGACAACACCGGGCAAGAGATGGCCGTGGTCGCGGAGGTGGCATGCGTGCTCACGATGAGCGAACGGTCCGCTGGGGCGCTGTTGGCCGAGGCCCACCAACTCACCACCAGGCTGCCCCTGACCTTATCCGCGCTGCAGGCAGGGCAGATTTCCTGGCAGCACGCCCGGATCATGGTCGACGAAACCACCAACCTTGACCGGCCGGCCGCTGCGGCGTTGGAGGCTCATTTCCTGGACCCTCACGCACTCAACCGTGCGCGGGGTTGCCTGGCCGGTGGGCTCGTGCCCGGACGGTTCCGGCACAAGGCCCGTACGTGGCGGGAGCGCCATCACCCGGTCAGCATCGAGAAGCGCCACACCAGGTGCGCCGCCGACCGGCGGTTGGAGTATGCCCCGGACAGGGACGGTATGGCCTGGCTCTCCGCCTACCTTCCCGCGGATCAGGCCGCGGGAATTTGGGACCGCACCACCGCCGCCGCCAGAGCGTTGCAGGGCCCGGACGAAGGGCGGACCCTCAGCCAGCTCCGCGCCGACACCACCGCCGTCTGGCTCCTCGGCGCCACAGATGATGCGGCCGGGGATGCGAATGGGAATGACCGTGTTCCGTCGCCGCGGGCACAGGTGCTCGTCACCGTCCCGGTGCTCTCACTGTTGGGTGTCACGGATGAAGCAGCCACCCTCGACGGCTACGGGCCGATCCCGCCGTCCATGGCCCGCCAACTCATCGCCGACGGCGCCGAGTCCTTCCACCGTGTCCTGATCGACCCCCGCGACGGGGCTCCCTTGGAGATCGGTAGAACCAGCTACCGGGTCACAAAAGCCCAACGCCAATGGCTCAGACTTCGCGACGGAAAATGCCCCTTCCCTGGCTGCAGCAACCACTCCCTCGACAACGAAGCAGACCACCTCCTCGCCTGGGCCCACGGCGGCACCACCGGGATCAGTAATCTCGGCCAACCGTGCCACCGGCATCACCGACTCAGACACACCACAGCCTGGAAACCACCGCCGCCACCAAGAATGAACCACCCGGCTGGACATCACCCACCGGACGCCACTACGTCAGCGAACACCCCGATTGGGAACCACCAATCTGGCCATCAAACATCCCCATAGTTGACATGGCCACCGGTTCCAACACCGATCCGGAGTTAGACATGGGCCTTGACCTTCGGCTGGACACAAGTCTGCCACCAGCACAGAGTTGAAGGCCGGTTCGGTTACTGGGCCGTTCCCATCGCCAGGGCCGACAACGTCGCGCGGCTATGGACGCCGCACGTATCGAAAATCTGCTTGAACTGATCCTGGACGGTGTAGGCCCCGATCCCCAAGGCAGCCGCCATGGCGTTGGTGTCGGCGCCGCTGGCAGCAAGCTCAAGTAATTGCCGCTGCCGCCTTGTCAGCCCGAAGCTTCGGGCGAACATATCAAGCCTTGCCTCCGGAGGACAGGCCTGGATGGTGACGGCCAATGGCGGCGTGGCCGCTGTGCCGGTGGAGCCCATCCGGCTGGCCTCGAGTATGGCCCACTGGCCCGACCCTATGTGCACACGGGAAGACGCAGGATGACCATCCACGCCAGCCTCACGCGTCAGCAACTGGGCAGCAACATTGAGGACCTCGGCCGGTACATGTTGAAAGGGACGCGGGCCGGCCTGAAGCAGTCCAAGCCACTCCCCCACCGAAGCCGTTCCACCCACCACCGCCATATCCGCATCCAGAGTCAGCACTGCCTGCTGAGGCAAGTCCGGCCTCCGACCTCCACCGATGGCTGACGCTCGCGTACGGACAACCTTGTGCCCTATGGGGTCGCGTTCGCCAGGCACCTCCACGACAAACTGCCGGGAGATTGCCTTACGAAGGGTGGGCGTCACTTCGTGCACCACGGCACCCACGTATTCCATTTCCTCGACAGTAAAGGGATCGCCCGGATCCGCTCTCCAAAGGTCAAGCCAACCCCAGCAGCCGTGTTTGTCCGCCAGCACTGCGAACAGGACATCGGTCACTCCGTAGCGCTTCATCAGGCCATCCCATACCAGGCTCCGTGATGGATTGCCGGCAGTTTCGCGCAGCAGTGTCGTCACCGGCGACGGGCCGATCGCCAACTGCGTCCACCGACCTGCCTGCGTCAGATACTTGAGCCTGATCAGCAACGGCAGTTCGTCCGGGCACGGAATCCGGGCCATGGGCGACATGCCCGTCGCCGTCAGCGGATCTGAGAGCGGCCACACGAAAGCATTGAACGGAAGCACCCGGCCCAACTCAGCGAGCACGGCAGTGCGTAACGAGTGGTGATCCGGGGCGGAGTCGCCGATGAGCCGGATCCGTTCAAGGCTCCTGTTCCAGGGACTGCCGGGGGTCATTCCCCCAGTATGCCCTCTGTGGACAGCGCCGGGGTTTTCTACCAAGACCCCAGATTTCTGGGATACCGGCCACATCGGCAGGCAGTTAACGTGACAGTACGCGACGCAGCGGAACCGTGCGGCTGTCCCACGACAGGAGCCATGGGTTGGACAGCACAGAGGCAAATAAGTGCGATCAACTAACACGATGAGCTAAGGAGAATCAGCAATGTACACACTGCAAATCGAACATGGCATTATGGACTTTGGCATGTGGAAAGAAGCCTTCGACCGGGATCCGGTGGACCGCGCGGCCTCCGGAGTCGTCGGCCACCGGATTTCCCAGCCTGTGGATGATTCCCTCTACGTGGTGGTGGAACTCGATTTCAACGAACGCGGCCAGGCTGAGCAATTGCTGGCGAACCTGAAAAGTAGGGTGTGGAATTCGTCTTCCGCAGCGCCAGCCTTGAACGGCGCTCCGCGGACAAGGATTCTGAAATCAGCCGGCTGACGGTCCGAACTCTGCAAGGGCCCCAAGAGTCCGTTCGCGCAGGGGCAGGGGCTTACTGTCCTCTCGCGCCAAAACGTGCAGGGCGTCAAGTGTCCGTTCGCGCGGCAGGTGGGACGAAGGGTCGGGATGGGGTCAGACGCGGCGGCACTCGGAGGTCATGAACGGGACAAAGTCCTGGCCGTCGCCGAGGCGCAACTCGGCGGTGTGGATCAGCACGTCGTTGTCCACGCGGAAAGTATTGCGGGCAGTCCCCCGGTCACTGTGGCGTTCCACGCGCAGCACACCGTCCACCCACGTGCAGCGGGCCGGAGCTCCCGGCGGCAGGCCCATGCTGTCCACGTGGTACCAGAGGATGTCGTTGTGGTCACGGTCGACAGTAAAAACGCCGTGGCCTTCAAAGTGCGTGCCATCAGCTTCGGTGTGTCTGTAACTTTGCACGACTGCGTAGCCCCCGGCTGCCCTGGTGTAACTGATTTCCGCCGAGGCCGTGCGCTTGGGCCCCCAGGCCGACGCGTCCAGCCGGGTGGTGCCGCGCCAATGGCCCAGGAAGTTCTCCAGGACGGCGTGCACCGTGCCCGGCTGCGGAAGGTTCATAGGTTCATTATGGCGGGCGCAGGCCTGCCGGTCAGAGACCGAAGGTTTCGGTCTCCTCGAATGGGCCCACCACGGTGACAGTCCGCGGCGCGGCTGCCAGTTCCCTGGCAAGCTCCTGGACCTCCTGCGCAGTGACCGCCTTGATCTGGCGCAGGGTCTCGTCGATGTCCTGGTATTCACCGGACACCAGTTCAGCGCGGCCGAGTCGGGACATGCGGGAACCCGTGTCCTCCAGTGCCAGGACAATGCCACCGCACAGCTGGCCCACGGCCTTGCGCAGTTCGTCGTCGGAGATGCCGCCTTCGGCCAGCTTGTCCAGTTCCAGCCCCAGCAGGTCCAGCACCTGGCGGACCTTAGACGGAGTGCACCCTGCGTACATCCCGAAGTAGCCGGCGTCCGCGTAGGAGGAGGCAAAGGAGTACGTGGAGTACACCAGGCCACGCTTTTCGCGGATTTCCTGGAACAGCCGCGAGGACATCCCGCCGCCCAAGACGGCGTTGAGGACGCTCATGACGTAGCGACGTTCATCGGTGGCCACAATCGTGGGGCAGCCCATGATGATATTCGCCTGCTCCACCGCACGCTTGACCACATGCAGCCCGGCAGTGCCGGTGATGTCCGCCCGCTCGGTGGAGCGGCGATCCACCGGGGCGGCGTCCGGCTCAAGTGACCACCCGGCAGTGTGGAGGGCGTCCACCACAAGGCTGCAGACGACGTCGTGCTCCAGGCCCCCGGCGGCGGTGATGACCAGCTCATCCGGGCGGTAGTAACGGCGGTAGTGCTCCCAGACGGAGTCGCGGGCGACGGCGCGGATCGCGGCAGGCGTGCCGCCGATTGGGCGGCCCAGCGGGTGCGTACCCAGGACGGCAGCCACAAAATTTTCATGTGCAACGTCCGTGGGGTCATCGCTGTCCATGGCGATTTCCTCCAGGATGACGTCGCGCTCCTGCTCCATCTCGGCCGGATCCAGGACGGCACCGGTGATCATGTCGGCAATGACGTCGATGGCCATGGGCAGGTCCGTGTCCAGCACGCGCGCGAAATAGCACGTGCTCTCCTTGGCCGTGGCTGCGTTGGACTCCCCGCCCACCTCGTCAAAGGCCGAGGCGATCTCCAGGGCAGTGCGGCGCTTGGTCCCCTTGAACAGCAGGTGCTCCAGGAAATGTGTGGAGCCGTGCTGGCCCGGGGCTTCATCGCGTGACCCGACGCCCACCCAGAAACCGATGGTCGCCGAACGCTGGCCCGGCATCGCTTCGGTGAGCACCCGCACGCCGCCCGGCAGCACCGAACGCCGGACAACGGAGCCGCCGTCGGAGCCGTGGACCAGGGTGTCGCCGGGCTGGTTCTGCTCAAGCGGCAGGGGTACAACAGTCATTGAAGCCTTTCAGGAGCGGCAGCCGGATCTGGCTGCCATCGTAACAGCGGCGGGGCCGGTGGATCATCCACCGGCCCCGCCGATTCATGCTGTGTGGAGGAGGATGCTACTCCGCGTCAGTGGACTACTCCGCTTCGGCAGCGCCCTCTGCGGCGGAAGCGTCAACGCTCTCGGCGCCTTCGTCTTCAGCCACTACGGGGGACAGCGACAGCTTTCCACGGTCATCGATCTTGGTGATTTCCACCTGGATCTTCTGGCCGACGGAAACCACGTCATCAACGTTGTCCACGCGCTTGCCGTTGGCCAGCTTGCGCAGCTCGGAGATGTGCAGCAGGCCGTCCTTGCCCGGAGTCAGGGAAATGAAGGCACCGAAGGTGGTGGTCTTGACGACCGTACCCAGGTAACGCTCGCCGATTTCCGGGATCTGCGGGTTGGCAATGGCGTTGATGGCGGAGCGTGCTGCGTCAGCAGACGGACCGTTGGTGGCGCCAATGTAGACCGTGCCGTCGTCCTCGATGGAGATGTCGGCGCCGGTGTCTTCCTGGATCTGGTTGATCATCTTGCCCTTGGGCCCAATGACCTCGCCGATTTTGTCAACCGGGATCTTGACCGCGATGACGCGCGGCGCGAACTCGGAGAGCTCATCCGGGGTGTCGATCGCGGAGTTCAGGACGTCCAGGATGTGCAGGCGGGCTTCGCGGGCCTGCTTCAGCGCTGCTGCCAGCACGGAAGCGGGGATGCCGTCGAGCTTCGTGTCCAGCTGGATGGCCGTAACGAATTCGGCGGTGCCGGCAACCTTAAAGTCCATGTCGCCGAAAGCATCTTCGGCGCCGAGGATATCGGTCAGGGCTGCGTAACGGGTCTGGCCGTCAACCTGGTCGGAGACCAGGCCCATGGCGATACCCGCAACAGCTGCCTTCAACGGCACGCCTGCATTGAGCAGGGACAGCGTCGAAGCGCAGACGGAACCCATCGACGTCGAACCGTTGGAGCTGAGAGCCTCAGACACCTGGCGGATCGCGTAGGGGAATTCCTCGCGGGACGGCAGCACCGGCATGATGGCGCGCTCGGCGAGGGCGCCGTGGCCGATTTCGCGGCGCTTGGGCGAACCCACGCGGCCGGTCTCGCCGGTGGAGTACGGCGGGAAGTTGTAGTTGTGCATGTAGCGCTTGCGCGTGACGGGCGACAGCGAATCGATCTGCTGTTCCATCTTGAGCATGTTCAGCGTGGTGACACCCATGATCTGGGTTTCGCCGCGCTCGAAGATTGCCGAGCCGTGCACGCGGGGCAGAACCTCAACCTCGGCGGTGAGCTGGCGGATGTCCGTCAGGCCACGGCCGTCGATGCGGATTTGGTCCTTGAGGATGCGCTGGCGCACAACCTGCTTGGTGACCGAGCGGAATGCTGCGGACAGCTCCTTGTCGCGGCCTTCGAACTGGCCGGCCAGGGAAGAAGTGACTTCGTCCTTGAGCGAATCCGTTGCAACATCGCGTTCCTGCTTGTCGGCGATCTGGAAGATAGCGGCCAGCTTCTCAGCGGCAGCGGACTCAACAGCGGCGTAGACGTCATCCTGGTAGTCCAGGAAGACCGGGAACTCAACGGTGGGCTTGGCAGCGCGTGCAGCCAGGTCCGCCTGGGCGTCGCAGAGTGCCTTGATGAACGGCTTGGCAGCCTCGAGGCCCTCGGAGACAACCTCTTCGGTGGGAGCAGTGGCGCCCTGTTCCTTGATGAGATTCCAGGAGTTGTCGGTTGCTTCGGCTTCGACCATCATGATGGCGACGTCGTCACCGGCAACACGGCCGGCTACAACCATGTTGAACACGGAGTTCTCGAGCTGGGAGTGCTTGGGGAAAGCAACCCACTGCGAACCGTGCTCGTCAGCGACTAGGGCAACGCGGACGCCGCCGATCGGGCCGGAGAACGGCAGGCCCGAGAGCTGGGTGGACATGGAGGAGGCGTTGATGGCCACCACGTCGTAGAGCTCGTCGGGGTTGATGGCCAGGACGGTCACCACGATCTGGACCTCGTTGCGCAGGCCCTTGACGAAGGCCGGACGCAGCGGGCGGTCCATGAGGCGGCAGGCCAGGATGGCCTCGGTGGACGGGCGGCCTTCACGGCGGAAGAACGAGCCCGGGATACGGCCGGCGGCGTACATGCGCTCTTCAACGTCAACCGTCAGCGGGAAGAAGTCGAAGCCTTCGCGCGGGTGCTTGCCCGCGGTGGTGGCGGACAGCAGCGCGGTGTCTTCGTCGATGTACACCATGGCTGCGCCGGCTGCCTGCTTGGCAAGACGGCCGGTTTCAAAGCGGATTACACGCTTGCCAAAGCGGCCATTGTCAATGACTGCTTCTGAGAACTGGATTTCGGGACCCTCCAAGAGAGTCACCTCCGTTTCTTGTTTCACGGAGTCCAGCCGCATCAACCCAGGCCAGCATCTGTCTACTGGCCTGCACTGCACCCGGTCATCGATCGAGACCCACGGGCCGGGGGCTTCATTCTTCGAAGCCGTTCCCGGGGATCACTACCGAGGACCGCGAATGCGTGATGCGGTTGATCCTCCTGTTTAGTTTTTCTTCTGAAGAAGGCGGCCCTTTCCGTCACGGAAGGGGCCGCCCCTTAAAGCTGACTAGCGGCGCAGGCCGAGACGCTCGATGAGCGCACGGTAGCGGGTGATGTCAGTGTTCTTGAGGTAGGTGAGCATACGCTTGCGACGACCAACCATGGCCAGCAGACCGCGCTGGGTGTGGTAATCGTGCTTGTGCACCTTCATGTGCTCAGTCAGATCCTTGATCCGCTGAGTCAGGACTGCAACCTGGACCTCCGGCGAACCGGTGTCGCCCTCGGACGTTGCGAAATCCTGGATGATGGACTGCTTTACAGCGGCTTCAAGTGCCACAATAACTCCTAGAGATGTGCCGTGAGGCCCGATTCAGTACTTCACTGCCGGGTCTGCCCGCGCGGGAATTCCCCGGAAACCAGGGAATTTCCACACATGGCAGGAACCAGCCGCCACGGACTGCAGCCGGAACCAACCCTTAGTTTACCGGCCCCGCCGCAATCTTGTCGAAACAGCTGCCGCCGTCAGCCGCGGCCGTCCCCAAAAGGCCGTCACCAAAAGGCAGTAGCTCAGCGAAGCAGCTGATCCCGAATGGCGGCCATCCCCCGGAACAGCTCCGCGAAGCTGGCGCTCAAGGGCGACAGCCCCACGCGGATCCCGTGTGGTGCGCGGAAGTCCGGGATGACGTCCTGTTCCCACAGCGCCGCCGTCACGTTCCGGAACGCCGGATGATCCAGGGTGATGTGGCTCCCGCGAAGCTCCGGCTCACGCGGCGACGCCAGCTCCACGCCCGCCGGCTCCAGCCACGCCTCAAACAGCTGCACGGCGTAGGCCGTGAGTTTCAGGGACTTCTCCCGGATGGCAGCCATGCCGGCCTCTTCGATGAGGTCCAGGGTCCCGCGCATGGCCAACATCCCGAAGATGGCCGGAGTGCCGCTGAGGAAACTCCGGATACCGGGCGCCGGCTCGTAGCCTGCGGCCATCTCGAACGCGTCCTTGCGTCCCATCCAGCCCCAGATCGGCTGTTTCAGACCGGGCAGGTGCCTGCGATTGACGTAGGCGAACGCCGGCGAGCCCGGTCCCCCGTTGAGGTACTTGTAGGTGCAGCCCGCGGCAAAATCCACGTTTGCCCCGTCCAGGTCCAGCTCCACGGATCCGGCGGAGTGGCACAGGTCCCAGACCACCAGCGCCCCTGCGCTGTGTGCAACTTCCGTGATGCCCGGAAGGTCGGCCAGGAAGCCTGAGCGGTAGGCCACGTGGCTCAAAAGTACGACGGCGGTGGCCGGGCCGGTTGCGTGCCGCACCTGTTCGACGGTGACGCCGGACGCAGGATCGGCTTCGATCCACCGCAGGGTGAGTCCTTCCTCGCGGGCGATGCCCTCGACCAGGTAGCGGTCCGTGGGGAAGTTGTCCGTGTCCAGGACGATCTCTGTGCGGGCGGGGTCAGCCACGGTGGCCAGCGCGGCGCGGATCAGTTTGTAGAGCACCACCGTGGTGGAGTCGGCGATGACTGTCTGGCCCGGGGCTGCGCCGAGGACAGCGCGGCCCAGCTGATCGCCGATGGTCTGGGGCAGGTCCAGCCATTCCTCATCCCAGCCACGGATGAGCCGGCCGCCCCAGTCTTCCTCGATAAAGGTGCTGATGTCCCGTTGTGTCCGCTTCAGCGGGCGGCCCAGGGAATTGCCGTCGAGGTAGGAAAGGTCCGTGTCCGTCCCGATGAAGAGGCCGCGGTACCGTGCCAACGGGTCGCCTGCATCCAGTTGCGCGGCCTGCTCAAGGAGGTCCGCGGCGTCGTGATTTTCCATCTTCGCGTCCATTGCGCAGCTCACTGGCCGATCTCCGTTCGTACCGCGAACAGTTCCGGGAAGAAGGTGAGTTCAAGGGCCTTTTGCAGGAAGGCAGCGCCGCTGGATCCCCCGGTTCCCGATTTCATCCCGATGGTCCGCTGGACGGTTCGCAGGTGCCGGAACCGCCAGAGCTGGAAATTATCCTCAAGGTCCACCAGTTCCTCGCACGCCTCGTAGGCACCCCAGTTAGCGGCGGCGTTTTCGTAGATGTGCTTGAACAGCGGCACCAGTTCCGGGCAGAACTCGTGGGCACGGGTGACGTCCCGCTCCAGGACGGACTGTGGCACGTCGAAGCCCTGCCGGGCCAGGTAGGCCAGGAACTCGTCGTAGATGCTGGGCGCCTTAAGCACGTCCTCCAGCATGGCGTGCGCTTCCGGGTCAGATTCGAAGACCGGCAGCATTTTTCGGTTTTTGTTGCCGAGGATAAACTCCACGGCCCGGTATTGGCTGGACTGGAATCCGGAAGAGTTACCCAGGAACCCGCGGAACTGGGAGTACTCCGTGGGCGTCAGCGTGGCCAGGACGGACCATTGCTCCGTCAGGGTTTTTTGGATGTGCTTGACCCGGGCGATGCCCTTGAGGGCGGAGCCGAGATCGTCCGCGCGCAGCCAGGCCGCAGCGCTGCGGAGCTCGTGCAGCACCAGCTTCAGCCACAGCTCGGTGGTCTGGTGCTGGATGATGAACAGCAGCTCGTCGTGGTGTTCGGGCGTGCTGACAGGTTGCTGTGCGCTGAGCAGGGTGGGCAGCTGGAGGTAGGACGCGTAGCTCATCCGGGAACTGAAATCGCGGACTATGCCTTTGTCCAGCTTGCGGGTGTTCTTCTCGACGGCCACGGTGCTGCCTCTCTGGGTGTTCGGTGCGGGTAGGACCCGGTCAGCGCCGCACCAGGAGATCGTGGGCCTGAATAACGTCCAGACGCATCTGGTCAACAAGCGCCTCCGGCCCACGGTATGCCACCATGCCGCGGAGCCGGGCCACAAATTCGACCACTACTGTCTGGCCGTACAGATCGAAATCCTCCACGGCCTCGTGCGGACGGTCAATCACATGGGCTTCGACCTGGCGGCTGACGCCGTCGAACGTGGGATTGGACCCCACCGAGATGGCCGCCGGCCAGCGAGTGCCCGCCTGGTCCACCAGCCAGCCGGCGTAGATGCCGTCCGCGGGGATGAACCCGGTGGCCTCGTGGGCAAGGTTAGCGGTGGGGAACCCGAGTACGCGGCCGCGGGCAGCACCGTGTACAACCTCGCCGCGCATACGGTGTGGTCGTCCCAGCACCGCGGCGGCGGTGGCAACGTCGCCCTCCTGCAATGCTTCACGCACCCAGGTGGAGGAACAGCGGCGGTCCGTGCCGCCGTCGTTATGCAGCGGGTAGCCTTCCGAGCCGAACTCGCTGATGACCTGGACGTCGAAGTCGAACTTTTCGCCCAGCTGCTTCATGGTGTCAAGGTCACCGGAGTTGCCGCGGCCGAACCGGGAATCGTGACCGATCACCACATGGCTGGCGTGCAAGCTGTCTACCAGGACCTGGCCCACAAATTCCTCAGGGGTGAGGCTGGCCAGGTTCAGCGAGTACTTCATCACCAAAATGGCATCCAGGCCCAGCTCCCCCAGCGCCACCAGCTTGTCCTGCAGGCCCATGATCATTTCGGGCGCGGACTCCGGACGGTGGATCAGGGCCGGGTGCGGGTCAAAGGTGACGGCAACGGCCTTCGTCCCGTTGAAGCGGGCCGAGCGGATTAGCTCGGAAAGCACTTGCTGGTGCCCGCGATGGACGCCGTCGAAGTTGCCAAAAGTGACAACGGAGGGACCAAAGTCCGCCGGGACCTCGGACGGATCGTTCCAGATGTAGACCATCACCCTCGCCTTTTACTGCCTAAAACTGACATCTCTCCGAACGCACCGGCGCCGGAACTCTCTAAGATTACCCGCATTCAGGATGGCTGCCGGACGGTGCCGGGCCAACTGGAGGGCACGCGCGGACATGTCCGGGAGCCTTCCTGGTACCCGCTTGCCGGTACTCGCCGGTCCGCCGGAGAATAAGCCTCGGCCCGGGCCGATCGTTGATGAGGCTTACTGCTGGTTCGGCCGCCGCCGGTACAGCCACACCAGACCCAGGACAGGCAGCAGCAGCGGAATGAACGCGTACCCCCGGCCAAAAAGGGACCAGACGGTCTCATGCGGGAACGCCACAGAATCAAACACGCTCAACGCCCCCACCACCAACACTCCGACAAGCTCCACCAGGACGGCGGCCAGCGAGATCTTGAACCAGGTGCGGCCGGGCTTGGCCAGGGACACCGTTGCCACCACGTAGACCAGCGCCGCGAACGCGGAAAGCAGGTAGGCGAGCGGGGCTTCGGAGAACTTGGTCAGGATCTGGTAACCGGCGCGTGCGGTGGCCGAAATGGCAAACACTGCATAGACGGCGATGAGCAGGCGTCCGGGGCCGGTGTTCCGAGTGTCCTTGACGCCAGCCTTGGCATCTGCCTTGGCACGGGCGGCTTCGGAACGAGGTGCTTTCACGTTGCGTACTTCTTCCATTTCAGTACCAGATCTGGTTCATGCGGGCGGCCATCACCAAGGCCGTGACACCGACGGCGGCGAGGACAAAGTTGCTCCAGCGGGTCCGTTCCAGGATGGACCAGTACACGGCTGCCGGCGGCAGGAGCATCGCCGTGGCCAGGTATCCCCAGAATTCCCAGGCTTCCCCGGCAATCGGTTCGCCCGCGATCACCCGCACGATCGAACCCACCAGGTAAACCAGCAGTGCCAGCTCGACGGCGGCAACGGACAGGATGGTGAGATCGTTGGGGGCTTTTTTCAGGATGCCGGCACCGAGGCAGATTCCGCTGGAGAGCAGGCCGACCACCAGGATGATGTAGAAATAGGCGTCCATGCCTAAGCGTCCCCGCCCGCAGCATCTTCAGGCACAACATTCTCGGGCGCAGCATTCCGGGGCCCAGTTTTTTCTGACGCACCGTTGCCCGGCGCGAATACCAGGACAGGCTTGGCAAAGTTTCCGGAGTCCGCCAGGAGCGCCACGAGGCTGCCGTCCGGCGCGAACGCTGCTGCCGGGTGCTCAGTGGTGGCAGCCGCGGGATCTCCTGCTTCCGCTCCCGCTGCGATCCGGCGTCCGAAGGAAATCTCTCTGGCCTCCTCCGCTGTGAGTTCGCGGTTAGGCATCAGTGCCCGGGCAGCCTGGGACATCTCCAGGACATTCAGCTCCTCGGCCAGCTGTTCCAACGTCCGGGCCTGGTCCAGCGAGTACGGGCCAACGTGGGTCCGGCGGAGGGCGGTCAGGTGGCCGCCCACTCCCAGCCCGTCGCCGAGGTCACGGGCGAGGGCGCGGATATAGGTACCGGATGAGCACTCAACGGTGACATCAATGTCCACGACGTCGCCACCCGCTTCCCGGTTGATGGCGTGAACTTCGAAACGGTGGATGGTGACCGGGCGCGCCGCGAGCTTTACCTCTTCACCGGAGCGGACCCGGGCGTAGGCACGTTCACCGTTGACTTTAATGGCGCTGACGCTGCTGGGCACCTGCTGGATTTCACCCGTGAGGGCGGCGACGCCGTCGTGAATTGCTTCATCGGCGACGGCGGCGGCACTGACGGCGGCAATCACGTCACCTTCGGCGTCGTCCGTGATAGTGGACTGGCCCAACCGGATGGTTGCCGTGTACGTCTTGGACGTGCCCACGATGTAGGTCAGGAGCCGGGTGGCCTTGTTAATGCCGACCACCAGGACGCCGGTAGCCATGGGATCGAGGGTGCCGGCGTGCCCCACTTTCCGGGTCCCGGCGAGACGCCGCATCCGACCAACCACATCATGGCTGGTCCATCCCTGCGGTTTGTCCACTATCACCAGTCCAGAAAGCACGCTTCCCAGTATATCGGCGCTGGCCGCGGCCCTTGCCCACACCCCTGCCCTCAGCCCCGCCCCAGTGTGGCCGCTCCGGAGTGCCCGTTCCGGAGTGCCCGTTCCGGAGTGCCCGTTCCGGAACAGGATTCCGGTGGCGGCTAGGATGGCATCCATGCCTGAGCTTGCGGCGCACGCGCGCGACGTCCCCGTCAACCAGATCCGCGAAATCACCGAGGCCGCCTGGCATACTCCCGGGGCCATCGTCCTGAGCATCGGCGAGCCGGGCTTCGCGCTCCCCCGCCACATCCTGGAAGCCGGCATGGCCTGCCTCGACCGGGACGAAACGAATTACACGCCCAACGCCGGCATCCCGGCCCTCCGTGAAGCGTTCGCCACCCGGTTCCGTAAACGCGCCGGACTCAACACGAGCCTCGGTGCCGAGCGCGTCTACGTGGTGGACGGAGCGCAACAGGGCCTGCACTTCGCCATGAGCCTCCTGCTCTCCCCCGGCGACGAGATCCTGATCCCGAACCCCGGCTACCCCACGTTCGCCATGACCAGCCGGCTCCTGAATGCCGTGCCGGTGGGCTACCCGCTGTATCCCGAGCATGACTTCCAGCCGCGGATCCAGGACATTGAAGCGCTCATCACGGACCGGACCCGGGTGCTCATCCTGAATTCCCCGTCCAACCCGCTGGGCGCCGTCCTCGGCGAGGACCTGACCCGGCAACTTGTGGACCTGGCCCGCAAGCGCGATCTCTGGATCATTTCCGACGAATGCTACGAGGCCTTCACTTACGACGTTCCCCACGTCAGCCCGGCCCGGTTCGACAGCGACGTGCCCGGCGAGGCGCGCGTGTTCACGTCGCTGACTCTCTCGAAGACGTACGGCCTCACCGGCCTGAGGATCGGCGCCCTGGTCTGTCCGCCGGGGCTGGAGCAGAAGATGAACAACGTGATGGAAGCGATTGTCTCCTGCGTTGCCTCGCCGTCGCAGTACGCCGCGCTCGCGGCACTGACAGGCCCGCAGGACTACGTCCGTCACGCCCACGACCACTACCGGGCCAACCGGGACGCGGCCTCAGCAGTGCTGGAGGACAAGGGAATCCCGTACCTGAGTGCACAGGGAGCCTTCTATCTGTGGGCCAACGTCTCCCATGTCAGCGACGGGGACGTCCGCAGCTGGGCCCGCAGGTTCCTGGCCGATTCCGGCGTTGCGCTTGCGCCGGGAACTGCCTTTGGCTCGATCGGCGAGGGCTGGGTACGGATCGCGCTGTGCGGTACCCGCAACGACTTGGTGGAGGGTATCGGCAGGCTGCCTGAACGCCAGGATTAATGACCCGGCACCTTGTTAGTACTCCTTGCGTTTCGTGTTCCGGCGCCACGCGTCAAACGGAGCGTCCGACGCCGAAATGGCGGCTTGGGCGACCGGCAGAAGTTCCGGACGGGTGCCGTTGAAATACTCGTAGAACACGGCGTCGTCGAAACCGGCCGCAGCTGCACCATGGCGGTCGGCCGCAAAATAGACGCGATCAATCCGCGCCCACAGCGCGGCTGACAGGCACAGCGGGCACGGCTCGCAGCTGGTGTAGAGCACGGCGCCGCTCAAGTCGAACGTGGCGCCTGCGGCTGCCGCAGCGCGGATTGCCACCACTTCGGCATGCGCGGTGGGGTCGTTGTCCCGGGTGACCCGGTTGATGCCTTCATGGACCCGCCCATCCGGGGTCACCACCAGCGCACCAAACGGCCCGCCACCGTCGGAGACGTTCCGGACAGCCAGCTCAATGGCCTGTTCCAGGTATCGGGTGGCCTCGTGGTTGTCGCTCGCCTGCGTCATAACTAGATCCTAGCCATGAGCCAGGATTTCCGGTTCAAAATAGGGAGGCACATTAGGGGGAAATGCCGTCGACGTCACCCCTTTTGCGGGATTAGCCTAGCGCCGGGGGTAGTTCGGATCGCATTGACTTGGTCTCAGGCCAGGCCCCGGCGACAGGGTGCACGTCAACTCCGGAGGATCCAATGAACAAGAAGTTTCCGATCGTCGCGTGCCTGGCAGCAGCGGCGATGATCATCCCCGTCGCGCCCGCCACGGCTACGCAGAAACTGTCCGGACCCGAAACCCTGGCGGAGCACCTGATGACGCCGTTGAGCCTGGCCTTGGGTCCTGGCAAGAGCGTCCTCGTCACGCAGAACTTTGCGGGCACGCTGGACCGCGTCGAGGATGACGGGCAAACGACCAACGTTTACACGAATGCGGGCTGGGACGTTGGCGGGGTTGAGACACGGGGCACCACCACGTTTTTCGTCGAAAGCGTCGGGGGAGGCGGCGGAGATCCCACAGCGCTGGCCGGTTATTTGAAGTCAATCGACAGGCGCGGGGAGGTCAGGACCATTGTGGACCTCGCGACCTACGAGCGTCAGAACAACCCGGACGGATTCCAGGACTACGGCTTCGGGTCCGACGTGACCGACGAGTGCCTGGCCCAAATTACGGCGCCGTTCCCGCCGGCACAATACTCCGGGGCGGTCGACTCACACCGCTATGCCACAGCGGTTCACGGCAATACCGTCTTCGTGGCCGACGCCGGGATGAATGCCATCCTCAAGGTCAACGCCGCCACCGGGGAGACTTCCACCCTCGCGGTCCTGCCTCCGCGTCCGGCGGAAGCCACTGCAGAGGCTGCCGCGGCTGTTGGCTTCCCGTCCTGCGTTGTCGGACACGACTACGCATTTGAACCGGTGCCCACCGATGTAGAGATCGGCCCCGACGGCTGGCTGTACGTCTCGTCGCTGCCGGGCGGTCCGGAGGATCCTTCCCTGGGCCACCGCGGTGCCATCTTCCGGGTCAATCCATGGACCGGGGCGATCCACCTGTGGGCCGATGAGATCCTGAGCCCCACCGGCATCGCCGTATCCGGCAGTGGGGACGTCTACGCAGCTTCGATGTTCGGCAATGAGATCGTCAGGATCGACGCCTGGACCCGTGAACAGTCACAGTTCCTGGCCGTCGACGGTCCTGCCGCGGTGGAGCTGCGAGGGAAAACCCTCTATGCCACAGCCGGTTTCAGCTTCGCTGACCTCACCGCGGGAACGGTCCTGAAGGCCAGTATCCGGTAGGAAACGCAGGGAACATCCCGCAGACGAAGAAGACCCGGACCCCAACTTCGGGTTCGGGCCTTCTTCGCGTGAAGCTATTTGTTGGCGTCTTCGTCGAGGTCTTCGTCGTCGGTGAGGTCAATTTCCTCTTCGTCGAAGTCGTCCTCGTCGATCTCCACATCGGCGGGAATGTCGCTCTTGTACGGATCGGCCTCGCCGGCGTGCTTGGCGTTTTCGGCCAGCGCAGCCACCTCTGCGTCGCGCTTCTTGGCGGCCCGGAGCAGGTCCTCCAGGTTTGAGGCAACGACGGGGATCTGGTCCGCCACAAATTCCAGCGTCGGCGTCAGGCGGACAGTCACGTTGCGCCCCACCTCCTGGCGGAGCACACCCTTGGCCTTCTCCAGGCCCTTGGCAGCATCAGCCTGCACAGCCTGGTCGCCGAAAACGGTGTAGTAGATCGTGGCATGCTGCAGATCATTGGTCACCCGGGCATCGGTAACAGTAATGCCCTCCAGCCGAGGATCCTTAACCTTCCGGCCCAAGGCCTCAGCAACAACAACCTTAATCCGCTGCGCCAACTTGGCAGCCCGTGCGGGATCAGCCATTTCCACTCCTAAAAATTTGGGATGTACGACGGCGGCCAAATGGGCCACGTCGCACGTTTCAGTTATCTGCCACGCACTAAAGGCGAGTCTACGACGGACTCCCGTTGGGTTTTTTCCGGCGGCCTGGGAGTGGCATCGGGCCTATCGGAGCCGGACGGTTTGCGATCGAAGATCGAAAACCGTGCGGCGAAGGGGCGGGGCCGCCGGAAAAAATCCAACGGCCCCGACCCTGTAACGCTAAGACAACCTAAACGCGCGGCTTTTCGCGCATCTCGAAGGTCTCGATGATGTCGCCTTCGGTGATGTCGTTGAACGAACCAAGACCGATACCACACTCGAAGTCCGTGCGGACCTCAGTGGCGTCGTCCTTGAAGCGCTTGAGCGTCTCAACGGTGAGGTTCTCACCGATGATCTTGCCGTCGCGGCTGATGCGGGCCTTCGTGTTGCGTCGGATGATGCCCGAGCGAACGATGGAACCGGCGATGTTTCCGAACTTGGAAGAGCGGAAGACTTCGCGGACCTCGGCGGTGCCCAGCTGGACCTCTTCGTACTCCGGCTTGAGCATGCCCTTGAGGGCCATCTCGATGTCATCGATTGCTGCGTAGATGACGGAGTAGAAGCGCATGTCCACGCCTTCGCGGTCTGCCAGTTCGGCAACCCGCTCGGCAGGCTTGACGTTGAAGCCGATGATAACAGCGCTGTCGACCGTTGCCAGGTTGACGTCGTTCTGCGTGATGGCACCAACGCCGCGGTGGATGACGCGCAGCTGCACGCCTTCGCCGACGTCGATCTTGAGCAGTGCGTCTTCGAGGGCTTCCACGGCACCGGACACGTCACCCTTGAGGATGAGGTTGAGGGTGTCGATCTTGCCGTCGGCCACGGCCTGGTCGAAGTCTTCCAGGCTGATGCGCTTGCGGCGCTTGGCGAGGGCGGCGTTGCGGTCGGCTGCTTCACGCTTCTCGGCGATCTGGCGGGCGGTGCGCTCGTCAGCGGTCACAAAGAAGGTGTCGCCGGCGCGCGGCACGTTGGACAGACCCAGAACCTGCACGGGGCGGGACGGGCCGGCCTCGGTCAGGACACTGCCGTCGTCGTCGAACATGGCGCGGACGCGGCCGTGAGCCGTACCGGCCACGATCGTGTCACCGACACGCAGGGTGCCGGACTGCACCAGGACGGTGGCCACGGAACCGCGGCCCTTGTCCAGGTTGGCTTCGATCGCGATACCGCGGGCGTCCTTGTTCGGGTTGGCGCGCATGTCCAGGGCAGCGTCCGCGGTGAGCAGGACAGCCTCGAGCAGCTCGTCAATGTTGAGGTTCTGGCGGGCAGAGACCTCCACGAACATGGTGTCGCCACCGTATTCTTCGGGAACCAGGCCGTACTCGGTCAGCTGGCCGCGGACCTTCTCCGGGTTGGCGCCTTCCTTGTCGATCTTGTTCACAGCCACCACGATCGGCACATTTGCTGCCTGCGCGTGGTTGAGTGCCTCAACGGTCTGCGGCATTACGCCGTCGTCCGCTGCGACCACCAGGATGGCGATGTCGGTGACCTTCGCACCACGGGCACGCATGGCGGTGAACGCCTCGTGGCCCGGAGTATCGATGAAGGTGATCTTACGATCGATGTCTTCGTGGGTGTGCGTGACCTGGTAAGCACCGATGTGCTGCGTGATGCCGCCGTGTTCGCCCGCCATAACGTCGGACTTGCGGATGGCATCGAGCAGGCGGGTTTTACCGTGGTCAACGTGGCCCATAACGGTGACAACCGGAGGACGTGCCTCGAGGTCTTCGTCGCCTTCGGCTTCGAGTTCTGCTTCGAAGTCGATGTCGAAGCCGGAGAGCAGCTCGCGCTCCTCGTCCTCCGGCGAGACAACCTGGAGCTTGTAGCCAAGCTCCTCGCCGAGCAGTGCGAAGGTCTCTTCATCCAGCGACTGCGTGGCCGTGGCCATTTCGCCGAGGTGGAAGAGGACCGTCACCAGTGCTGCGGGGTTTGCCTCGATCTTGTCGGCGAAGTCCGTAATGGACGAGCCACGGCGAAGCCGGACTACGGTGTTGCCGTCGCCGCGGGGTACGCTCACGCCACCCAGCGACGGAGCACTCATCTGCTCGAGTTCCTGGCGCTTGGCACGCTTCGACTTGCGCTGCTTGCCACGGCCTGCGCCGCCCTTACCGAAAGCACCCTGGGTGCCACCGCGACCGCGGCCACCCTTGCCGAAGCCACCGCCGGCCGGAGCGCCGCCACCGGCACCCGGTGCGCCACCGGTGCCTGGAGCGCCACCCGGACGTCCGGGACCACGGGCGCCGCCACCGGGACGGCCTGCACCAGCGGGTGCGGGACGCTCAGTGCGGTTGGGCATCATGCCCGGAGTAGGACGGTTTCCACCGGCACCTGCCGGACGGGGACCGCCGGCGCCTGCTGCGGGACGCGGACCACCGGGACGGGGGCCACCGGCACCGGCTGCGGGACGCGGACCACCCGGACGGGGACCACCGGCACCGGCCGCGGGACGCGGACCACCCGGACGGTCGCCGTCGGGACGGCTTCCACCCGCGCGGGGCATGCCCTGCGAAGGAGCGAACGGGTTGTTACCCGGACGGGGAGCACGCTCTCCGTCGCCACCGCGGCCGCGGGGCATGCCCTGGGACGTGGCGAACGGGTTGTTGCCCGGACGGGGACCGCCGGGACGCGGTGCGGAGCCGCCCTGCGAACCACCCTGTGTTGATCCGCCAGAGCGGGTCGGTGCGGCCGGGGCTTCAGCCTTCGGTGCCGGACGGGCACCGGGCTTGGCGCCGGTGGACGGTGTACTTGCGGCCGGGGCTGACGCAACGGGTGCTGCGGCAGGTGCAGCCGGAGCTGCGGAAGCGGCAGCGGGTGCAGCCGGAGCCGCAGCAGCAGGTGTCACCGGGGCTGAGGGAGCTGAGGGGCCCGGAGCAGGTACTGCGGGTCGTGTGTCGGCCGACAGGGCAGGCGCCTTGGGCGCGGCTGCCGGAGCTGCGGTCTTGGCAGCTGCGTCGGGGTAGGCGTTGCGGAGTTTCCGCACCACCGGGGCCTCAATGGTTGAAGAGGCGGAGCGAACGAATTCGCCCAGTTCCTGCAGTTTGGTTACTGCATCTTTGGAAGTAATACCGAGCTCTTTAGCAAGCTCATGTACGCGGACCTTGGCCACATTTCTCCTGTCTCGGTCCGCACCGAGCCAGGCACGAACCGTCTACTTCTTACTGCGGGCCCCAGCCGCGGTTGCAACTACAGGGCCCATTGCAGAGCGCAACAAATTTGTCATCGTTGCGCACTCATCGCTGGGAACTCATCGGGTTTCCATCAGTTTTCTGACCCGCTTTCAGGTTGGACGGTTTTTGCTACAGCTACCAGGGGTACCTGCAACGGGCTGGCGTCCTGCTTGCCTGCCATGATCCGGCGTTCGACGGCGGTGGACCCGGTTGCCCCATTGAGGGCCCTTCCGAATGCTCGCCGCTTGACCGCCAGGGCCAGGCACGCTTCGCTGGGGTGCAGCCATGCACCCCTGCCAGCCATCCGGCGTCGTTCGTCTACCAGCACTGCGGTGGAACCGCTGCCTTCGGCGACGAGCCGGAGTAACTCAGACCGCGGTGCCTGCTTCCGGCATCCGATGCAGGTACGCTGCGGTTGATCCTCGGTGTGAAGCACTTCTGCCACGGTGAGTATCTTCCTGACGTTCATAACTGCTGGCCCTGAGGCCCCAACCGCATCGGCGGAACGGGAATTCTCAGGGCACACGAATACCGGCCGTTAGGCGCGGTCATGTCTATTCTAGCCCCTTGGGGCAGTTCTGCCCGTAACCGGGGCTTCGGCCGAAGGTATCCGCCGCCGGCCGCCGCCCCGGAACCGGATTAGCTTTCGCGCGCCGGGGCAGCGTCCGAGACGATATCGATTCGCCAGCCCGTCAGCTTGGCCGCCAGCCGGGCGTTCTGACCCTCTTTGCCGATGGCCAGCGAGAGCTGGTAGTCCGGGACCACCACACGCGCGGAGCGGGTGGCCTCGTCCACGATGGTGACCGAATTCACACGCGATGGGGAAAGTGCACTGGCAATAAACGTTGCCGGATCCTCGCTGAAGTCGACGATGTCGATTTTTTCGTCGTTCAGTTCCGTCATAACGGCGCGGACGCGGGAACCCATTTCGCCGATGCAGGCGCCCTTGGCGTTGATGCCCTGGGTGTGGGCCTTGACCGCGATCTTGGTACGGTGGCCGGCCTCGCGGGCCAGTGCCACGATCTCCACAGAGCGGTCCGCGATCTCCGGGACCTCCAGTTCGAAGAGCTTCCGGACGAGGCCCGGGTGTGAACGGGACAGGGTGACGGACGGGCCCTTGGTGCCGCGGTGGACATCGATAACGATGGCGCGGAGCCGGTTGCCGTGGATGTACTTCTCTCCCGGCACCTGTTCGGGCGGCGGCAGCAGGGCCTCCACCGAACCCAGGTTGACCTGGATCATGTGAGGGTTGTTGCCCTGCTGGATCAGGCCGGCCACAAGTTCACCCTCGCGGCCCTTGAACTCACCCAGGACGGCGTCGTCCTCGACGTCGCGCAGGCGCTGGAGGATGATCTGGCGTGCGGTGCTCGCGGCAATACGGCCGAAGCCGGCCGGCGTGTCCTCGAACTCGCCGATGGGGGCGCCGTCGTCGTCGATTTCCACTGCCCAGATGGTCACGTGGCCGCTCTTGCGGTCCAGCTCGGCCCGGGCCTTCTCGAAGGCGCCGGGCGATTTGTGGTACGCCACCAGGAGCGCCTGTTCGATGGTGGGGATCAGGAGGTCCAGCGGAATTTCGCGCTCACGCTCCAGTAGTCTCAGCGCGCTCATGTCAATATCCATCAGGCCTCCTCAGAAGGTCCATTGTGCTCAGGTTCCAGACCAGCTTCTTCGAGGTGGCTGAATTCGATCTCGACTTTTCCGTTGCGGATCCTGTCGAAAGGAAGAATCTGGGGCTCGCCCTGCTTGGGCTTCATGCCCTTCTTGACGGCGATCTCCGGGATGATGGTGACGCCGGAATCGTCCACGGACTGGACCCTGCCGGTGACGTTTTCGCCCTGGATGACGTTGACCTTGACCATCCGGCCCCGGGCGCGGTGCCAGTGCCGGACTTCGGTGAGGGGACGCGCGACGCCCGGGGAGGAAACCTCGAGGTCGTAGGGGCGCCCGTCGTCTGCGGGATCATTGTCCAGGACGTCGGAGAGGACCCTGGAGATGTCTGCAATGACATCAAGGTTTACGCCGCCGGTTTCCTCCTGCGGCAGGTCAACCACCACGTGGACCACGCGGTGTGAACCGGCGAGGATGGATACGTCCTCGAGATACAGGCGGTTGGCCTGGACCGCCGGTTCCAGCAGCGCCCGGAGCCTGACGGCTTCGGGATTGTTGGCGGGCGCAGCAACAGCGGTACCCGTTCCGGTAGCGTCTGATGAAGTCGTGGCTTCTGCATTACTCACGATGCCGGCCGCCTTCCAATAGATGATGTTGTGACTACTAGCCTAACGATTTTCCGGCCGCAGTGGTGCACGAAGAGCCGCATCAGGCGTGACAACATGGTCTGTTGTGAAAGACGACACGCAGGAGACCGGCCGCCACGGGCGCTATTTCCAGTACGCCGTTTTTGCGCTGGCCGCCCTTCTGGTGGCGAGCCTGGGATTCGTGCTCATTCCCCGCCAACCGCCCCCGCCTGCGGCGCCGCCGTTTTCCGAGCAGGCAAGGGCATCCGCGTTCGCTGATTCCCTGACCCTGAAGGCCGCGGGCCTGGACCTCGAAGGCACTGCCGGCGCCACTGCGCCGGCCCCACAAGCCGCAGCCTTGGCCCGGGTTGTGACTTTGCTGACGGTGCAGGCCCGGGCGTTGATGCTGCCGGCTGATGCGGCCGGCGATCCTGCCCCGGATGTCGCGGCTACTGCCCCCGTCCCTGCCCCGGCCACGGCGCTGCCCACCGACACGCCGCCGTCGACCACCACCGCGGACTTCGCCGCTGCCCTCCAGGCAAGCGGGGCACAGCGGCTCCAGGACGCCGAAACGGCCGACGGCGGTATGGCCCGCCTTCTCGCCGGCACCGGTACCGCCCAGCTTCTGGCCGCAGAGGACCTGGCCTCGGCGACCGGGATCGCGTTGGCACCGCCTCAAGCCGCTGGCTCCTCCTCCCCCGCATCGACGGCGCCCACCATGCCTGTTTCGGCTTCAGCCGCCGCCAGCTGTGCCAGCGAAGCAGCTGCCGCCGACGCCAGCAGTGGCGTGGACCTCGGCTCAGCCTTGGCCCTAGTCGTGGAGAGCGAGCTGGAACTGGTCTACGCGTACCAGGCCGCACTGACCAGGCTTAACTCCGGGTCCGCTGCTCCGGCGTCGAACTTCCTGGCCCAGCACGGCGTCCTCCGTAGCGAAGCGGAGGCCATGGGCAGGTCCCGCTGCGCCGCGGTACCCCTGAGGCAGCCCGGCTATGCCCTGAGCCAGGCGTTCCTGGCAGACCCTGCAGCGGCGCTGGGAACACTGGAAGCAGAGACACTTCCGGTGCTCGGCGACGTGGTGGCCCTTAGCGAAGGACCCGAACGGGCATGGGCACTCTCGGCACTTCAGTCGGCGGCCCGGCGGACCGTCCATTGGGGTGCGTCGCCAAGCCCGGTCCCCGGCATGGTCCTGGACGAAGCACTCCTGCCGCCACTGCCGGAGCCTGTATCAACTCAGGGGACTTCCACAACCAGCACTCCCGGCAATTCGTAGCCAAGGCACGGCACACTGGCCAGCCGCAGGCACTAATGCTTTGCTGGAGGCATGAACAGTGCAGGCGCCCCCGCCCTTCATGAGAATGAGCCCCACCAAAACGACGTCGCTCAGCGCCTGAACTGGCTGCGCGCCGGCGTGCTGGGTGCCAATGACGGCATCGTCTCGGTCGCCGCAATCGTCGTGGGAGTCGCCGGTGTAACCACACAGTCCGGACCAATCCTCGTCGCCGGCACGGCCGGCCTGGTGGGTGGCGCAGTATCAATGGCCTTGGGCGAGTACGTGTCCGTCAGCAGCCAGAAAGACAGCCAGCGGGCCCTGATCGAAAAGGAACGCCTGGAGCTGCAGGAACAGCCGGAGGAAGAGCTGGAGGAACTCGCGGCGATCTACCAGGGCAAGGGGCTGAGCCTGGACACAGCAAGGAAAGTGGCCCGGGAGCTGACAGCCCACGATGCCCTGGGCGCGCACCTGTCCGCCGAACTGAACATCGACGAAACAGACATAGTGAGCCCGTGGAATGCAGCCTTTGCTTCAGCTGTTGCGTTCGTGACCGGCGCCATCCTGCCGATGGCCGCCATCCTCCTGCCGCCGGAGAACATCCGGGTCCCCCTGACGTTCGCGGCCGTGCTGGCGGCCCTTGCCGCCACCGGGGCGCTGGGCGCCTGGATCGGCGGCGGTTCGAAGCTGCGGGCCGCCGCCAGGGTGGTGGCGGGCGGGGCTTTGGCCTTGGCTGCCACGTTCTCCATCGGCAACCTGCTCGGCGCAAGCGGCGTCCTGTGAGCGTCCAGATTGGCGTGCCGATCCCGCCAGCCCTCAGCGGGCGTTTCAGCCACAGTAGCGCGGGACGGGCCTGGCTTTCCTCCCTCCCGGGACTGGTGCAGGGGCGGCTGGAGCATTGGGAACTGGCTGTTGACCTGGCAGCCGGTGCCCTCCCGTGGCATGGCCACGGCGGCGTGGTGATTCCAGTCCGCCGGACGGACGGGACACCGGCGGCGCTCAAAATCGCGTTTCCCCACGATGAGGCACGGATGGAACGCCATGCGCTGGCACTCTGGGGCGGCTCCGGCGCCGTCCGGCTGTTGGAATCCGACGCCGGAACGTGCGCCATGCTGCTTGAGCGGCTGAATGCGGACTCCTCGCTCCAGACCCTTCCGCTGGATCAAGCGGCGGTGGCGTGGGGCAGCACCATGCGGCTATTGGGCCTGGTGCCGGACGGCCGGCCGCAGTGGCAGGAGTTCGATCACATCGCCGGGCGGGCCGAACAATGGAGCGATGACCTGCCCGCCGACTGGGAACAGCAGGGCCGCCCGTTCCCGCGCTGGCTACTGGAGGCGGCCCTGGAAGTCTGCCAGACCCGCGGCGCCGTTGGCCGCCGCTCGGGCCGCGATGTCCTGGTCCATACGGACCTGCATTTCCTGAACATCCTGGCCCGGCCCCACACCATCAGGGGAGGGCTGCCCGGGGAGGCCTTCGTCGCCATCGACCCGCAGCCCATGATCGGCGAACCGGAGTTCGCGGTGGCACCGCTGCTGTGGAACCGTCTCGGCGACCTGCCCCGGAGCGATCCGGCCGGAGGGTTGAGGCGGCGGTGCCAGGACTTCAGCGCCGCGGCCGGCCTCGACGCCGAATCTGCGCGCCAGTGGGCCGTGGCACGCGAAGTGGAGAACGCCCTCTGCTACGCGTCCTTGCCGCGCCACCAAGGAGATCTTGCCCGGTCACTCTGGGTGGCCAGCACCCTTGCCGGGCGGACCCTCGCTGGTCTCCCCTCGGCGCACGCCCTGCCTGAGCCAGGACACGGCGAGAGCTGAGCGATGGGTGCCTCCCGGGCTGGATGGTGCCTCGCAGGCGGGACTGTGCCTCCCGGGCGGTCAGCCCGCTGCCCGTACAGCCGCCAAAGCGGAGCTGACCGCCTCGACGGCAGTGCCGACGTCGTCCGCGTCAGTGCTCCAGTTGCTGACCGAGACGCGCAGGACATCCCTGCCCTGCCAGCGTGAACCGGACATCCAGACCTTGCCGTCCTCTATCACTTGGGCTGTCACGGCGCGCGTGGTGGCGTCGTCCCCGAAGGCGAGCGAAACCTGGGTGTAGTCCACGGTGTTGAGCACCTCGACACCGTCCACCTCGGCCAGGCGGCTGCCGATCTTCAAAGCGGCGTCGGCGAGCCCGCGGACCTGGGCTGCCACGCCGTCCCGGCCCAGGCAGCGGAGGGCGGCCCACACCGGCACGCCGCGGCCGCGGCGGGACAGCTCCGGCGCTTTTTCGAACGGGTCACCCGGGCCTTCGACGTCGTGGATCAGGTAGATGGTGTGCTGCAGTCCCATGGCGCTGCGTAGCGCTGCTGAATCCCTGACGATGGCAATACCGCAGTCATACGGGATGTTGAGGGTCTTGTGGGCGTCGGTCCCCCACGAATCGGCCAGGGCCATGCCGCGGGTAAGGTCCGCGAACTCGGGCACTGCCGCGGCCCACAGCCCGAACGCGCCGTCCACGTGCACCCAGGCACCATGCCGCCGGGCAACCTCGATGGCGGCGTCGAAGGGGTCGAAGGCTCCCGAGTGCAGGTTCCCGGCCTGGAGACAGACCAGCGCGGGCCCGGACCCTTCCGACAGCAGCCGGTCCAGCTCCACCGCCAGCAGCCTGCCTTGGGCATCTGCGGGGACCGCCGTGGGCCGGCCGAGCCCGAGGTACCGCAGTCCCAGGTCGATGGTCTCGTGGCGCTCCTGGCCCACAAAGCACCGGATCCGCGGGGCGCCTGCCAGGCCATCGCCGTCGAGGTCCCAGCCGGCATCGGCCAGCAACCGCCACCGGGCAGCAGCCAGCCCGGTGAAGTTGGCCATGGTGGCACCCGTGGTGAAGCCGACGTCGGATTCCGCCGGTAGGCCGAGAAGGTCCAGCAGCCAGTGGCCGGCCCCCTCCTCGATGGCTGCTATCGCGGGGGTGGCGTAGCGCAGGCCGGAGTTCTGGTCCCAGGCGCTGACCAGCCAGTCCGCGGCCAGGGCGGCAGGCAACGTCCCGCCGATCACCCACCCGAAAACCCGCCCCGAGGGCATCGCCATCAGCCCCGGTTCGGCCTTGTCCGCCAGGTACTCAACCACAGCTGCGGCGGGCATGCCCTGCTGCGGAAGGGGCCCGCCGAAGTCGGCCGCGAGATCGTGGGCGCTTTGGGCGGGCCCGACGTGCCTGTCCGGCAGGCTCGCCAGCCACTCGGCGGCGCGACGGGCCGCGGCTGACAATGCTTCCGAATAGGGTTCCCCGCCTGCGGACATACCTGCATGGTACGCCCGGCCGGGGCTGCGGGCGATACCGGCTGCGGGGGTTTCGGCTACCCTGTCAGGCTAGGTTTTCCTGCCAGACGTCGACGCCGAGTTTGATGATCAGGGCGCCCACCACCAGCAGGAATACAACGCGGATGAAGCGGCTTCCCTGCTTCACGGCGGTCCGCGCGCCCAGGTAGCCGCCGGCCATGTTGGCCAGGCCCAGCAGCAGCCCGACACCCCAGAGGATTGATCCATGGGGCAGGAAGAACAGCAGGGCGCCGGCGTTGGTGGCCATGTTCACGATCTTGGCTTTGGCGCTTGCCTCCAGGAAGGCATAGCCCATCGCCGAGACGAGCGCGATGATGAGGAAGGAGCCGGCGCCCGGACCAATCAGGCCGTCATAGAAGCCAATCACTGCCCCGATCATGCATGCCACCACGTAGTGCGTGCGGCCATCGTGCCGCAGCACGGTGATGTCACCGACGTTGGGCTTCAGCGCCGTAAAAAGCGCGACGACGACCAGCGCCACCACGATGATCGGCTTGAAGACACTCGCCGGCAGGGTGGCGGCCAGCACCGCCCCGGCGAAGCTCCCGGCAAGGGCGATCACCGCCATGGGCACGGCCGTCCGAAGGTCCGGTTTCACCCGCCCGTAGTACGTCACCGCACTCGTGGTGGTGCCGAAAATTGACCCCATCTTGTTGGTGGCCAAGGCCTGGACCGGAGTGATCCCGGGTACCAGCAGCATGGCCGGCAGCTGGAGCAGACCGCCGCCGCCCACCACGGCGTCCACCCAGCCGGCAGCAAATCCAGCCACCACAATCAGGATAATTGTGGTGAGCTGGATCGACTCGAACCCGGAAATCACCGCCGCAGGTCAGCTGTGGACGGCGGTGACCACATAGTCAACAGCCTTGTCCACGGCCACGTTCTCCGCTTCGCCGCTGCGGCGGTCCTTGATCTCGACAACGCCGTCCACCAGGCCGCGGCCGACGGCCAGGATGGTGGGGACGCCGACGAGTTCCGCGTCGCCGAACTTTACGCCCGGGGAGACCTTCAGCCGGTCATCGTAGATGACGTCCAGGCCGGCGGCCTCGAGTTCCAGGGCCAGCTGCTCGGCGGCGGCAAAGATTTCCTCGCCGCGGCCGACAGCCACTACATGGACATCGGCGGGGGCGACGGCGCGGGGCCAGACCAGACCCTTGTCATCGTGGTTGGATTCGGCCAGTGCGGCGACGGCGCGGGTGACACCAACACCGTAGGAGCCCATGGTAACCACCACCTGCTTGCCGTTCTGGTCCAGGACCTTCAAATCCAGGGCTGCAGCGTACTTGCGGCCCAGCTGGAAGATGTGGCCCATCTCGATGCCGCGGGCGGTCTCCAGAGGACCGGAGCCGTCCGGGGCGGGGTCGCCCTCGCGGACGTCGGTGCACTCGATGACACCGTCCCAGGTGAAGTCGCGGCCTGCGACCAGGCCGAACACGTGCTTTCCTGCTTCGTTGGCTCCGGTGATCCAGGCCGTGCCGCTGACAACGCGGGGATCCACGAGGTAGAGGAGCTTGGTTGAGCTTTCGCTGCCCAGCAGGGGTTTGTCCAGCGTCAGGCCGGGTCCAAGGTAGCCCTTGACGATGAGGGGCTGCTTCTTGAGGTCGTCGTCGTTGGCTGCTTCGAGCGTGATCTCGCCGCCTATGGGCAGGAAGGAACCGATGTTGGCTTCGACGCGCTTCAAGTCAACGCCGCGGTCACCCGGCAGGCCGATGACCACAAGCTGGCGCTCACCGGTGGGCAGGGTGACGGCAAGAACCACGTTCTTGAGGGTGTCGGCGCCAGTCCAGGCGCCGCCGTCGGCCTCGCTCCGGGGAGCCAGTTCGTTGGACGCGGCAACCAACGTGTCGATGGTGGGCGTGTTCGGGGTATCGAGGACCTCGGCGGCAGGGGCGTTGCTGAAGTCGATGTCGGCCGGAACAACGGTGGTGACGGCCTCAACGTTGGCTGCATAGCCGCCGGCGGAGCGCACGAAAGTGTCTTCGCCGATCTCAGTGGGGTGCAGGAACTCTTCGCTCTTGGACCCACCCATGGCGCCGGCGGTGGCGGCAACGGGAATGACTTCCAGGCCCAGGCGCGCAAAGATCTTCAGGTAGGCGCCACGGTGGGCGGCGTAGCTGGCGTCCAGGCCTGCGTCGTCCACGTCGAAGGAGTAGGAATCCTTCATGATGAACTCGCGGCCGCGCAGCAGTCCCGCGCGGGGGCGTGCTTCGTCGCGGTATTTGTTCTGGATCTGATACAGGCTCAGGGGCAGGTCCTTGTAGGACGAGTACAGGTCCTTGACCAGAAGCGTGAACATTTCCTCGTGCGTGGGGGCCAGCAGGTAGTCGGCACCCTTACGGTCCTGGAGCCGGAACAGACCTTCGCCGTATTCGGTCCAGCGGTTGGTGACCTCGTAGGGCTCTCGCGGCAGCAGCGCCGGGAAGTGGACTTCCTGGGCACCGATGGCGTCCATTTCCTCGCGGACGACGGCCTCGACCTTGCGCAGCACACTCAGCCCCAGCGGAAGCCAGGTGTAGATGCCGGGCGCCGCGCGGCGGATGTAGCCAGCCCGGACCAGGAGCCGGTGGCTGGCGACCTCAGCGTCGACGGGATCTTCACGCAAGGTGCGCAGGAAAAGCTTGGACATTCTTGTGACCACAGGTGGGTTATCCGTTTCTGGGGAGTAGCTGCTGGAAAGCAGAGCCGGGCAATTCTTCTGGGTACTAATCTACCGGCTATCCACGGCACGCCAGGCGGCGGAACCTGAGCCGGCCAGAGACCGCGGGGGCGGAACGCAATAGAGCCACGCCCGGCATGCAAAGCCCCTGGCCGTAAACGGCTGGTCATTACATGCGGACGTGGCTCCATGGCCGTTGACGCCTAGGTACTGGTGAGGACTGGTGAGACCGCCCACCCACTCCAGCGCAGCTAGATCGAACATATGTGATAGCCGACACATCCACAAGGGTTTTTCCATTCGAAGTAATTGACGGCCGCCTTTAGCAGGTCTAGTTTGAATTCATCACCTGGTGAATTCAAACGCGGACTCCCAGCATTCGGAGGCATTAATGTCCCATTCAGCGGCTACCGCCCCGGCCGTCACGGAAGCCAGCATCGCTGTGGCCGCCACCACCCTGCACGTCACACGGGGAAAGGTTCCCGTCCTGCGCGGCTTGGACTTTGCCATCCAGGCAGGCGAGATCACCGGGCTGCTGGGCCCGTCCGGCAGCGGCAAGACTACGCTCATGCGGGCCATCATGGGCGTCCAGGTGCTCACGTCCGGCTCGGTCCAAGTGCTTGGGCTGCCCGCCGGGCACCCTGACCTGCGACACCGGGTGGGTTACGTGACCCAGTCCCCCAGCGTGTATCCGGACCTCACGGTCGAAGCCAATGTCCGCTACTTCGGCGCCATGCACCGCAAGGGCCGCGCCGAGGCCGCAGAGGCGATCGCCGCCGTCGGGCTTGAACCGCAGGCCAGGCAGAAAACCGGTGACCTCTCCGGCGGACAGCTGAGCCGGGTGTCGTTGGCCTGTGCCCTGGTGGCTCGCCCCAGCCTGCTGGTCCTGGATGAGCCAACCGTGGGCCTTGATCCGGTGCTCCGGGCTGACCTGTGGGACCGTTTCCGGTCCATGGCCGAGTCCGGGACCACCCTGCTGGTTTCCAGCCATGTGATGGAGGAAGCCAGCCATTGCGGATCACTCCTCCTGCTGCGGGAAGGAAAGCTCCTGGCGCAGCTGACGCCGGCGGAATTGAGTCAACGCGGGCACAGTGCCGATCTGGAGAAGGCTTTCCTGCACATCATCCAGGACACCGCCGAAGTGCCCAGCGGTTCCCCCGAAGGGACGGTACGGTCATGAACCTGTTGATGCTGTTGGCCACCACCCGGCGCGTCCTGGACCAGCTCCGGCACGACCACCGCAGCATCGCGCTGATCCTGGTGGTCCCTGCGCTGCTGCTCACCGCCGTGTACTTTCTCTACGAGAATGAAACGCTGCCCCCAGGCGTGCCCAGGACTTTTGACCGCGTTGGCCTGATGATGCTGGCGATCTTCCCGTTTGTGGTTATGTTCCTGGTTACGTCCATCACGATGCTGCGCGAACGCACCTCGGGGACCCTGGAACGGCTGCTGACCACTCCCATCCACAAGGCGGACCTGCTGTTCGGCTACGGGCTGGCATTTTCCATCATGGCCGCCCTGCAGTCGCTGGTGGCTACCGCGGTTGCGTACTGGATCTTCGGGCTCGACATCCAAGGCAGCCCGGGACTGGTGGTCATGATTGCCGTGATCAATGCGGTTCTTGGTGTCGCGCTGGGGCTGCTTTGTTCGGCCTTCGCCCGGACGGAATTCCAGGCCGTGCAGTTCATGCCGGTGGTGGTAGTCCCGCAGATCCTGCTCTGTGGCCTCTTTGTGGCCCGCGAACGGATGAACGAGGCCCTCGAGGCTGTGTCGAATGTCCTTCCATTGACTTTTTCGGTGGATGCACTCCAGGAGATCGCCGCCAACACCGAGCCCACAGACCAGCTGTGGATGGATGCCGGAGTCATCGTGGCCATTGTCCTGGCGGTCCTGGTGCTCGCATCCCTGACCCTGCGGCGGCGGACCGCGTGAACGGACAGCATGAGCCAGCGGACGCCCCGGGTCCCGCAGGCAGCGCGGCTGGTCCGGGACGGCGGGGCCGGCGGGGCGGGGCAACCGAGTCGAGGGACCAGATCCTGGACACAGCCCGGCGGCTTTTCGCCGAACACGGTTTCGAGGGGACCAGCCTGCGCCAGATCGCCCGGGAAACCGGAGTGGACCCCGCCATGGTCCACCACTTCTTCAAGGGCAAGGACGAGCTTTTTGCGCTGAGCGTGGCACTGCCGGCCGACCCGGAGAAGGTCCTGGCGGGCGTCGACGGCTACTCGCCGGAGGACCGGGCAGAGGCGATCGTGCGGGCCGTGCTGCGCTTGTGGGAGAGCCCGGCCCAGCACAGCCTGGTGGCCTTCCTCAGGGGAACCATCGGCTCCAAGGCCAAGACGTTGCTGCTGCGGGAACTGGTACAGCGCACCATCCTCAGCCGCATCATGGCCGGAGTTCCCGGACCGCCCGCGGAAGTGGCCATGCGCGGAAATCTCGTGGCTACGCAGATGGTGGGCGTGGTGCTGGTCCGGTATGTTGTGCGGCTGGAACCGCTCGCGTCCGCCTCGCCCGACGACCTTGTGCGGCTCGTGGCTCCGAACGTCCAGCACTACTTGACGGGTGACCTGAAAGCTGACGGGTGAACCGGCGGCGGGTGGCCTGAAAGGCGGCGACGCTGAGGCCAGCGACCTGGCGGCTAGAACAGAACCGTAGCGAAGGTGCCAACCTGGCGGAAGCCCACGCGCTCGTACGTGGACCGCGCCCGGAGGTTGAATCCGTTGACGTACAGGCTTGTGACGGGGGCAAGCGTGCGTGCCTTCTCCACCACGGCAGCCATGTAGCCGGCGCTCAGACCCTGTCCGCGGTAACCGGGGTTCATCCATACACCCTGGATCTGCGTGACGTCGGCCGTCACAGCTCCCAGCTCGGCCTTGAACACAACGTCGCCGGAGTCGTTGACGTGTGCCAATGAATGGCCTTGCCGGATGAGGCCTTCCACGCGGCGGCTGTAGAACTCCTTGCCCCCGAGGAACGGCGAGTAGCCCACTTCCTCTTCGAACATGGCGGCGCAGGCGGGAAGGATCCGGTCAAAATCGGCCAGCCGGCCAAGCCCCAGATCCGCGTTCGGCTCCACCGACGGCGGCCCGCACAGCGTCATCAGCGGCTGTTCATCCCGCACCTCGTGGGCCGCATGCCCCAGTTCAGCCAGCTCAGCATGGAGGGCAAGGACGGCATCTGCGGGGCCAAAGGCGGAGGCGAAACGGCGGCCGGAATTGCTTGCTGCGGCAGCGACAAGCCCGGCAAATTCGGGGTCAAGCTGGACCGGGACCAGGTTTGCCCCTGCCCAGCACGCGCCGACCAGGATGCCGTCGTCGAAAACTCCCAGGACGCCGGCACCACCAGCAGTGGGCGCGGCAGAGCCCGCCGCCCGGAGGTGCGCCAGGATAAAGACATTGGCTACCGGATCCTGCGACGCTAGGCGCCGCAGGGCAGCGGTGTCCGCGCCGGCGAGGGTCCGGACGGATATTCCCGCCGGCGCGGCGTCCTCCTTATGAGACGCTAACCACGGGGCTACCCTTGACAGCATCTTCGCCATCGGCCTCCCCCATCTCTTCAGCTATGCGCATGGCCTCTTCGATCAGTGTCTCAACAATCTCGCTCTCAGGCACAGTCTTAATGACTTGGCCCTTCACAAAGATCTGCCCCTTGCCATTGCCGGACGCCACACCCAGATCGGCTTCGCGGGCCTCGCCCGGTCCGTTGACAACACAGCCCATCACTGCCACGCGGAGCGGAATTTCCATGCCTTCCAGCCCTGCGGTGACCTGTTCGGCAAGGGTGTACACGTCCACCTGGGCGCGGCCGCATGACGGGCAGGAGACGATTTCCAGTTTGCGCGGACGCAGGTTCAGGGACTGGAGGATCTGGTTGCCCACCTTGATTTCCTCCACCGGAGGCGCCGACAGGGAAACCCTGATGGTGTCGCCGATGCCCTTGGCCAGGAGCGCCCCGAAGGCTGTGGCGGACTTGATGGTGCCCTGGAAGGCGGGCCCGGCTTCGGTGACGCCCAGGTGCAGGGGCCAGTCGCCCTGCTCGGCCAGCATCTCGTAGGCAGCAACCATAATGACCGGGTCGTTGTGCTTGACCGAGATCTTGAAGTCGTTGAAACCGTGCTCTTCGAACAGCGACGCTTCCCAAACAGCGGATTCCACGAGTGCCTCGGGGGTGGCCTTCCCATACTTCTTCAGGATGCCGGGCTCCAGCGATCCGGCGTTGATGCCGATCCGGATGGAGGTCCCGTGGTCCTTCGCCGCGCGGGCGATTTCCTTGACCTGGTCATCGAACTTGCGGATATTGCCCGGGTTCACCCGCACTGCCGCGCAGCCGGCCTCAATCGCCGCGAAGACGTACTTCGGCTGGAAGTGGATGTCCGCAATAACAGGGATCTGGGACTTGCGAGCGATGATTGGCAGGGCCTCTGCATCATCGGCCGACGGGCAGGCGACGCGCACGATGTCGCAACCGGAGGCGGTGAGTTCCGCGATCTGCTGCAGGGTGGCGTTGATGTCCGTGGTGGGCGTGGTGGTCATGGACTGCACACTGATGGGCGAGTCCGAACCGACCCCGACGGAACCCACCTTGATCTGCCGCGTCTTGCGGCGGGGGGCGAGAACGGGCGGCGGTGCTGACGGCATTCCCAGGCTGACCGAGGTCACGTGGACTCCTTGGGTAGGTGTTTCGGTAGTAAAAAAGGTCCGGGAATCAGGATGCGTGCGCGGCCAGGAGGCCGATCACGGGAGTCCACTCGGTTGTCCGGATCCCGGCAATGGTGCCGGCGACGGCGAACGGGTCCTGCTTGAGGAGTTCGTTCAGCTGGGTTTCGTCCTGGACCTTGAAGATCAGCAGGGCGCCTGCCCCGTCACCGTAGGGTCCGCTGGTCAGCAGCTGGCCCTCGTCCGCCAGACCCGCCAGCCAGGCGCGGTGCGCGGGGCGGTGATCATCACGGACGGCGGAGGAATCGGCGGCGTACACATACTCAACGGCAAAAACAGTCATAAAGACACCCTATCCCCAGGGGTGGGCTGTCGCCGATCCGGGCAGTCAGCAAGACTCACTGCAGGAACACCACCTTGATCACTGCCGCCGTTCCAGCAGCCCACAGCATGGACGTGAGCGTTCCGATGATGAACCGCTCGGCAGCCACGGGGGTCTCCTTCAATTCGGCGAACCTGCCCAAGCCTTTGATGGCCACGATGTAGGCAATGGCCACCGGCTGTCCGGTCAGGATGGCCACGCAGACGCCCAGCCGTTCCAGCACTCCGATGATTGCCCCACCCCGCAGGATCCGCTGGGCCGGCAGCGCGGGCGCCACCTGAGGAACGTCCGACGGCGGCTGGCCGCCACCCGTGGTCAGCTCGCCGTCGACGGTTTGCCCGCCCTTGTGATGATCCGTACCGGCCCGCGGGGCTTCCGAAACGGTGTCTACCGTGACGTCGGCTGAAGGGTCCTGGGCTGATCCGTCCTGGTCCGACTTGGTGGCCGCGTCCGCTTTGTCGTCAATGGTCCTGGCGAGCCGGAACACCAGTGCGGTCACAGGCCATCCTGCGAATCCGGCCACCAACAGGGCAACTGCGATCCAGAGTGCGTTCACCGGTCTCCTTCAATCTGGGAATGGGCGTAGTCAAGGAGCATGGCCGCGGCAGGCCTGGCGGCCCATTCCTCCTGCCAGCCGGATCGGAGCACCGCACGGCTCACCGACTGCTCCGTGATTCCCAGTTCCTGGGCCACGTGTTTCTGGCTGCCGTGCTTTCCATCGCCGCCCTGGAGCGCGCGCAACCGGTCCACCACCCGCCACTGGGCTGGTGTGCGTTGCTGCACCACCCGTCCGATCAGGCGAAGCACCGCCTGGGCATTTGCACTGGTCATGGCTCCTTCCTTGGCGTGGGGAGGCATCTCCCGTCCACGGCCAATACTGCCGGACACCACCGACAATGGCACCTGACCAGCCGAGCCCTTGGCGAGTTCCACGGCCTTTCGCGCTGCCACAAAGCCGCTCCCGGAACCTTCCCGGGGGCTTCCGCCCGGGGTGAGCTGTACGGCCCCGATCCCGATCCCGACGTACCAGTGCCCGCTCCGGAGTGCGTACAAGGCGATCTCCACTACGTCCTCGGCATGTTCCACCACACCCTGGAGTTCATCACCCACGGACCGTTCGAAGGGCTCCGGTGTGAGGCTGCGCAGTGCGGCGATCAGATCGGGAACACGGTCGACGTCGGCAGTGCTGCCTCGCTGGTCGATGGTCAGTACGTACATGCCTTAACCGTACGCAGGTGATCACTCATAATCAATCAAAAATAGCTGATTATTAAATATCAGCCAATAAAGACTGATTTGCGAGAATCACCCGATCCGGTCCAGGCGGTGCCGTGGCCTGCCGGGATCCGCTCCAGGCGATCCACCCACCGGCGCCTGCCAAACGTGGAAATCACCGCCGGCACAAGCAGCAAAGCCGTGCCGGCAACAGCTGTGACCATCGAGGCCAGTGCCAGGCGCCCCGTCCTGCTGTTGGCCATGGAACAGCCCAAAGCAAAGAAACCGAACACGGCCAGGATGACGCCTGCGGTACTGCCGAAAAGATGGCTGAACTGGTACGCATCGGAGCTGACAAAACGGGCCCACGCCTCCGGGTCCTTCGCCTGGTCCGGCTGCGGCTCCAGCGTGGACCAGGCGGTGACAAGCCACGGACAGGCAGCGCCCACAACCCTGCCCGGATCCAGCGGCTGGTGTTCTGCGGTTGGACGGCGAACGTGCCCAAGTTTCATGGTAGATCCGGGACATCCGTCCAGCCAGACGTCCGCAGGAGTCAGCCGAACAGGTTCACCGGCTTCACGATGTCGGCATAAATCAGCAGCAAACTCATGCCCATCAGCAACGTGGCCACCACGTAAGTCACGGGAAGCAGTTTGGCGATGTCGAAAGCGCCCGGATCCGGTTTGCCGAACAGCTTGGCCACCCGTCGCCGCGCCCCCTCGTACAGCGCTCCGGCCACATGGCCGCCGTCGAGCGGAAGCAGCGGGATCAGATTGAAGACCGCAAGCGCAAAGTTCAAGCCGGCGAGCAGCCCTACCAGTGCCCCAATCCTGGACTGCAGCGGCACTTCCTCCATGGCCGCCACTTCACCGGCCACGCGCCCCACGCCCACCACGCTGATGGGGCCGTTGGGGTCGCGCTCTTCCTCGCTGAAGGCCGCCTTGGCAACGCCCACCACCCGGGCGGGCAGATTGAAGACGACGCCGGCCACTTGCTTGATGTTCTCGCCCGCCATGGGCAGGACGGACGACGCCGGCTGGGGAACCAGTTCGGTCTGCGCGCCGATGCCCAGGAAGCCGACGTCCTGGTACAGGAGGGTGCCGGCGTCGTCCTTTGCCTGGCGTCCGTCCACGCCGACGACGGGGCGGGCGGAGAGCACCGGCGTCACCGTGGTGGTGACGGGCGCGCCGTCGCGCTCCACAGTGAGGCTGACTTCCCTGCCCGCGGAGGCCCGGATCCATTCGGTCAGCTCGTCCCAGCCGGTGACAGCTTTCCCGTCAAAGGAGGTGACCACGTCGTTGGGCAGGAGCCCGGCGGCGGCGGCGGGGGTCAGCTGGCAGTCCGGGGAATCGGGATCAACGGTCTCGCCGGCCGCCACCTGGCATTTGGAGACGTCGGCGATGGTGGTGGTGGCTGTGGCCATGCCGAAGCCCATCAGCAGGACGGCGGTCAGGACCACGCCGATCAGCAGGTTCATGGCCGGCCCGCCCAGCATCACGATGATTTTCTTCCATACCGGCAGCCGGTAGAACACTCGGTTTGCGTCCTCCGGGCCCACTTCCTCGTGTGCCATGGACCGAGCTTCCGTGGCCAGTGTCTGGAACATGCCGGTGCTGGAAGGGCGGACGGTTCCGTCGTCCTTGTTGGGCGGATACATGCCGATCATGGACACGTAGCCACCCAGCGGGATCGCTTTCACGCCGTATTCAGTTTCGCCCTTCCGCTTGGACCACAGGGTGGGGCCGAAGCCGATCATGTACTTGGTGACGCGCACCTTGAACAGCTTGGCGGGCACCAGGTGCCCCACTTCGTGCAGCGCAATGGACGCGGCAATGCCGATCGCCACAAAGACGACGCCGAGGATAAAGAGGAGGACGGGGCTCATGCGTGGATCTGCTGCTTCCTAGAGACTGCTGACTGCTAAACGTTCGTGGGCGCGCGTACGTGCCCAGTCTTCAGCATCCAGTACCGACTCCAGCGTCAGCCCGGAGGATCCTGAATGTTCGCTGAGGACAGCATCGATGATGTCCACGATTTCGGTGAAGCGGATGCGTCCCGAGTGGAACGCCATGACTGCTTCCTCGTTTGCCGCGTTAAAGACGGCGGGAAAAGTACTCCCCTGCTTGGCGGCGTCCTTGGCCAGGTCCACGGCCGGGAAAGCGACGGTGTCCAGCGGTTCGAACGTCCAGCTGGTGGCTTTGGTCCAGTCACATGGGGAGGCCGCTTTGGGGACTCTGTCCGGCCAGCCCAGCCCTAAGGCAATGGGGAGGCGCATGTCCGGCGGGGACGCCTGGGCGATGACGGACCCGTCGATGAACTGGACCATGGAGTGAACCACCGACTGCGGGTGGACCACAACGTCGATCCGGTCCAGCGGCACGTCGAACAGCAGATGGGCCTCGATGAGCTCAAGGCCCTTGTTGACGAGCGTGGCCGAGTTGGTGGTGACCATCAGGCCCATGTCCCACGTGGGGTGCGCCAGGGCCTCTTTCGGTGCCACGTCGTGGAGCTGTTCCCTTGTCCGGCCGCGGAAAGGCCCCCCGGACGCTGTCAGGATGAGCTTCTCAACTTCGGCCGCGGAGCCTGAGCGCAGGCATTGCGCTATCGCTGAGTGCTCGGAATCCACCGGCACGATCTGTCCCTCGCGGGCGGCGGCCTTGACGAGCGCTCCGCCGACGATCAGCGATTCCTTGTTGGCCAGCGCCAGCGTTGCACCTGACTTCAGGGCGGCGAGGGTCGGGGCGAGCCCGATGGAGCCGGTAATGCCGTTGAGTACCACGTCCGCTTCTACTGCGGCGATGCGGGCCGAGGCGTCCGGGCCGGCGATGATTTCGGGTCGGTAGTCCTGCCGCCCGGCGAGGCGGGCAGCCTCGGAGATCAGGTCCCGCAGCTGCCGCGGATTCCCCGCGGCGATGCCCACAGCGGCGGCACCGGTGTGGACGGCCTGGCTGGCCAGGAGCTGCAGGTTCCCTCCGCCGGCGCTGAGCGCCACTACCTCAAAAAGGTGCGGGGCGCCGTCGACGACGTCAATCGCCTGGGTGCCGATGGAACCGGTGGATCCGAGGATGACGATTCTGCGAGGCTGCATTGGTTAAGTATCCCGCACCCGGGCCCGCACATGGCCCGCGGTCCGGTCAGCCCGCCGCCAGCTCGATGAAACCCTTGGCCAGCGTGGACACGGCTCCGATGTAGGCGATGGCCACAACGATCCGCCGCACGGCAGCCGGTTTGACCTTGCCGGACAGCAGATCGCCCGCGATGATTCCCGCCACCATGGCGGCCAGGATACTGAGCCATTGCCAGCCATCCAGGCCGGGAACATGTCCACCGGAAAGTATGTACTTGATCACCAAGGAAGACAGTCCGGTGGTCACGAAATAGGGCTGGAGCGTGGCGCCGAAACTCTTCTGCTCCCACCGGGTGGCAATGGCGTACGCGGTGATGGCCGGCCCGCCGACGCCCGCTGCCGCGTTCATCAGTCCGCTGGTGAAGCCGAGGGAGACCATGGGAACGGGGCCACTGGCACGCCATGAGCTGCGGGTCAGCCGCTGCGAAGCCAGCAGGGCGATGATGAGGAGGATGCCGATGCAGATCTCCAGCGGCGCTTCGGCCACGTTGCTGGCCAACCAGGCACCCGGCAATACCCCTGCCAGGGCGGCGAGCGCCAGTCCGAAGTAGCGCTTCCACTCCACATGCCGCCAGACCCTGGAAAGGATCAGGAGTGATGAGGCTGCGCCGCACAGGTTGATGATCATGACGCCGTCGAACGGTCCGAGCAGCACTACCAGGACGGGAGAGACGAGAAGGCCGAATCCGAGGCCGGCCAGCCGCTGGGCCAGTGCCCCCGCAACAACGGCAATGAGCACCAATGCAAACACCATCCGATCCTAGTGGGCGGACGGCGACGCCGGGCGTAACGTGGACTGCGTGGACTGGGTTTCCTGGTTCGATGCGCCGGAGTACGGATTCGCCCGGCAGGTGCTGCAGCGAGGTGTGGCGGCACTGTTCTTTGTTGCGTTCCTGTCCTCCCTGAACCAGTTCCCTGCGCTGCTGGGCGAACGTGGCCTGTTGCCGGTTCCGGACTATCTGGATGGGTTCAGCGTGCGCCGGCGGCCCACGCTGTTCCGTTGGCGCTATTCGGACCGGCTGCTGCGTGGTGTCTGCGCCACTGGGCTGGCAGTTTCCGCCCTCCTTGTGGCCGGCATCCCCCAGCTCGGGCCGCCGTGGATTCCGCTGATCGCATTTCTGGCCCTGTGGCTGCTGTACATGTCGATCGTCAACGTGGGGCAGACGTTTTATGGCTTCGGCTGGGAAATGCTGCTGCTGGAGGCCGGGTTCACGGTGGCGTTCCTTGGCTCCGACCAGACCGAGCCGCCGCGCACCATCCTGATCCTGCTGGCCTGGCTCGTGTTCCGGCTGGAGTTCGGCGCCGGGATGATCAAGATCCGCGGCGGCCGGGAATGGCGTGACCTGACGGCCCTCTACTACCACCACGAAACGCAGCCCATGCCGGGACCTTTGAGCCGCCAGGCGCACCTCCTGCCCAAGCCCTTCCACCGGCTGGAGGTCCTGGGGAACCACTTCGCCCAGCTGGTGGTGCCGTTCTTCCTCTTCGCACCGCAGCCCCTGGCAAGCGCCGCCGCCGGCATCATCATTTTCACCCAGCTGTGGCTGGTGGCCAGCGGTAACTTTGCGTGGCTTAACTGGATGGCCATTGTGCTGGCCTTCGCCGCGGTCAGCGACCCCGTGGCCCACGCCGTATTGCCGTTCCTGCCGCTGGACGGGGATCCTGAGGAAGGCAGCCGCGGCAATCCCCCGTACTGGCTTGCCGTCACCCTGGTGGCCACAATGCTGCTGGTAGTCCTCAGCTACTGGCCCGTGCGCAACCTGCTCTCCAAGGGGCAGCTGATGAATGCCAGCTTCAACCGCTGGCAGCTGGTCAACACGTACGGCGCGTTTGGCACCGTGACCAAGCACCGCGTCGAGATCGTCGTGGAGGGCACCCTGGACGAAGAACCTGAGGACTCAGCAGACTGGCGCGAATATGGGTTTAAGGGCAAACCCGGAGATCTCCGCCGGCTGCCCCGCCAGTGGGCGCCCTACCACCTGCGGCTGGACTGGCTGATGTGGTTCCTGCCGTTGCGCACCGTCCACGAGGTGTGGTTTTACGCGTTCCTAACGAAACTGCTGGAGGCGGACCAGAGGACGCTGCGGCTACTCCGCGCCGACCCGTTCGACGGCGATCCGCCGCGTTGGGTGCGTGTCAACAGCTACCTGTACCGTTTTGCCACCAGGGCTGAGTTCCGGGAGACCGGCGAGCGCTGGGTCCGGATGCCGCTCTATGAGGCAATCCCGCCACTGTCCCTCGGCGGTTCCCGCGGGCGGCGGCGGTGATTCCGGCCCTGGTGATTCGGGGCGCAGTGATCCTGTCCAGGCTGATCCGACGCTCGGGCAATTCCTGCCCCCGGTGGCCCTACGAGCGGATGCCTGCCCGGCGGATGGTGGCTTCGGCGTGCTTGAGGATGGGGCCGTCGATCATTTTGCCGCCGTGCTGGAACACGCCCGATCCGGCAACAGCCGCGACCTCCAGCAGTTCTGTGGCGGCGGCGACGTCGGCCTCGGACGGGGCGTAGGCGCCCCGTACAACGGCCGCCTGCGTGGGATGGATGCAGGCTTTGGAGCCGAATCCTGACGCTGCGGCATCAGCGGCCTCCAGAGCCAGCCCGTCAAGGTCCGGGATGTTGACGTACACGGCGTCCACGGCTTCTTTCCCGAAAGCCCGGGCGGCGAGCAGCACCGCGGACCGGGCATGCAGCGCCACGGCGCGGTAGCCGCCGTCGTCCGCTCTGCTGGACGTACCGCTGAGGGAAGCCAGGAGGTCCTCGGCGCCCCACATCAGTGCCACCACGTTGGGGGCCGCCGCGATGGCGGGCGCGTTCAGGACCCCGACGGCGGTCTCGCACAGGGCGATGACGTGGTAGTCCGCCAGGGCTTCGAGCTGGGCCGCACTCTCAGCCTTGGCCAGCATCACCGTGCGGTACGGCGTGTGGGCCAGGCAGTGCAGGTCCTTCTCGAACTCGTCGGTGCCCGCCGGATTGATCCTGATGATGGTGCGGCTGGGATCAAGTTCGGGCCCCTCCCCGGCAGCGCCCAACTGGGCAAGGATGGCGCCGCGCGCCCGCTGCTTGTCCGCAGGTGCCACGGCGTCCTCGAGATCCACGATGACAGCGTCGGCGCGTTGGGCGGCCTTGGGGAAGCGCTCCGGACGGTCGGCAGGGCAGAAGAGCAGGGCGGGACCCATCACAAATGTCATATGGACATTGTCCTCTTTTCGGGGCCCGGCACGCTCCCCTTTTCAGCTCCCGCAGGCTGCACGTGTTGTCCGGAAGACTGCGCCACATGGGCGTCCCGGGTCCACATAAGGCAGCTCCGTGTGGCCAGCGCCACTACGGTGCCGTCCTGGTTCCGGCCGGTGTGCTGCATGGTCACAATCCCCTGGCCGGGACGCGAACCCGAGAGCCGTTTCCCGGTGATCACCGTCTCGGTGTAGAGCGTGTCCCCGTGGTACAGCGGGTGCGGGAAAGAGACGTCCGTCAGGCCCAGCTGGGCGATGATGGTGCCCTGGGTGAGTTGCGATACGGACTGCCCCACCAGGGTGGACAGCGTGAACATGGAGTTGACCAGCCGTTGGCCAAACGGCTGCCCTGCGCTCCAGGCGGCATCCAGGTGGAGGGCCTGGGTGTTCATGGTGAGCGTGGTGAACAGGACGTTGTCCGCCTCGGTCACAGTGCGGCCGGGCCGGTGCGCGTAGACAACGCCTTCTTCGAGTTCGTCAAAGTACAGGCCACGCTGCTCGATGACGCGGGGGGCGGCGGTGGTTGCGCCCGGACCGTCGGGGGTTGAGCCCGCCGAAGCCCCGCTCATACGGTGAGCTCCTGGTCCTCTTCGAACAGCTCGGCGCCGGTGGCCGCCGCCACATCCTCCACGGAGACGTTGGGGGCCAGTTCGCGGAGAACCAACCGGGACCGCCCGCCTTCGGTGACGACGTCGATCACGGCGAGGTCGGTGATGATCCGGTCCACGCAGGCCTTGCCGGTCAGCGGCAGCGAGCAGTGCTCCACGATCTTGGGGTTGCCGTTGCGGTCCACGTGTTCCATCATCACGATCACCTTCTTGGCGCCGAAGACCAGGTCCATGGCCCCGCCCATGCCTTTGACCATCTTGCCCGGGATCATCCAGTTGGCCAGGTCGCCGTTCTGCGCCACTTCCATGGCGCCGAGCACGGCCACGTCCACATGCCCGCCGCGGATCATCCCGAACGACGAGGCGGAGTCGAAGAACGCGGCCCCCTTGTTGACCGTGACGGTTTCCTTACCGGCGTTGATGAGGTCCGGATCCACCGCGTCCTCGCTGGGGTATGGTCCCACGCCCAGGATCCCGTTCTCCGAGTGGAGCACCACCTCGACGCCTGCCGGGATGTAGTTGGGAATGAGCGTGGGCATGCCGATGCCGAGGTTGACGTACTGCCCGTTGCTGAGCTCCCGGGCCACCCGGGCGGCCAGTTCGTTGCGCGTCCATCCTTTGGCCTCCGGATTGGTGCCTTCCGGATGGCCGACGGTGGCACGCCGGTATTCGGGCCGGACGGCTTCGGGGCGGGGAGGCGCTCCCTGCGTGCTGTTGGACTCCATGGCTACGCTCCTGCCTGTTCGGTGGCGCTCTCGGTTCCGGCGGCATGTGCAAGGGCAACAGTCCGCTTTTCGATCCGCTTCTCACCCGCGGGCACAACCACCACCCGCTGGACGAAGATGCCTGGCGTGTGGACGTGCTCCGGGTCCAGGTCGCCCGGTTCCACCAGCTCCTCCACCTCGGCGATGGTGATTTTTCCCGCCATGGCGCAGAGCGGGTTGAAGTTCATGGCGGTGGCGTGGAAAACCAGGTTGCCGTGGCGGTCACCCTTCCAGGCGTGGACCAGTCCGAAATCGGGTGTCAGGGATTCCTCCAGGACGTAGTCCACACCGTTGAAAGTCCGCACTTCCTTGGGGGAAGAGGCAATCGCGATGCCGCCGTCGGCGTCGTACTTCTGCGGCAGGCCGCCGTCGGACACCTGCGTGCCGACCCCCGCCTTGGTGTAGAAAGCGGGGATCCCGGCGCCGCCGGCCCGGAGCTTTTCCGCCAGCGTCCCCTGCGGGGTGAGGACCACCTCAAGCTCACCGGACAGGTACTGGCGCGCGAACTCCTTGTTCTCGCCGACGTAGGAACTGACGGTCCGCCGGATCCTGCCGTCACGGAGCAGGACGCCCAGCCCCCAGTCGTCCACGCCGCAGTTGTTGCTGACGGTCTCGAGGTCCTTGGTGCCGTGCCGGTGCAGGGCATCGATCAAGGCCACCGGGATTCCGCAGAGGCCGAACCCTCCCACCGCGAGCGACGCGCCGTCGGGAATGTCCTCAATGGCTTCCTCGGCGCTGGCAACAACCTTGTTGATCATCGTTGGTCCTTTCAAGGGTCTCGACAGGCTCGACCACCGTTTTACAGCTCGACCACCGGGTAACAGGTTCGACCACCGCGTGGCATTCCCGACCAGCGGGCTGGTTACAGTCCGAGTTCGCGGGCGATGAGCATCAGCTGGACTTCCGTGGTGCCCTCACCGACTTCAAGGATCTTGGAGTCGCGGTAGTGGCGTGCCACGGTGAATTCGTTGATGAAGCCATAGCCGCCGAATACTTGGGTGGCATCCCGCGCGTTGTCCATGGCCGCCTCGCCTGCGACCATCTTAGCGATGGCCGCCTGCGTCTTGAACGGCTTCCCCGCCAGCATCCTCGACGCGGCGTCGTAGTACGCCAGGCGGGCCGTATGGGCGCGGGCCTGCATACGGGCGATCTTGAACGAGATGGCCTGGTACTTGCCGATGTGATGGCCAAACGCGCTGCGTTCCTTGGCGTACTTCACCGACAAATCAACACAGCCCTGCGCCGCCCCCGTCGCCAAAGCTGCGATGGCGATCCGGCCCTCGTCCAGGATGGAAAGGAAATTCGCGTAACCCCGACCCTCCGCACCGAGCAGGTTCGCTTCCGGCACCCGGACGTCCTTGAGCGTCAGCGGGTGCGTGTCCGAGGCGTTCCAGCCCACTTTGTTGTAGGCCTTCTCCGCCCTGAAACCCGGAGTGGTGGTGGGCACCAGGATGGTGGAAATCTGCTTCTTGAGGCTGCCATCCTTGCGTTCCTTCTGGCCTGTCACAGCGGTGACCGTGACCAGGCGCGTGATGTCGGTCCCGGAGTTGGTGATGAATTCCTTGTTGCCGTTGATCACCCAGTCGCCGTTCTCACGATGGGCGTGGGTTTTGGTCCCGCCGGCGTCGGAGCCTGCTTCCGGCTCCGTGAGTCCGAAGCCGGCGAGCGCCTTGCCCGAGGCCAGCAGTGGGAGCCACTCCTCTTTCTGGGCCTCGGTGCCGAAGCGGTACACCGGCATTGCACCGAGGGAGACGCCTGCTTCCAGCGTGATGGCCACGGACTGGTCCACCCGGCCAAGCTGTTCGAGGGCGAGTGCCAAAGCGAAGTAGTCCCCGCCCATCCCACCGTGCTCTTCCGGGAACGGCAGCCCGAACAGGCCCATGTCCGCCATCTGGGACACCACCTCGTACGGGAAGCTGTGCTCCTCATCGTGCTTGGCCGAGACCGGCGCCACCACGTTGTCCGCGAAATCCCGAACGGTGTCGCTGAGGTCCTGGTATTCCTCGCTGAGCTCAAAATCTGCCATGGCTAGGCTCCCTTGCCTGTGTTGTTGGAATCCTTGTTGGAATCCTTGTTCGACTCCGTGTTGGAATCCTGAAGTGAATCTGAATCTGAATCGGTGGTTGAAGGGTGGATGGTGGCCAGCACCTGGTCCGCTTTGACCGGCTGACCGGCCTTGATGCTGATGTGGACCGTGCCGGCCACCTCTGCCACCAACTGGTGTTCCATCTTCATGGCTTCCACGGCGAGAAGGACCTGGCCGGCTTCCACGGTGTCGCCGTTGCTGACCGCAACGGATACCACCGTTCCGGGCATGGGCGAGCGCACCTCCGGGTCCGCGGTCCCTTCCTCGCGCTCGACGGCGGCGAGCACCCGGACGAGCCGTGACTCCCGCGTCAGCACCTCCAGCCGGCAGGACCAGCCGCCGTTGCCGAGGAACAGTTCCGTGGGAACTCCTGAGGGCAGGTTCTCCGGATCCGGGCTGCCGGAACCCCACGTCACCGGGGCCAGGGAATACTCCGTGGCTTCGCCGTCCAGGGCAAGGACCAGGCTCCCGCGGCCCGGCAACCGCAGCGAAGCTGTCCGCCAGGGCCCCGCACCGACACAGACCTGGACCGGACCGCCGACCACGCGGCCTGTCACACTCACCGTTGCGATGCCGCCGTCGGGCATTCCCAGGCTGATCCGCCGGGGCGCCGGCGCGCCGATCCGCCAGCCGTTGCTGGCCTGCCACGGACCGGGGGGCGTCCCCGTGATGTCCTGTTCCCCGCTCACAACGGCGTACAAGGCGGCCGCGACCAGTTCGGCGTCGTCAATCCGCCGGAAGTCGAAGTCCGGCATCTTGCGCTCGATCAGGCCGGTGTCGAGATGCCCGGCGCGGACGTCGTCGTCGTTGATCAGCAGCCTCAGGTACTCAACATTCGTGTCGATGCCAAGGGCTGTGTAGCCGGCGAGTGCCGCGTCCAAGGTATCCAGGGCAACGGTGCGGTCCGGGCCCCACGCGATGACTTTGGAGATCATCGGATCGTAACTGGAGGAGATCTCGAGCCCCTCGAGCAGGGCCGAATCCACCCGGATCATGCCGGCTCCGTGATCGGGCATTTCGTCCAGCAGGAGCACGGTCCCGGTGGACGGCATGAAGTTCCGCTCCGGGATTTCCGCGTAGACGCGGGCTTCGACGGCGTGCCCGTTGAGTTCGACGTCGGCCTGGCGGACGGTCAGTTCCTCACCGGCGGCGATGCGGACCTGCCATTCGACCAGGTCCACTCCGGTGACCATTTCGGTCACCGGGTGCTCCACCTGGAGACGGGTATTCATCTCCATAAAGAAGAACTCGTCCGGGGCCTCGTCGGAGACCAGGAACTCCACAGTTCCCGCGCCGCTGTAGTGGACGCTGCGGGCCGCCTGGCAGGCGGCCTCGCCGATCCGCGCCCGGGTGGCCCCGCCGTCGTGCAATGACTCCAGCAACGGCGACGGCGCTTCCTCAATCACCTTCTGGTGGCGGCGCTGCAGCGAGCACTCGCGCTCCCCCAGATGGATCACGTTGCCGTGGTTGTCCGCCAGGACCTGGACCTCGATGTGCCGCGGAGTGCGGACCAGCCGTTCAAGGAAAAGGGTGTCATCGCCGAAGGCGCTCGCGGCGACGCGGCGGGCGGTGGCCAGCGTGGCTTCGAGGTCCTCGTGGCGCTCCACGATGTGCATGCCCTTGCCGCCGCCGCCCGCTGACGGTTTGATGAGCAGCGGGAACCCGACGGCGGGCGCGGCCTCCATGAGTTGCGCGTCAGTCATGCCCGGTTCGGCGATGCCCGGCACTACGGGGACTCCGTAGCCGGCCACGTGGTTCTTGGACCGGATCTTGTCGCCCATGACGTTCAGTGACTCAACGCCGGGGCCGATGAAGGTGATGCCGGCGGTTTCGAGGGCGCGGGCAAAATCGACGTTCTCGCTGAGGAAGCCGTAGCCGGGGTGGACTGCCTCGGCGCCGGTGTCGCGGCAGGCCTGGAGGATCGCCTCGATCTTCAGGTAGCTTTCTCCTGCGGCGGCAGGGCCAATCCGCACGGCGGTGTCAGCCTCGCGAACGTGGCGGGCCCCGGCGTCGGCGTCGCTGTAGACGGCTACGGAGCGGATGCCCAGGGCACGCAGTGTGCGGATGACGCGGCAGGCGATCTCCCCGCGGTTGGCGACGAGCACGGTGCTGAACAGCGGCTTCTGCCGGATTGCGGAAGGAACGGCGGGCATGGAAACGGTCATGGCTGGCTCACATCCGGAAAAGGCCGAAGGAGGTCTCCGGCAGGGGGGTGCGGGAGACGACGTCGAGCGCCAGTCCCAGGACGGTGCGGGTATCCGCGGGATCGATCACGCCGTCGTCCCAGAGGCGGGCGGTGGAATAGTACGGGCTGCCCTGGTCCTCGTATTGCTGTTTGATCGGGGCCTTGAAGGCTTCCTCGTCCTCGGCGGACCATTCCTCGCCACGGGCCTCGTACTGGTCACGCTTGACGGTTGCGAGAACGCCGGAGGCTTGGTTCCCTCCCATCACCGAGATGCGGCTTGCCGGCCACATCCACAGGAAGCGCGGCGAGTACGCCCGCCCGCACATGGAGTAGTTGCCGGCGCCGAAGGACCCGCCGATGACGACGGTCAGCTTGGGCACCCGGGCGGTGGCGACGGCGGTGACCATCTTGGCGCCGTTTTTGGCAATGCCACCCTGCTCGGAATCCCTGCCCACCATGAACCCGGAAATGTTCTGCAGGAAAATAAGCGGAATGCCGCGCTGGTCGCAGAGTTCGATGAAGTGCGCGCCCTTGAGCGAGGACTCGCTGAAGAGCACGCCGTTGTTGGCCACGATCCCCACCGGGTGCCCGTGCAGGCTGGCAAAACCTGTGACCAGGGTGGTGCCGTACTCCTTCTTGAACTCGTGGAACCTGCTGCCGTCCACCAGCCGGGCAATGACCTCGTGGACGTCGTACTGCTCGTTGACGTCCGTGGGGACGGCGCCGTACAACTCCGCCGGATCCGCGAGGGGCTCGACGACGGTGTTCACATCCCAGGCAGGGGCAGCCGGCCTCGGCAGGGTGGAGACGATGTCCCGGACGATCTGCAGGGCATGCTCATCGTTCTCCGCCAGGTGGTCGGTGACGCCGGAGATTTTCGAGTGCACGTCACCGCCGCCCAGTTCCTCCGCCGTGACGATCTCCCCGATGGCAGCCTTCACCAGCGGCGGACCGCCCAGGAAGATAGTGCCCTGGTTCCGCACGATCACCGTCTCATCGCTCATCGCCGGAACGTACGCGCCGCCTGCCGTGCAGGAGCCCATCACCGATGCGATCTGCGGGATCTTCGCGGCAGACATCTTCGCCTGGTTGAAGAAGATCCGGCCGAAATGCTCCTTGTCAGGAAAGACTTCGTCCTGCTTCGGGAGGAACGCCCCGCCCGAATCCACCAGATAGATGCACGGCAGCCGGTTCTCCAGCGCTATCTCCTGGGCGCGGAGGTGCTTCTTCACGGTCATCGGGTAGTACGTGCCGCCCTTGACGGTGGCGTCGTTGGAGATCACCAGCACCTGGCGGCCGTGGACCAGGCCGATGCCGGCAATAACCCCGGCTCCCGGCGAGTCGTTGTTGTACATGCCGTTGGCTGCCAGCGGCGCGATCTCCAGGAACGGGCTGCCATCATCCAGCAGCCGGTCAATGCGCTCCCGGGGCAGCAGCTTCCCGCGCCCCACATGGCGTTCCCGCGACTTCTCCGGCCCGCCCAACGAGGCCTCAGCCAGCCTGGTCCGGAGCTCGGCGGCCAGTGCGAGCTGGGCAGCGTTGTTTGCAGCAAACGCTTCACTTGCGGCATCAAGCCGGCTGGCGAGAGTCTCCATCGACTGCATCCGTTCGTCATCTATTGAAAGCCACCAAGGCTCCGGCGGAGCCGCAAAAGCCAGCTCGGTTAATGCTTTATAACTGGAATTCAGGTTAGTCTTTATTAACTGTGATGTCCAACACAACAGGACATTGCTAGAATCTGCTGTTCCTAGGAGGAAAAGCGTGCCCACCACCCGACCGGTCAAGCCGTCCGCACCGGCCCAGTCTGAGCATCCGAACTCGGCAACACGATCCGTTTCGGCAGCGCAGGCCGCTTCGGCGACGCCGGCAGCTCCAGGAACACCCGCGGCCGCGGCAGCCCACGCAGCTCCCGGAACGCCCCGCAGCCAGGCGAAGGAGAACCGCCGCCAGGCGCTGCTTGCCGCCGCCGCGGGGCTCTTCGCCCTGCACGGATTCAACCGGGTATCGCTGGAAGACCTGGGCGCCGCAGCGGGTGTCAGCGGCCCGGCCGTCTATCGCCACTTCCAGGGCAAGCAGGCGGTGTTGGGAGACCTGCTGCTTACCGTCAGCCGCGAGCTGCTCGACGGCGGCCGGCGCGTCATTGCCGAGACCACGGACCCCCTCGCAGCGCTCCGTAGGCTGGTGGGGTTCCAAGTGGAGTTTGCCCTGGGCAAGCCCGACGTGATCCGGGTGCAGGACCGGGATTTCAGCAACCTCAGCCAGAAGGACCAGTCCGAGGTACGGGCACTGCAGCGGAACTACGTCGAGATTTGGGTGGAGGTCCTGGCGCTGCTGCATCCGGGCACCGACGCCGTCGAACTGCGTATGCGGGCCCACGCTACGTTCGGCCTGATCAACTCCACGCCGCACTCGGTGCGGAACCACGGACGCAAGATCGCGCCTAAAACGGCCCGGCCGCTGCTCGAAAGCATGGCGCTGGCGGCACTCCTGGTGGGCGCTCCCCCGGCCTCCTGACCAGGACACGATTTCAAGAGCGGGCTCTGCAGGTTTCTGGTCACAGGAGCGGCCGTGGCCCGCATTAGCGGTGCTGGGGGGGGGCAGCACCGCTAATGCGGGCCAAGGCCGCACTTACGAGTCACGACATGACGCAGGACGTTGTGCAGGCCCAGACCCTGGAGTTTGTCCAGATAAAGCGGTTCAAACGCCCGAAACCCGGATTATCTGGACAAAACTCGTGGGCTAGACCATCGTGAGCACCATGCCGGGTTCGGCCAGGATGGCGCCAATATCGGCGAGGAACCGCGAGCCCTGCTCCCCGTCCACCAGGCGATGGTCAAAGGACAGGCTCAGCGTCATGACCTGGCGCAGGGCCACCTCATCCTGGAATTCCCACGGCATTTTCCGCACGGCCCCCATGGCCAGGATGGCAGCCTCGCCGGGGTTCAGGATGGGAGTGCCCGCGTCGATGCCGAAGACCCCGATATTCGTGATGGAGATAGTGCCGCCGGACAGGTCTGCCGGCGCGGTCTTGCCGGCCCGTGCCGTCTCGGTCAGCCCCGTGAGGGCTTCGGAGAGTTCCAGCAGCGACAGGGTATCCGCGTCCTTGATATTCGGCACGGTGAGCCCGCGCGGGGTCGCGGCGGCGATGCCCAGGTTCACGTAGTTGAACTGCACGATCTCCTGGCTGGCCTCCTCCCACCGCGAGTTCAGCGACGGGTTCCGCCGGAGAGCGATCAGCACAGCCTTCGCCACCAGCGTCAGCGGCGTGAGCTTGTAGCCGGAAAAGGCCCGGCTGGTCTTCAGCTTGGCCAGCAGGTCCATGGTGGGCGTGACATCCACCGTGAGGAATTCCGTTGCATGGGGAGCCGTGAACGCACTCGCCACCATCGCGGCCGCCGTGAACTTGCGGACACCCTTGATGGGAGTGCGGACTTCCCGCCCACCCTGTGGCGCCAGTCCCGCGGGGGAAACCGAATCGGATACGGCGGAAAGATGGCGTACCGGTGCCGCCAATTCGCCGCCGCCAACAAAATTCTGGACATCCTCCCGCGTGATCAGGCCGCCGGCCCCGGTGCCCGCGACCGCGGCCAGCTCGACGCCGAGGTCCTTGGCCAGTTTCCGGACCGGCGGGGTGGAGCGTGGACGCTCCGCGGTGTCGGTTTCGACAGGCTCAACCACCGGGGCTTCAGGTCTGACTGGCTCGGTTTCGACAGGCTCAACCACCGGGGTTTCGGTCCTAACAGGCTCAACCACCGGGGTTGTGAAGGTGCGGGCCCGGCGGGCGGGACGGCCTGAGCTTTCGACGACGGCGCCGTACCCAACCAGGTTCGGCTCGCGTTTCGCGGTCCCCGCTGCAGCAGTGGCCGCCCCGGCGGGCGCAGCCCCTGAAGGTGAGGCGCCGCCGTCGTCCGCTACTTCGAAGGAGACGATCGGCTTGCCCACCTCCACGATTGTTCCCGGCTCTTCATGGAGCGCAGTGATCACGCCCGCGAACGGTGACGGCAGCTCCACTACGGCCTTTGCGGTTTCCACCTCGGCGATGACCTGGTTCAGCGTCACCGTGTCCCCCACTGCCACTTTCCAGCTGAGGATTTCTGATTCCGTGAGGCCTTCGCCGAGGTCCGGGAGCCTGAATTCCTTGATCATGGTGGCGCTCATCCTTCCAACCCGCTGAGGGAGTTCGGGCGTCCGAGGGCGCGGTCCACGCCGTCGAGGATCCGGTCCAGGCCGGGCAGATGGTGCATTTCGAGCTTGGAGTACGGGTAGGGAATATCGAACCCGGTGATACGAACGGGGGCGGTTTCGAGGTGGTAGAAGCACCGCTCGGTGATGCTGGCCGCAACTTCGGCGCCCAGGCCACCGGACTGGCCTGCTTCATGGGTGACCACCAGCCTGCCTGTTTTCCGGACAGATGCTTCAACGGTGGCGTAGTCCACGGGTGCCAGCGAGCGCAGGTCAATGACCTCGATGGAGATGCCTTCGTCGGCGGCCGCGGTTGCTGCGTCCTTGGCCGTCTTCACCAACGGCCCGTAGGCCACGAGCGTCACGTCCGTGCCCTCGGTGACAACGCGGGCGGAGTCCATGGGCAGCGCGGTGCGCGGATCGATGCCCTCATCCACTTCACCCTTGTCGTGGTAGCGGCGCTTGGGTTCGAAGTACAGTACCGGGTCATCGGACAGGATGGCCTGCTGGATCACGGTGTGGGCATCCTGCGGGTTGGAGACGCTGACCACGCGAAGCCCCGAGGTATGCGTGAAGTACGCCTCGGGCGACTCGGAGTGGTGCTCGGGTGAGCCGATGCCGCCTCCGAACGGGACGCGGATGGTGATGGGCATCTTCACGGCCCCCTGGGTGCGGTAGTGCAGCTTTGCCACCTGGCTCACGATCTGGTCGAAGGCAGGGTAGATAAAGCCGTCGAACTGGATCTCCACCACCGGGCGGTATCCGCGGTAGGCGAGGCCGACGGCGGTGCCCATGATGGCCGACTCGGCCAGCGGCGTGTCCACCACACGGTGGGTGCCGAAATCCTTCTGGAGGCCGTCGGTCACCCGGAAAACACCGCCGAGGGTTCCGATGTCCTCGCCCATGAGGATGACTTTTGGATCGTTTTCAAGGGATTTGCGCAGGCCGGAATTGATGGCGCGGGCAAAGGTCATCTGGGTCATCAGCGTGCACCTTCTTCTGAGGTGGCTCCCGCGGGATCGCCGAAGGAAGCCAGGTAACGGGCGTAGTGGTCCTGCTGCCGGTCCAGCCACGAGTTGGGCTCGCTGTACACGTGCTTGAAGATGTCCATCGGCTCCGGATCCGGCATGCCGATGCAGCCCGAACGGATTTCGCGGGCGACTGACTCTGCCTTGTCGTGAACGTGCTGTTGGACCTGATCCGTGAGGAGTCCTTTGCGTTCCAGCAGGGCCTTGACCCGCAGGATGGGGTCCTTTGCAGCCCAGTCCTCCAGTTCATTGGCGTCACGGTAGCGGGTGGGATCGTCGGCGGTGGTGTGCGGTCCCATGCGGTAGGTGACCGCTTCGATGAAGGTGGGTCCGCCACTGTGCCGGGCACGGTCCAATGCCACGCGCGTGGCTGCCATAACGGCCAGCACATCATTGCCGTCCACCCGGAGGCTCGGGATGCCGAATCCGGCGGCCCGGTCCGCGATCTGAATGTGGGACTGCAACCGCACCGGCTCCGAAATTGCCCAGTGGTTGTTCGAGCAGAAGAAGACCACGGGTGCCTGGAAGCTGGCGGCAAAGACCATGGCCTCGTTGACGTCGCCTTCGCTGGTGGCACCGTCGCCGAAGTATGTCACCGCCACCGAGTCCGCGCCGTCGTTCTGGATGCCCATGGCATAACCGGTGGCATGCAGGGTCTGCGCGCCGATGATGATCTGCGGGGTGGCCATATTCACGGAGTACGGATCCCACCCGGAGGAGGCCGTGCCACGCCACACCCGCGTAATGTCCGTCAGGTCCACGCCGCGGCAGTACGCCACACCGTTTTCCCGGTAGCTGGAGAAGACAAAGTCGTCCTCGCGCAGGGCCCTGCCGGAACCGACTTGCGCCGCCTCCTGCCCCAGCAACGGGGGCCAAAGACCGAGCTCGCCCTGACGCTGGAGGGCGGTGGCCTCAACATCGATCCGCCGGATGACCGTCAGGTCCTCGTAGAGGGAACACAACTGCTCATCCCCGATGTCCTTCACCCAGGGGTCAAACTCCGGGTGGCTGATCCGCTCCCCTGCCGGGGTAACCAGCTGGATCAGGTTCCTGTCTGTAGACACGATGGCACGCAACCTTCTCACGTCGTTTGACCGGAGCCTGGGGACTTGTGGTCCCGCCCGCCGCCGGCCGCCCGGGCGCCGTTGCCCGGATATTTGTGACCCTACTCACAATGCTCAATGGGTACAACCACCGCTGCGGATATTGCGCATAATGCCCTGTTTGCGCTGCCCTCACCGTGCTAACGTTGCGCATTATGCAAACTTTGGATGGCACGGACACGCGGCTGCTCTCGGCACTGGCCCGCGACCCCCGGCGGACCGTGGTGGCGTTGGCCCAGAAGCTGGGGCTGTCCCGGAACACCGTGCAGGCGCGCATGGCCCAGCTGGAGAAGAAGCACGTCTTCCTGTCCTTCGAACGGCGCATCAACCCGGCATCCCTGGGCTATCCGCTCATGGCGTTCATTTCCGTCCACGTCCAGCAGCAGAAACTGGGACAGCTGGCCCATGACCTCGCCGGCATTCCGGAAATCCTGGAAGGCTACGGCCTCACCGGCTCTGCTGACCTCCTGCTCCGGGTAGTGGCCCTGGACGCCGAGGACCTCTTCCGGATCAACGGGAAAATCCTGGCGTGCGATGGAGTGGACAGGACGGACACCGCACTGGCCATGAGCGAACTCATCCCGTTCCGCATCCAGCCGCTGCTCGAGCGGGGATCCGGAGACGCTTAGGCCAGCGGCCCTTATTACCGCCCCGATACCCAGCGCCGGCGGGCTGGGTTATAGGCTGTTCCAAGGTGAATCCATGGGTGCCGTTCAGCGGGTCCCAACAATAAGGCAGTGCCAGTGCGTTGCCGGAAAGGCTCCATCGTGAGCAATCCTCAGGGACCGTACCAGCCGGTCCAGCCGGCGGCCTGGCCCGCGCAACCAACGGGGCAGCCCGGGGAGCATGGCGCGCCACCGCTGCCCGGCAACCCGCCACAGCACGGCGCGCCGGGGCAAAACGGTGCACCGTCGCAGTTCGGCCCGCCCGCGCAGTACGGTGCACCCGGGCAATACTCGTCAGAGGGGCCATTCGGCCTGCCCGGACAAGAGCCCCGGCGCAAAGCCGCCGGAAGCTGTGGACTATCCTCGGCGTTGTGGGCGGTGTCCTGCTGCTGGCGGTCGTCGGCGTCCTCATCCTGGTCAACATTGTCAACGGGGCCACGAACCATGCCCGGGGCCTGGCTGACAGCTTCACCAAGCTGGTGATTGCCGGCGACAGTTCCAAGGCCTACGACGACTATCTTGACCCCGCCCTCCATGAGCAGCTGACCAAGGAGGACTTCATCGCCGGTATCAAGACCCTGGAGATGGATAGCACCTGCAAGACTGCCTACAACGAGGTGAAGGCCAGCACCGAGAACGGCACCAAGACCGCCGACGTAGCCGGCCTCATCGCCTGCGACGGCGACAAGAAGATCGACCTCGTCTACCGCTTCGAAGGCACCGACGAGCTGAAAATGATCAACATCAAGCTCAAGCCCCAGGCGTAGCGGCGGGGAACAGCCCCGGTCAGATGCTTCTGTGCCTGCTGATCCATTTGCGTTCCGAGGAAAGCTTCCCCTGTAGGGATGCCTCCGGCCGTGGTGACTCTTACGGCGTCCTCAACTATCTACAGCACAGCCGTGGCCGCGTTTCACACGGGCGTGGAGGTCCTCCCTGAACCCGGGGAACGCCGTTGTCTCATCACTGTCGCAACCACGATAAGGGCGGCGGCGGCGCCCAGGCCCAGCCTGGCCCCCAGTTGGCCGTATGGTTCGGCGCCGGTGAAGTACATCATTGCCAGCACGGGGGGGATGGCGGTGAACTCGTAGCGCCGGCTGAGCACGACGAACGGCAGGAGCAGCAGGGCGTACCAGGGGTAGCTGGGCGAGACGAGCAGCAGCGTCCCTCCGACCATGAAAACCTGCCCGTCCCAGGGCCGGGCGGCGTCGGTGGTCCGCCAGACATACACGGCCAGACCCAGCAGCAGCACCAGTGCCGCCGGCGCCGCCCAGCTGGCTGGGAGGACCAGCTTCAGCAGTGTGAAGCGCGGGCTGTTCTGCCCGTCGTACCCCTCCGAGCGAAGGTATTCGGGCAGGTAGCCCAGCACTGTCCAGCCGCTGGCGAGGACATACGGCACGTACGCCACGGCGAAGGTGGCCGCGGCCGCGGCGACAAAGCGGACCGGCCGGCGGTAGAGCAGTGCCGGGGCGCTGATGGCGGGAATAAGCTTGGTGGCCACCGCCGCGCCGAAGGCTATTCCTGAACCCAGCGTGCGCTGGCCCACTAGCAGCAGCGCCGCGGCCAGCGCCAGGGCGGCGCCGAGGGTGTCCACATGGGCGCCGTTGATGGCTTCAAAGGCCACCAGCGGGGACCAGGCCCACCACACTGCCTGGTGTGCCGGACGGCCGGTGCGGCGAAGGAACGCCAGCAGCAGCACGGTCACGGCCAGGCTCAGCAGCAGGCCCGCCAGCTGGAAGGCAATGAACGCCACCTCGGCACCGGGGATGAGCCGGACGGTGAGGAAATACAGCTCCGCCACGGCCGGATAGACGGTGGGCACGGCGGGCCGGTTGATGGCCGTACACAGGGCGCCCACGCCGGGAGTTTTGGTGGTGGTCTCCGTGCCGGTGGGAAAGGGGTTGGTGTGGCAGGTTCCGTCCGGTCCTGCATCCTGGAACAGCCATTCCGGCCGCAGCGGCTGCAGGGCGTCATCGGTCGGCACATATCGGTAGGGGGAAATTCCCGCCTTCTGGACGATGCCGTCCCAGGCGTAGCGGGCGGAGTCATTGCTCGTGGCGGGCGGTGCCGAAATCGCCGCGGTACCCAGCAGCACGGAGCCCAGCAGCACGACGGCGGCCGCTTGCCGGGCGGGGATCCGGCGTGCCATCAGGACTGCCGGGAGAAAGAGTGCCCAGGCCGCCAGCGTGCCAAGGGGGGATACCCACTCCGCTGACGGATCGGTGGTGACGGTCCACCAGACGGCGCCGGCCAGCGATGCCGCCAGCGCCAGCGCCGCCACGGTGGCGCCGGCGCGCGGCGTCCCGTGTGCCGCCGGGCTGTCCCCCGCCTGTCCGGGCGCCTGGCGGCCATGTGCACGGCGGCGTGTTGGTTCGCTCACCCCTTGATCCTGCACCACGTGCAGGCCGGTGGGCCACGGAACCAAAGGAGCGTTCGCCTTTCGTAAGGTCTGGCGCGGGACCGGGCGCGCGGCGCGGTGGTTTGATCTGGGTATGGACAGATTGACCGCCCTCCTCCAGCAGCGGATGGATTCGGCGAACGCACGGTTTTCGTCCCGCCTGCGGAGCAAACGGCTTACGGTGGTGCTGGGCCGCTGGCTCGGCATGGCGTTCACCGTCTGCTTCGTGACGGGGCTGTTCAGCCACCTCCTGCAGGATCCGCCTGGCTGGATGCTTTTCCCGACCCGTCCGGTGTGGCTGTATGCCGCCACGCAGGGCATCCATGTCACCGCCGGGATAGCTTCCATCCCGCTGCTGGCTGCCAAGCTTTGGTCCGTTTTCCCCGAACTATTGCGTTGGCCGCCGCTGAATTCCGTGGTGCACGGCCTGGAGCGGGCTTCGATTGCCCTCTTTGTGTCCGCCTCGCTGGTGGAAGTCACCATCGGATTGCTCAACACCTTCCACTGGTACCCCTGGCCATTCTCCTTCAGGGACGTCCACTATTGGCTGGCCTGGGTGATCATCGGATCGCTCGCATTGCATATTGCGGTCAAGCTGCCCCTCATCCGGGCGCACTGGAGCCGTCGATCGGCTGCTGCCGCCGAAGCGGTACCGGACAGCGGACCGGTTCCGGCTGCCGTGGCGCCTGGCCCCGGACCTGGTTGGAGCCGGAGGGGGTTCCTGGCGGCAATCACCGCCGGCACCGGCGTCCTCGTTCTGACCACGGCGGGCCAGTCCTTCGCATGGCTGGCGGGCCTGAACCTCTTCGGGCCGCGCCGAATGGATACGGGGCCGCAGGGGGTACCGATCAACAGGACCGCGGCCCAGGCCGGTGTTGAGGGCGCTGCGCTGGCCCCCGACTGGGTGCTGACCGTGGCCGCGGAATCGGTGCAGAAGACGTTGACGCTGGCCCAGCTGGCCGCCCTGCCCCAGTACAGCTACGGGCTGCCCATCGCCTGCGTGGAGGGTTGGAGCCAGGGCGCCCAATGGCGTGGTGTCCGGATCCGGGACCTGATGGCCATGGTGGACGCACCGGCGGACGCCGTGCTGCAGATTTCCAGTCTGGAGAAGGGCGGCGTCTATGGGCGTTCTTTTATGCCCGCCGCGTACAGCCAGGACGATCAGACGCTCCTGGCGCTGGAGCTCAACGGCGCGCCGCTGGACCTTGACCACGGCTATCCCGCACGGATCATCGCCCCCGGCCGCCCGGGGGTACTGCAGACCAAATGGGTGCACAAATTGGAGGTAATCTGATGCGGCTGCCACTGTTGGGCCCGCCGGCGACGGTGGAGCGCGGAACGAGTTGGTGGGTGCGGGCAGCTCTGGGCGTCCTGGGCGTGGCAGCCCTCAGCTATGCCGTATTCGGATTCCTGGCCAATGTGCCGCTTGCCCAGTTGATCGGCGTGGCAGCCTGGCTTGCCGCAGCACTGGTGGTGCACGACGGCGTACTGGTCCCCGTGACGACGCTGGCCGGCGGCGGACTGTCGCGGCTGACGTACGGGCTGCGCCCCGTCCAGCAGGGGATAGTGCGCGGGGCCCTGCTCGTGGGGGCGGTGGTGACCTTGCTGGCAGCCCCGCTGATTCGCGCCCAGCAGGTGCTCCAGCCAAGCGGCCCGGGAAGCGGAGCCAACGATACAGTCCTGCAGGGGGACTATGTGCAGGCCTTGGGCATCTTCTGGCTGGTTCTGGTGGTGGCCGCTGCGGGCGTTATGACCGCCGTCGGGTTTTACACCCGACGTTCCAGCGTCAAAAAGACCCGGCCCTGAACACTCCGGGTGGCGACGGAGACCAGCCCCGCCCGGGCCGCATGGGCGGCCAGCGCTTTCGCGCCGGCGCGGGCCCAGGGAAAGGCAGCACTGGCCCGTCCGGCCGAATCCTCTAACACGGCCAGGTAGGCCACATCGAGGGTATCGGGGGTTTCGGCCTCTGCCAGCGCCTGCCCGCCCGGTGCCAGCAGTGCGGCAACACGCTCCAGCAGCAACCGTATGTTCCCGCCGATGCCGATGTTCCCATCCAGCAGCAGCGCCGAAGCCCAACCTCCCTCGTGCGGGACCGGGTCAAAGATGGAGCCATGGATGGCGGCGCCGCCGAGGCTGGTGGCCAGCAGAACCGCGGGAGCGCTCGTGTCAACGCCCATTGCCGCCAATCCCAGTTCCCGGGCAGCGGCCAGCATCCGGCCAGGGCCGCAGCCCACATCAAGTACGGGTCCGCGGAGGGTGCGCAGCAGCTCGCGTTCGCAGGCGGTGGCCGGGGCGGACCAGCCGAGCATGCTGAAGTGGACCGGCCCGATGGATTCGGGCCCGATGGATTCCGGGCGGAGGGTCAGGTGCCCCAGTCCGACGGACAGGCCGCCCGCGTAGGGCTCGTGTCCTCCTTGACCAAAGAAAGCCACCGGGATGGCGCCGGCCGCAGGTGCGCCACCGGCCCGGATCCCGGTCTCGGTGGCGGCTCCCGGTGTGCTCACGGCCGGGCCCACCCTCCGGTCGATGCCTTGGCCGGCGCCGAAACCGGCAACCCCAGGGCAAGACGGTCAACCGCGCGGGCAAACGGCGTGCCGGAGCAATCCCGGGCCGCGGCCAGGGCATCGGCAAAGTGATCCACGTCCGTCAAGGTGGGCAGCAGCCCCACAACCAGGCCGGCGCCGGCCAGACGGGCCAACTGGCGCGCCCCGGTCCGAGGGGTGGACATTTCCACGCCCCGGACCAGGCCGCCGTCGGGCCGGTGCAGGCCCAGGGCCCAAAAGCCGCCGTCCGAGGCCGGGCCGATCCAGGCGTCATGGCGGGGCATTGCGGCGGACCAGTCCTCCACCAGCTCGGCGAGTGGTGCAGGCGAAATCTGGGGGGTGTCCATGCCCAGAATCAGCAGCGGACCGGTGACCCGCGAGCAGATGGCCGCCAGCCGTTCGTCCAGCGCGCCGGTGCCCTGGGCAACCACTTCAAAACCCGCAGCGTCCCTGCGGCGCGGCGTCCCGTCAAACACCAGCAACCGTCTGGCCGCGGGGAGGGACCGCACCGTCTCCAGCGTCTGGCTGAGGCTGGTTTGGGCCAGGGCTGCGGCCTGCGCCGGCGTGAGCGGAGGAGTGAGCCGGGTCTTAGCCTTGCCTGCGATGCACTCTTTGGCGATGACCGCGATGGTGAGGTTCATGGCCTGGTTGCCCGGGCTCCAGCTGGAGGTCCGCCCGCGGTCGGCCAAGCGGGGTTCGTCCGCGGCGCCCACCGCGATGCGGCGGCCAGCTGCGCCCTCATGTCCTTGAGTGCTGTCAGGGTTCCACGCACCGTGCCGGTCACCTTGGACTTGCCCAGGCGTGGCGCATACGCCACCGGGACCTCGGCCAGGCGCCAGCCGTCGCGGTGGGCCTTGAGGAACATTTCAAGCGGAAAGCCGCTGCGACGGTCGGTGAGGTCCAGCCCCAGCAACGCGCTGCGCCGGGCCAGGCGTAGCGGGCCCAGATCCGTAACGGGGACTCCCGTCATTCGGCGCAGCCACCGGCTCAGGACGATGTTGGCCACCCGGGCATGGATCGGCCAGGCGCCGGGGGCCGGTCGCCGGGCCCCAAGGACCAGATCGGCACGCCCGGTGCGCACCAACTCCAGCATCGGGGCCAGCCGTGCAGGGTCCAGCGAACCATCGCAATCGCAGAAGGCCACAAACTCCGCCGTGGCAGCCACCAGGCCAGCATGGGCTGCCGCCCCAAAGCCGCGCCTCGGTTCGTGAACGACGGCGGCCCCCAGACTGGCGGCCAGCGTGCCGGAGCCATCGGTGGACCCGTTATCCACCACTATTGCGCGATATCCGGGCAGCAGTGCCGCCAGCACCCGGGGAAGGGCCGAACGTTCGTTGAGGCAGGGCAGCACCACGTCCACCAGTACGGCCGGCGCGCCCCCGGCGTCGTCGTCCGATCCGCCGCGGCCGCTGGCCGCACCGGTTTCATCATGCGAATTTCCCTGCTCTTTCTCCACCCTTCGACCGTAGAATCCGCGGGCCCGGCGCGGCAGGTGGAAATCCTTACGGAACCGGGACGCTTGCCCTCCGGCAGCCGCGTACAGACCCAAAGCGGCGTCCACGAACCTATGCTGGGAACGTGAATAGTGTCCAGCCCGACGCGGACGCCGTGGACGTTGGCAACCGGCGCATCCTGCTCGTTGAAGACGAGGCCACCATCGCCCAGGTGGTCCACGACTACCTTGTGCTGGCCGGTTTCCAGGTGGATATGGCAGGCGATGGGTTCAGCGCCCTGCACCTGGCCCGGACGCACAACCCGGACCTGATCATCCTGGACCGCATGCTGCCCGGCCTGGACGGGGTGGAGGTGTGCCGGCGGATCCGACTCACCCAGTCCATGCCCATCATCATGCTCACAGCGCTTGGCACCGAGGACGACCGCATCCTGGGCCTGGAAATGGGTGCCGACGACTACGTCACCAAGCCCTTCTCACCGCGTGAGCTGGTGCTGCGCGTGAAGTCCGTGCTTCGCCGCAGCATCAAGGAATTCACTCCGGAACCGCCCGTGGAGCTGGCCGGCTTTGCCCTCAACCCGGCCTCGCGCATGGTCAGATACCGCGATAAGAACCTCGCACTGACAGCTAGGGAATTCGATCTTCTGGCGTTCTTTCTGCGCCGCCCCAACCAGGTCTTCAGCCGCGACGTACTCATCAAGGCCGTCTGGGGCTGGGACTTTGGCGATCTCTCCACGGTGACAGTGCACGTGCGCCGGCTGCGCGAAAAAATCGAGGCCAACCCCACCACGCCCGTGCTGCTGAAAACGGTGTGGGGCGTGGGGTACAGGTTCGACGACGGCACGGAGCCGGCCAGCCATGACTAGCGGCGATCTGGTCACCATTGTCACGGTTGTGCTGTCATGGGCATTGGCCATCGGCGCTGTGACTGTGGTGCTGCAGCGACTGCTCGGCAGGACCTCCATTGTGGTGCAGATCCTGCTCGTGGTCCTGGCCACCATTGCCATCCTGGTGGCAGGGATGGTGAGCGCCTTCAACGCCATGTTCATCTCGGAGGCGGATCTTCAGGTGATGTGGTTCATCCTGGCCATCGCCTCGGTCGTTGCCACGGTGGTCGCAGTGCTCCTGGGAGTAGGGCTGGCAAGGAACACCAACCGCCTGGCCGGGGACGCGGCCAGAATCGGCCGCGGAGAGCCCGTGGCGCCGCAACGGAAAATGACCTCGGAACTGTCCGCGCTGGCCGCCGAACTTGCTGCCACCAGCCACAAACTCGAAGAATCCAGACACCGGGAGCTGGCGGTGGAGGCCGCACGGCGCGAACTGGTGGCCTGGGTCTCCCACGACCTGCGCACTCCGCTGGCCAGCATGCGCGCCATGGCCGAGGCGCTGGAGGATGGTGTTGCCGAGGACGTGTCCGACTACCACCAAAGAATCATCAGCCAGGCCGACCAGATGGCCGTGCTGGTCAATGACCTGCTCGAGCTTTCCAAGATCCAGGCCGGAACCCTGGTGCTGGACCACCAGCAATTGGACCTGTACGACGTCGTCAGTGACGTCATCGCCGACCTCGCCCCCGTCGCCGCCAGCCGGGCCATTGCCATCAACGGCGACGCCGTCGCCCCCACGTTGGTGGCTGCCGATGGTGCGTCGTTGTCCCGGGCCATCCGAAACGTGGTCCTCAACGGCATTCTGTACAGCGCCCACGGCAGTACCGTTTACGTTGCCGTGGCCTCCACGGCCGGCGAAGCGGTGGTGGAGGTGCGCGACGGATGCGGCGGGATCCCGGCGGAGGACCTGCCCCGGATGCTCACCGCGGGCTGGCGGAGGGACACCGGACGCACCAAATCGCGCTATAGCGGTGCAGGGGTTGGCCTGAGCCTGGTGCACGGCATAGTCCAGGCCCACCGTGGCACCCTGGAGGTTGCCAACATTGACGGTGGGTGCCGGTTTCTGTTGCGGATACCGGCCTGGCAGGAGGGCCGGGGACCAGCCGTCTAGGCCGCGTTTATGCACGGTCCCCGCGCAGCGGGGCCGTGACGAACTCGCGCATGCCGTCCTCAAACGCATGCCGCGGAGCCCAGCCAAGTTCTGACTTGGCCCGTGCCGAACTGGCGGTGATATGCCGGACGTCGCCCAGCCGGAAGTCCCCTGTGATCACAGGAACCGGTCCGCCGCCAACAGCGCTCAGGGCCCCCGCCATCTGACCAATGGTGTGGACCTCCGAGGCTCCCACGTTGTATGCCCTCATAGTCCCCGGCGCCATGACCCCGCCCGCCGCCAACGCCTCAACAGCGCACAGGTTTGCCTCCGCCACGTCCGCCACATGGATGAAGCTGCGGCGCTGGCCGCCGTCCTCGAACACCCGCGGCGCCTCCCCGCGGGCCAACGCCGAGCGGAACAGGCTGGCCACGCCCGCGTAAGGGGTGTCCCTGGGCATCCGGGGGCCATAGACGTTGTGGTACCGCAGGGCCGCGCCAGTGCCTCCGGTTGAACGGGCCCACGCCGACGCCAGGTTTTCCTGGGCCAGTTTGGAGGCCGCATAGACGTTCCGCGGGTCAAGCACCGCGTCTTCGGTGACCAGTACCGGCAGCAGAAGCTCGCCGCTGACCGGGTCCCGGGGGTCAAAGATTCCGTGGTTCAGATCCTCCACCCGGCGCGGGCCGGGCCGCACCAGCCGGCCGGATGAGTCCGTGTAGGCGCCCTCGCCGTAGACCACCATGGAGGAGGCGAGCACCAGCTTGTCCGTGCGGGCCGAGGCCATGCCGGCCAGGAGCACGGCCGTGGCCAGGTCATTGTTGCGGATATAGTCCGGCGCATCGGAAAAGTCGACGCCGAGGCCCACCTTGGCGCTCTGGTGGACAACGACGTCGATCCCCTCCAAAGCCGCAGCGACGGTGGATGCATCGCCAACGTCGCCCACCAGCAAGGACGCGCCGGGATTTGCTGCCGGCCGGTCCGGATGCACCGCCGGATCCAGCGAATCCAAGATCCGGACCTCCCAGCCGCGGGCCAGGGCGGCATCGACGATGTGGCCGCCAATGAAACCGGCTCCGCCCGTGACCAGAATCCTCACGGCGCGTCCCGTGGCGGGCCGGAGAAGACCTGACCGGGAGCGCCCACCACAGTAGCCACGGCGTCGGCGGGCATGAGTGCCATCGGCGGGAATCCGCCGTCGTGCGCCGGCTCCATCCCGGCCAGCGCCGCGGACACCTTCAGCACTGTGGCGGACAGCACGGCCAGGATACGCGGCTGCGCTGCCGCCAAGCGGCCGAGCACCAGCTCGGCGGTCACGGGCTCGGAACCATCGTGGCCGGTGTCGGCGTCCGTGATGAACGCCAGCGCGGCGAAGTGCATGTTCAGCTCCGCCGCCAGCACGGGCTCGGGGTATTGGGTCATGCTGACTAGATGCGCACCGGCCTGGACCAGGGCCGCGGACTCGGCCTTGGTGGAAAAGCGTGGCCCGTTGATGACGGCCACGGTGGCGGCCCGGGCAAAGTCTTCGCCCTGCAGCTCCAGGGCGGCGATGAGTACCGCACGCAGCGGGGCGCTGTAGGGCTCGGCGGCGGGCAAGTGCTGCACTCCGCTACCCAGCGAGCCGTCGTAGAAGGTATCCGCCCGGCCCCAGGTCCTGTCCAGAAACTGGTCCGGTACGGCAAAGGTCCCGGTTCCGTGGCCGGGAACGAGTCCGCCCACGGCCGCGCAGGAGATGACAGCTTCCACGCCCATGCTCTTGAGGGCCCAGAGGTTGGCTCGGTGGTTGATCTGCTGTGGGGCAATGCTGTGCCCACGGCCGTGCCGGCTCAGGAACGCGACGATCGGACCGTCCGAGCCGCCTGTGCCGTCCGGTGCGGCCAGCCGGGCAATGGTGACGGGGCTGGAGGGCGGGCCGAACGGTGTCGCGGCGTCCAGCGTCTCCAGCACGGCGGCGCCGGGCAGCCGGTACAGGCCGGTGCCGCCAATAATGCCGATGCGGGCGAAGGGTTCCGAGGGGTAGGCCATGACCCCATCATGCCAACCGGCGGAGCCGCCGTCGCGGGTGGAATCCTTACGTATTTCGAACGCGGGCGCTGGGATGGACTTATCCCGGCGTCCATCAAGCCTGTGAGGATCTTGACTCCAGCGTGGGATCAGCGATTGGCCGCTAACGTGACGGGGTTGAAGGGAATACCAACTGTGCATCGAGAAAGTACCCCTTCGCGGGCGTATTTTCCCTTGTCAGAGCACCTTTTCGCCTCCGAAACACACCCGTCAGCACCGAACCTGTGAACCCCTAGTGAGCCGGACACAACTCTCAGGAAGCCAGCCGATCGAGACGACAGTCAACCCGCACCTTCCAGGGAACTGGGTCATTCTACTTTCGTATCGCTTCCGGGACCGGTATCTTAATCCCTATCATGGCCCGTTTGGCCGTGGCGACGAGGGCCGTCGCAGCGCTGGGGTGCGCTAAAGGAATTAATCCTGCCCCCGCCATCTCATTTGAATGGCAGGAGAACGTCCAATGTTTGAACAACGCTTCATTGTTGACGCCATTTCCCGGAGTTCTGAAAACGCGGTGGACCGTCGCCGCTTTTTCCGTGCGGCCGGGCTCAGCGGAATCACGGCCGGTGCCGCGATTGTCGCCGCTGGCATGGCCACGGCATCGTCCGCTGCGGCGGATGCCGGGGCGCCCAGTGATTCGGCGATCCTGAACTTTGCCCTGAACCTCGAATACCTCGAGGCCGAGTTCTATCTTCGGGCCGTCACCGGCATGGGATTGGCGGATAACATGACCACCGGAACAGGGACGCGGGGCCCCGTCGTCGGCGGCAGGGCAGTGTCCTTTCAGACGCCCCTGATCAAAAAGTACGCCGAAGAGATCGCCGCTGATGAAAAATCCCATGTGGCATTCCTGCGCAGTGCCCTGGGAAGCGCTGCCGTGTCCCGGCCGCGGATCAATCTTAACGACAGCTTCACCGCAGCGGCCCGCGCCGCCGGACTGGTCGGGGCACACGAGAAATTCGATGTCTACGCCAACGAGGTCAACTTCCTTTTCGGCGCCTATATCTTCGAAGACGTCGGCGTCACAGCGTACAAAGGCGCGGCACCGCTGATCAGGAATAAGACCTATCTGGAAGCCGCTGCAGGGCTCCTGGTCGTGGAGGCCTACCACGCCGGCATCATCCGCACGACCCTCTACGCCCTGGGAGTCCAGACGCCTTCCATCTACACCACAGCGCAGAAGATTTCGGACGCCCGTGACAGCCTCGACGGCACGACCGACCTGGATCAGGGCATAGGCACCGCCGCCGTGGCCAACCTCGTTCCCACCGACGCCAACGGACTGGCCTTCAGCCGCACCGCTGCCCAGGTGCTGAACATCGCGTACCTGACTCCCGAGGAGGTCACTTCTGGAGGGTTCTTCCCGGCAGGCGTTAACGGCACCATCAACACCAGCGGCGGCGACGACAAGGACTGACGGCATTCAGGCAACGCGTCCGCGGGACCGCTGCCGCCTGACTGCCCTGGATCAGGCGCCTCGTGGGACGACCCCTGAAGCCGATCCGGGAATTCTCGCTTTCGAGTGGATGCACCACCGCTGGCGGGCCATTTGAGAAAGGGCCTCCGGTGACGTGGTGGGGCGCACATCGTCCCGCCCACGGCACCGGAGGTGCTGCTCCTGAACGGACACGCCCACGAGCCCCTCCGGGCCGCCCAGATCCACGCCCAACAGCGCCATGTGTGGCCGAATAATCCGCGCATCACCCCCGGCGCGGACGCCCGCGCATCATGGTCGGGCCCGTACCGGTGCCGTGGCGGATCAGCCCCGCGGGCGCAGCCTGCCCTTGCACCCCGGACAGGCCAACCGCCCGCCGGCCATATCGGACCGGACAGAAACAGCCACATACTTGACCGTGAGCATCAGCGCAGCCTTATGTGTCAGAGCGGCCCGGCGTGGACCTTCGAAACTCTTCACGCCACCGTCCGCCCTATCCGGCCGCCGGCCGCCCGCCGCCCGCCGCCCTTAAGTATGGATGAACCTGCAAAGGCCGGCACTCCCCGCACCGACCAGCAATGAACTCTACGGCCTGTACACCAGCCGTGCCTGAACGTGGCTGATTCTGCGGAGCCCGCCACCCCGCGCCCTGCATCGAAGGTGCCCGAGCAATTCAATGTGTTGCGCACGTCACATTATGCGCCTACTCCTGGTGGGGCCGCAGCGTCGCGGCCCACCAAATGAAGGGCAGCCGACCGTGACAGAAAAACTCAGCATTCTTGTTCGCGTTGACCTCGATGAGGCCCGTGCACAGGTTTCGGCCAGAGGACATGTCACGACCAAAAGCATCCACGCCCTCTATTCCGTCCTCAAGCGGGCCAATTCCCTCCGCGAAGGCCTGCAGCTGGAGATTGACGTGGCAAGCGCATCCGTTGACCCCGACGCACTCGACCAGCTGAAGGCATGCTCACGGGCCCATCACCTGCCACTGCACATCGACCCACTGCAACCCGACTGCCGGTTCAGCATCATGGTTCCACATGGGGGACCCGCCCTCATTGCATCGGCAGGCCCATGGTCAGCACGGCAGTCCGGCCGTGCCGGCTGGCCACCATCAGCACTGACGCCACCGCCAGCCTGAACGCCACAGAGCACCCAGCTTAAACGTCGCCCCCAGCTCGAACGTCAGAGAGCCCCCATGGCTTAAGGCACAGGGGCTCTCTGACTGTCAGTTTGCACCGGACTGTCGGCTTGTTCCTTAGTCAGTCATCAATCAGTGGTCCACGGCTTTCTCCGCACCCACACCGGTCAGGGAGCGTACTTCCATTTCGGCCTGCTTGGCCGAGTCCTCGCGCTTCTTGTCCAGCACCGTACCCAGCCAGCCGAGCAGGAACGCCAGCGGGATGGACACAATGCCGGGGTTGCTCAAGGGGAAGAAGGCGAAGTTGGCCCCCGGGATCATGGAGGTCTTCAGGCCGGAAACCACCGGCGAGAAGGCAATCAGGACAATGGCCGAGCCCAGGCCGCCGTACATGCTCCAGACCGCACCCTGGGTGGTGAACCGGCGCCAGAACAGCGAGTAGATGATGGTCGGGAGGTTAGCCGACGCCGCGACCGCGAAGGCGAGCGCCACGAGGAAGGCCACATTCTGGCCGTTGGCGAAGATACCGCCCAGGATGGCCATCACCCCGATGACCACCACGGTGCGCCGCGCCACCTTGACCTCGGTGTCGGCGTCGGCTTTGCCCTTGGAGATGACGCTGGCGTAGATGTCGTGGGCAAAGGAGGCTGCGGCGGTGATGGTCAACCCGGCCACCACAGCCAGGATGGTGGCGAAGGCTACGGCGGAGATGAAGCCCAGCAGCAGCGGCCCGCCCAGGTGGAAGGCCAGCAGGGGTGCGGCGGAGTTGACGCCGCCGGGGGCTGACTTGATGGTTTCGGCGCCAACCAGTGCAGCGGCTCCGTAACCCAGCACCAGGGTGAACAGGTAGAAGAGGCCAATCAGCCAGATGGACCACACCACGGACTTCCGGGCTTCCTTGGCCGTGGGCACCGTGTAGAAGCGCATCAGGACGTGGGGCAGGGCAGCCGTTCCCAGGACCAGGGCGAGGCCCAGGGACATGAAGTCCAGCTTGGATGTCTCGGTCTTGCCGTACTGCAGGCCGGGGTTCAACACTGCCGGGTTGCCGGCGGTATCAACCGCCGCACCAAGAAGGCTGGAGAGGTTGAAGCCGTAGATGGCCAGGACCCAGAAGGTCATCACTGCCGCGCCGGCAATCAGCAGGATCGCCTTGATGATCTGGACCCAGGTGGTGCCTTTCATCCCGCCGATCAGGACGTACATGATCATCAGGGCGCCGACGACGATGATCACCAGTGCCTGTCCGCCCCAGTCGCTGATGCCCAGCAGCAGCGAAATGAGGCTGCCGGCTCCGGCCATCTGCGCGAGCAGGTAGAAGAAGCAGACGGCGAGGGTGGAGATGGCCGCCGCGATGCGGACCGGCCGCTGCTTGAGGCGGAAGGAGAGAACATCGGCCATGGTGAACTTTCCGGTGTTCCGGAGGAGTTCGGCCACGAGCAGGAGCGCCACGAGCCAGGCCACCAGGAATCCGATGGAGTACATAAACCCGTCATACCCGTTGATGGCGATTGCGCCGGTGATGCCCAGGAACGATGCGGCGGACAGGTAATCCCCGGCAATGGCCGTTCCGTTCTGGGAACCGGTGAACGAGCGGCCGGCCGCGTAGTAGTCTGCAGCGGTTTTGTTGTTCCGGCTGGCCCGCAGCACAATCACCATGGTGACGGCGACAAACAGGCCGAAGATGCCCATGTTGAGCAGCGTGGTTTCCTTCAGGTCGGCAACGTCTACGGCCGTGGCAATCCCGATCATTTGGTCACTCCGCTCACGATGTTGCCGTCCTTATCAAACTCATGGCCTTCGATTTCGTTGCGGATCTCCGCCGCGATGGGGTCCAGCTTCCGGTTGGAGTAGCTGACGTACCAGCCGGTGATGGCGAACGTGGAGATGAACTGCAGCAGGCCCAGGATCAGGCCGACGTTGATGTTGCCCCACACTTTGGTGGACATAAACTCGACGGCGTAGTCAGCCAGCAGGACATACGCGAAGTACCACAGCAGGAATGCCACGGCCATGGGGAACACAAAGCTGCGGTGACGTTTGCGCAGTTCCTGGAACCGCTCTGTCGACTGGACCTGTTCGAAGTCCACGGACGCCGCTGCGTCCGGAGTGTGGGCATCGTTACCCATCGTTCCTCCTCATTGAGACTTGCCTGGTTCACACCGGCTGAACAGCCTTCTGCCAATGTGACTGCAATCACTATGCATCGTGATGAGCGCTACATTCCAGACTCTACGCCGGTATGGTCGCTCAGCGGTCACGATGCTGCGGCAAACGGCGCCCGCCGCTACGCTGGGCACCATGCCGGACTCCCCTCTCCTGACCGCCGCCGCCGTTGCCGTCATCGCGCTGGCGATTGCCGTCGTCGTCGGCGTGGGACTCAAGGTGCTGCGGTCCTTCCGCGAACTGGGCACCGATGCCGAGCGCGCCACGTACAACACCCTCCACGCTGCATCGAGTGCCGGGCAGCATCTGCGTACGGGCCTCAATCCGGCGGGCGCCGCCAAGGCGAGCCGGCAGCTCAGGAACCTGCTGGGCTGTGATGCGCTGGCCATCACCGATACGGCCGGCGTGCTGGCCTGGGACGGTGCCGCCGAGGAACTGAAGCCCCTGTTGATGGACCTGGCTGCCGACGTCCTGCTCGGCGGCCGGACCGCTGTACTACAAGCGCGGGACCTGGGGACGGGCCATGCCTCCGGAAGCTTCGCCGCCGTCATCGCGCCGGTCCGTGCGGGCTCACGGGTGGTGGGCGTCGTGGCGGCGTTTGCCCCGGCGGCGGGCGCAGGCCTGGTCCGTGCCACCAGCGAAGTGGCGGACTGGGTGGCCGTCCAGGTGGAGCTGGCTGAGCTGGACGCATCCCGGACGCTGCTGATGGAAGCCGAAGTGCGGGCGCTGCGTGCCCAGATCAGTCCGCATTTCATCTACAACTCGCTGAACGCGATCGCGTCGTTCATCAACACGGATCCGGAGCGGGCGCGCGAGCTGGTGGTGGAGTTCGCTGATTTTACGAGGTACTCGTTCCGGCGCCACGGTGACTTCACCACGTTGGCGGAGGAACTGCGCTGCATTGACCGGTACCTGCTGCTGGAGCGTGCCCGTTTCGGTGACCGCGTCCAGGTCAGCCTGCGGATCGCGCCGGAAGTCCTGAGCACCGTCATCCCGTTCCTGAGCCTGCAGCCGCTGGTGGAGAACGCCGTCAGGCACGGCCTGGAGGCCAAGGAAGGGGCGGGCCACATCACTATCACGGCCAATGATTCGGGCGCCTATGCGGAAGTGACCATAGAGGACGACGGCGTGGGGATGGACCCTGCCGAGCTCCAGAGGATGCTGGCAGGGCACCACGACGGCGACCACGTGGGGCTGCGCAACGTGGACGCCCGGCTCCGGCAGGTTTACGGGGACCAGCACGGCCTGGTGATCGAGACGGCCCCGGGCGAGGGAACGCTGATCACCATGCGCGTGCCCAAATCCCAGCCCGGCCACGACGCCTGAAGCCCAGCTTTCCAAGGCGGCTAATGTAGGACCATGATTAATGTCCTCGTCGCCGACGACGAGTTACCCGCCGTGGAGGAGCTGGCCTATCTCCTGGGCAAGGATGACCGGATCGGGGTCATCCACCGGGCCATTTCGGGCACAGAAGCGTTGCGGGCCCTGAACACCGAAACGATTGACGCCGTCTTCCTGGATATTCACATGCCCGCCGTGTCCGGCCTTGATGTTGCCCGCGCCATCGCGCGCAGCAGCAAACCGCCGGTGGTGGTGTTTGTCACCGCGGACGAGGACTGCGCCCTGGAGGCGTTCGAGCTTGCCGCCGTGGACTACCTCCTTAAGCCCGTCCGGGCCGAGCGGCTGTCCCGGACGGTGGGACGGATCAGCGAGCTGCTGCGCGACGGCAGCGGCCTTGCCCCCGAGATGATCACCGTTGACCAGGGCGGCACCACCAGGATGATCAGGCGCGACGACGTCACGTACGTCCAGGCGCAGGGCGACTACGCCCGGCTGCACACCGCGGATGCCAGCTATCTCATCCGGGTTCCGCTGGCAGACCTGGAGCAGCAGTGGGCCGAGGCCGGGTTCATCCGGACGCACCGGTCCTACCTCGTGGCGCTGAAGCATGTGCAGTCCATGAAGCTGGCGGCGGACAAGCCCAGCGTCTCGGTGGCCGGTGCCGGCCTGCCCATCAGCCGCCGCCACCTTCCCACGGTCAGGGAAAAACTGGAAGCCACCCGCATCCGGCCGCAGGCATGACCCGGGTCCGTGTCACCGCTCCGCGCTCGGCACCCCGGCCGGCCCGGGAGTCGCGCGAGGCGGCGGAGGAATCCGAGGTGGGGCAGGTCTTCGTCCGCTCCCTGATCCGTTCCCAGCTGCGACTCGCCCTGGTGGTGGCCATCGGCTTTATGCTAATCCTGTGCGCGTTCCCGTTGCTGCTGGCAGCCATCCCGGGCCTCGCCGAGACCCGGATCGCGGGGATCCCGTTCGACTGGATCCTGCTCGGTGCAGGCATTTATCCCGTCATCGGCCTCAGCGCCTGGCTGTATATCCGGACCGCCGCACGGAACGAGGCCCGCTACCGGGACCTGGCCGGGGACGAGTGACCACCTCATGAATCCCGCAGTGGGTGTGATCGCTCTCGTGTTGGTTTCGCTGGCAACGGCCGCTATCGGGTTTTACGGCCTGCGGATTTCCCGGACCACCGGCGATTTCTACGTGGCTTCCCGGACCGTCAAGCCATGGTGGAACGCCTCGGCCATCGGCGGGGAGTACCTCTCGGCGGCGAGTTTCCTGGGCGTGGCCGGGCTGATCCTGCTGTCCGGTACCGACGCGCTGTGGTTTCCCGTGGGCTACACCGCCGGCTACCTGATGCTGCTGCTGTTTGTGGCCGCACCACTGCGCCGCTCCGGCGCCTACACCATCCCGGACTTCACCGAGGCCAGGCTGGACTCACGCGCAGTCCGCCGCGTGACCAGCGTGGTGGTGGTTGTGGTGGGCTGGCTGTACATTGTGCCTCAGCTCCACGGCGCGGCCTTGACCATCCGGATCACCACCGGGCTGCCGGCCTGGGTAGGCTCCGTGGCCGTGGTGGTTGTGGTGTGCCTGACCGTTGTGGCCGGCGGCATGCGCTCGATTACCTTTGTGCAGGCCTTCCAGTTCTGGCTGAAGCTCACCGCCCTTGCCGTGCCCGTCCTGTTCATCGTGTTCACGCTCGTCGGTGACGGGAGTGCCGCCGTGGCCCCCGCCGTCGTGAATCCCACCGGGCTGGCCCCCGCCGGGCCGTACCAGAACATCTCGCTGCTGGTGGCGCTGCTGTTCGGCACGCTGGGGCTCCCCCATGTCCTGGTCCGCTTCTACACGAATCCGGACGGACACTCGGCACGGCGGACCACGCTGATCGTGCTCGGGCTGCTCTCCGTTTTTTACCTGTTTCCCACCGCCTACGGGCTGGTGGGGCGGATGTTCGCGCCCGAACTTGCCCGGTCAGGGCAGGCGGACGCGGTGGTTCTCCTGCTGCCGGGGCAGCTGATCGGTGGAACCGCGGGCGACCTGCTCTCAGCGTTGGTGGTGGCCGGGGCCTTCGCCGCGTTCCTGTCCACCACCTCGGGCCTGGTGGTCTCGCTGGCTGGCGTGATCAGCCAGGACGTCCTGGGCGGCAGCGTGCGGGGATTCCGGCTCGCCGCCGTCGTCTCCGCTGTGGTTCCGCTGGGATTTGCCGTGATGACTGATTCCCTGGCTCTGGCCGGCAGTGTGGGCCTGGTGTTCGCGTTTACCGCCTCCACTGTGTGCCCGGTGCTCCTGCTGGGCATCTGGTGGCGGGGACTCACCGATGCCGGCGCCATTGCCGGAATGGTGACCGGCGGCGTCCTCTGCGGCGGCGCCATGGTGTGGGGAACGGTCCTGGGCGCTGCCGGCACGCCCTTCTGGCTGGCCCAGCCGGCGGCGTGGACGGTTGCCACCGCCTTCGCCGTGACGGTGTTGGTCTCCCGGGGGACAAAACACCGGATTCCGCGGACCATGAGCCGCGTCATGACTCGGCTGCACACTCCCGAACGGCCGTTGGTGACCGAACGCTGAGTCCCGTGACCAGCTAACGGGCAGTCAGTCGATGGCCGCCATGAGTTCAACCACGCGGTCCAGGAAGGCATCAACCTGGGTCTCTTCGTAACCGTCCTTGCCCACGGCGGGACGGAAGACCACCCGGCGGACATTGTCCACGCTGAGCGGCTTGTCCTCTTCGAGGTAGCCGATCAGGTCGTAGCAAAGATTGTCCACATCCAGGATGTTGTAACTGCGGGCCTTCTTTTTTGACGGGCGCCGGAAGCGCTCACCCTCAGGCCGGTGGAGGCGGCCCCGGAGGATCCCGGAGAGGCTGCCGATCTCCCGCAGCCAGGCATCCTCGCCCTTGGCGGCGATCAGTTCGTCCCGTTCGCGGCGGGCGAAGGCGTCTTCGAGCCGGTCCAGCGCTGCGTCGACGACGGCGGCAGCGTAACCTCCCTTGACCGGGTCAAAGGACACGCTCCGGACATCGGCGCTCGTGACGGCGTGGATGGCGGCCTTCGGCGTCTCTAGTGCCACCCTGGCCCGCTGGAGGAACTGGTCCACCTGTTTGGCGTTGTACCCGAATTCGTTGCCCCGCACGCGCTCAAACGACGCGGGGATTTTCCGTTGAAAGTCCAATGCCACTGTTGTTCCTTTGTTGCTTCAGCTGGGTCAGGTTACGCACCAGTCTATTGGCGCTGCCGGCGGTCCGGCGAAGATAGTCCGAGAGGGTCGCGTCAGACGCCCGCAACCAGTGCGAACAGCACAAAGGCCACGGGACAGGCAAAGACGATGGAGTCCAGGCGGTCCATGACGCCCCCATGTCCGGGCAGGATGCTGCTCATGTCCTTGATCCCGAGTTCACGCTTGACCATCGACTCGGCCAGGTCTCCTGCGGTGGATGCTGCAACGACGCCCACGGCGAGGATCACACCCACCCACCAGGGTTTGTCCAGCAGGAAAATGCTGGCAAGGATGCCGATCAGCATGGCCCCGGCAATGGAGCCGGCGAAGCCTTCCCATGATTTCTTGGGGCTGATCTTCGGGGCCATGGGGTGTTTGCCCAGCGATGCGCCCACGAGGTAGCCGAACGTGTCGTTCGAGACCACCAGCAACAGCATCACGGCCACCTGCCAGGCACCGGGCGGCACGGTTCCGCCAGGCCAGAGACCCACCGGGGTGGCGACGCCGACGGCGTGCAGCGGCAACGTGGCGAAACTGATGAAGAACGGGACCCAGCCCAGCGTGAACACGCCGGCAAAGATGCTGTTCGCTGATCCGGCGGGGCTCTCCACTGAACGCCAGAGGAGGACTGCCACGCAGCTCAGGAGCATGGCGAAAAGCAGGCTCTCAAGACCGCCGAGATAGGCGGCGAACGGCATGGCGACTGTACCCACCATGACCGGGACGATGGGCATCCTGGTCCCGTTCGCCTCCAGGGCACGGAAGATCTCCCAGACTCCGAAGACCGCGAACCCGGTGGTGACGGCCACGAATCCGAGCGGGAGGAAAACCAGCCCGCCCAGCACGCCGATCAGCATGGCCAGGCCCACCACAATGGCTGCCGGAAGATTCCGGCCGGCCTTGGGCGTCGGATTGCTCCGCAACTGTTTCCCCCTGGTGCGCGCCCTTTGTGTGGGGGCCTGCTCTGCCTGGCTCATCAGACTTCGAGCAGCTCTGCTTCCTTGCGCTTGAGCAGCTCGTCGATGCCGTCCACGTGCGATTTGGTCAGGCCATCCAGTTCCTTTTCGGCGCGGCTGCCTTCGTCCTCGCCGGCTTCGCCGTCCTTGACGAGCTTGTCCAGCGTTTCCTTGGCCTTTCGCCGGATGTTGCGGATGGAGATCTTCGCGTCCTCGCCCTTGGTCTTGACGATCTTGACGTATTCCTTGCGGCGTTCCTGTGTCAGGTCCGGGATGGTGATCCTGATGACGTTGCCGTCGTTGGAGGGGTTGGCGCCCACCTCGGAATCACTCAGGGCCCGCTCGATGTCGCGCAGTGCGGTCTTATCGAACGGCGTGATGAGGATGGTGCGCGCGTCCGGAATGGCGAAGGAGGCAAGCTGCTGCAGCGGGGTGGGCGAACCGTAGTAGTCCACCAGGACCTTGTTGTAAAGGCCCGGGTTTGCCCGTCCTGTGCGGATCGAGGCGAAGTCTTCCTTGGCTACCTCTACCGCCTTGTCCATCTTCTCTTCGGCTTCGAGCAAGGTTTCTTCGATCACGGTCTCTCCTCAGAAATCAGTGCAGTCCGGGTACCGGTTCCCTGCACAATCTTGGTTCAGTGTTCCTGGTTCCATTGTTGCCCGGTTGCGGGCATGGAACCGTGCTCAGATCATCCTAGCTGCAGCTACGGGGTCACCAGGGTACCGAGCTTTTCGCCCAGGATGGCGCGGGTGACGTTCCCTTCGCCTTCCATCCCGAAAACCACCATGGACAGGTTGTTGTCCTTGCACATGGTCATTGCGGTTTGGTCCATGACCCTGATGTCGCGGCGCAGGGCGTCGTCGTAGCTCAGCGTGTCCAGCTTCTCGGCAGTGGGGTCCTTCTTGGGATCCGCGGTGTAGACGGCGTCCACGCCGCTCTTGGCCATCAGGACGACGTCCGCGTGGACCTCCAGGGCGCGCTGGGCTGCCACCGTGTCCGTGGAGAAGTACGGCAGGCCGGCTCCGGCGCCGAAAATGACCACGCGGCCCTTTTCCATGTGGCGGATGGCCCGGCGGGGAATGTACGCCTCGGCGACCTGCCCCATGGTGATGGCGCTCTGGACGCGGGTTTCAACGCCGGCCTGCTCCAGGAAGTCCTGCAGCGCCAGGCAGTTCATGACGGTGCCGAGCATGCCCATGTAGTCGGCGCGCGAGCGGTCCATGCCGCTCTGGGACAGTTCCGCGCCGCGGAAGAAGTTGCCGCCGCCGACGACGATGGCAACTTCCACTTCGGGGACCGCTGCGGCGATCTGCTTGGCGACGCCGCGCACGGTGTCGGGATCAACGCCCAGCTTGCCGCCGCCGAAGACCTCGCCCGACAACTTCAGGAGGACGCGGCGCCTGCTTTTCTCTGGCTGGTTTGAAGAATTGACGGCTTCCATGGGTGCCTTCCCGTTGGTGAACTCTGAAAAAGGTTATCGTGCCGGGTGGCCAAAGGTCTCATCTGACGTTTAGCCGTTGCATGCAAAAGGGGCGGCCACCGAAGTGGCCACCCCTTTGCGGATTCGACTAGGAGCCGACGCGGAAACGTGCGAAGGACGTGCCCTTGACGCCGGCCTCTTCGAGGACCTGCGCCACAGACTTCTTGGCGTCCTTGGCGAAAGCCTGGTCAACCAGGACCTCGCCCTTGTAGAAGCCCGTAACGCGGCCTTCCACAATCTTGGACATTGCAGCCTCGGGCTTGCCTTCAGCCTTGGCGGTCTCTTCGGCAATGCGACGCTCGGACTCGACCAGGTCGGACGGAACGTCTTCGCGGGTCAGGTAGTTCGGGGACATCGCTGCGATGTGCACTGCAACGTCGTGTGCGGCGGTGGCAGCGGCGTCGCCTTCACCGTCAACAGCGAACAGGACGCCGACCTGGGCCGGGAGATCCTTGGACGTCTTGTGCAGGTAAGCGTCAACAGTGCCGCCCTCAATGCGGGACAGCTTGCGGACAACTACCTTTTCGCCAAGGATTGCGCCCTCTTCGACGACAACCTCGGACAGCGGCTTGCCGTCAACTTCGATGGCCAGGAGGGTGTCGAGGTCGGCAGCGCCGGACTCCACAGCCACGGCCAGGACCTTGTCGGCCAGCTGGATGAACTTGTCAGCCTTGGCGACGAAGTCGGTCTCGCAGTTGACCTCGATCATCACGCCGACGCCGTTGCTGACCTTTGCGGCCACCAGGCCTTCAGCGGTGGAGCGGCCTTCGCGCTTGGTAGCGCCCTTGAGGCCCTTGATGCGGATGATCTCGATGGCCTTTTCGGCGTCACCGTTGGCTTCGTCAAGAGCCTTCTTGACATCCATCATGCCGGCGCCGGTGCGCTCGCGCAGAGCCTTGATATCAGCGGCAGTGTAGTTCGCCATGTGAACCCCTCTGTCTAGAAAATGTATGTGGTGTACGGACCGACAGGACAGCGGCTCACCGGGTGAGCCGCCATCCTGTCAGGTGCTCCGGCGCTGAAGGCAGCGCCGGAGAATCCGGATTTACTAGTGTTACTTGTCAGCGTCGGCGGCGGGAGCCTCGGCAGCAGCCGGAGCTTCCTCGGCAACCGGAGCAGCTTCTTCGGCTGCCGGAGCGGCAGCTTCTTCAGCAGCCGGAGCAGCCTCAGCGGCGGGAACTTCTTCAGTCTTGCTGCCTTCGAGGAGTTCGCGCTCCCACTCAGCCAGCGGCTCTTCCGGAGCTTCCGTGGTGCCCGTGGCGCGGTTGTGGCGGGCGATGAGGCCCTCAGCAACGGCGTCGGCGACAACGCGGGTCAGCAGGTTCACGGAGCGGATGGCGTCGTCGTTGCCCGGGATCGGGAAGTCGACTTCGTCAGGATCGCAGTTGGTGTCCAAGATGGCCACAACCGGGATGTTCAGCTTCTTGGCTTCGTCAACGGCCAGGTGTTCCTTCTTGGTGTCCACGATCCAGAGCACGGAAGGTGCCTTGGTCAGGTTGCGGATACCGCCGAGGTTGGTTTCCAGCTTGGTGAGTTCACGGCGAAGGAGCAGCAGTTCCTTCTTGGTGTACGCGGAACCGGCGACGTCGTCGAAGTCGATCTCTTCCAGTTCCTTCATGCGCTGGATGCGCTTGGAAACGGTCTGGAAGTTGGTCAGCATACCGCCGAGCCAGCGCTGGTTCACGTAAGGCTGTCCAACACGGGTAGCCTGCTCAGCGATGGATTCCTGGGCCTGCTTCTTGGTGCCGACGAAGAGTACGGTGCCGCCGTGTGCAACGGTGGCCTTTACGAACTCGTAAGCACGGTCGATGTAGGACAGCGACTGCTGAAGGTCAATGATGTAGATGCCGTTGCGCTCCGTGAAGATGAATCGCTTCATCTTCGGGTTCCAACGGCGGGTCTGGTGTCCAAAGTGGACGCCGCTGTCAAGCAGCTGGCGCATAGTTACGACGGGCATGCCGGCGCTCCTTCCGGCAGGTCATTCATGAGAGAGCCTTTTCAGGCTCTCTTACCCTGCCAATAGTTGACGGTTATTTAGCGTGGCCCAAGGCGGGCCGTGCTCCTGGCATCCATTGCGACTCTCATCAGGACCGCGAGGCCCTGACCGCAAGAGACACAATCCTCCTCATACAAAGCCGGGGCTTCAGATTTGGAGGGCTGGATACGCGTAGTCAGTTGCTGCTCCCCCGCATTCCTGAATGAGGCGTGCCGACGCAAGCGTTGAGGGCACAGCAAACTGCTCCATCAAGTGTACAACAGGAGCCAATAGCCGAAGGACAACCCGAGGGCCTTCGACGGGCGTTTTCCACATGGCCAAAGTGCGCACTCCCGCTGAGGGATCCGGCACGCAAAGCTGGGTTTATGAAAGCAATAGTTGCCCTCGCGGCAGTGCTCTTACTGCCGGCCGCGGCGGCTCCAGCGGATACAGCGGCGCGCGCTTCCTGGGAGTGGCCGCTCTCCCCCAGGCCCGCGGTGCTACGCGCCTTTGACCCGCCGGACAAGCCGTGGATGAGCGGGCACCGCGGCGTGGACCTTGAGGCAACGCACGACGGCGTCCCGGTCACCTCGCCGGAGTCCGGCACCGTCAGTTTCGTGGGAGTAGTGGTGGACCGCCCCGTGATTACCATCGATCACGGGGGCGGTCTCCGCAGCAGTTTTGAGCCAGTCGAAAGCCCGCTCACGGCCGGGGCCGCGGTGGCGAAGGGCGAGATCATCGGAACGCTGCAACCCGGGCACTGCGGCGCTCTTGCCTGCGTCCATTGGGGCGTGAGGCAGGGGGACGCCTACGTCAATCCGCTGGAATTCGTAACCGACCTCCGCCCGTCCATCCTGCTGCCCCTGGGGCTGGACACTGGCTGACCGCCGAGCGCTGACGGCTGACGGCTGACGGCTGACGGCTGACGGCTGACGGCTGACGGCTCTAGACGATCGCCGAGATCCCGGTGATGGCGCGGCCGGTCACGAGGGTGTTGATCTCGTGGGTTCCCTCATACGAGTAGATGGCTTCAGCGTCGGCAAAGATCTTGGCCATCTCGAAGTCGGTCACGATGCCGTTGCCGCCCAGGAGGCTACGGCCGATCGCCACGCTCTCGCGCATCCGGGCGGTGGTAAATGCCTTGGCGAGGGCGGACTGTTCATCCTTGGCCTGGCCGGCATCCTCCAGCTGGGAAAGCCGGACCATCATGCCCATGGAGCTGACGGCGTTCCCGAGGATCTGCACCAGCTGGCTTTGGACGAGCTGGAATGATGCCAGCGGGCGGCCGAACTGGTGGCGTTCCACAGCGTAGCGGCGGGCCACGTCGAAGGCGGCCAGCTGCTGGCCGACTGCCTGCCAGCCGACGGACAGCCGCGTGACTTTCAGGACCTTGTTGGTGTCGCGGAAGCTGTTGGCGCCCGCCAGCTTGAAGAAGTCCGGAACCACCACGTTCTCCAGGACGATGTCTGCGTTCTGGACGGTCCGGAGGGAGATCTTGTTTTCAATCTTGGTGGCGCTGAAGCCGGGCAGCGCCGTATCCACGAGGAAACCCTTGACCTGGTTGTCGGCGAGGTCGCGGGCGTAGATGACCACCCAATCCGAGAATGTAGCGTTGCCGATCCAGCGCTTGGCGCCATTGAGGATCCAGGTGTCGCCGTCGCGCTGTGCCGTGGTGCGCGTGCCGCCGGCTACGTCGGAACCTCCCAGGGGCTCCGTAAGACCGAACGCGCCGATCTTCTTCAGCGAATAGATATCCGGGAGCCAGGCGTCCTGCTGTTCCTGGGAGGCCAGGGCTTCGATGGAGCCGGTAAACAGTCCGTCGTGCACGCCCATGAAGGTAGCGATGGAGGTATCGGCGCGCGTTGCCTCGGCGTGGACCAGGCCGGCGAACAGGTTGGAGTAGCCCTGACGCCGCACGGGGCTCACCAGGTCGATTTCGGCCAGCTTGGGAATGAGTTCCATGGGGAACTCGCCGCGGTTCCAGCAGTCCACGGCAATGGGCCGGACTTCGCGGGCCAGGAAGCCCCGGATCTCGGCGAGCCGGTCCTGCTCCTTGCCGGTGAGAAGCTGCTCGAAGGCGAAGAAGTCGCCATCAGCGTACGGAAGGTTGTTGATGTCAACAGGGGCTTTGGACATTGGTTCCCTCGCAAAGATCAGCAGCGCGGACAGGCCAGCCATGGCAGGACAGGCCGGGACTCAGCGGCAGCGGTAAGTTACTGGTCAGTAACATACCGCAGATTGCTGGAAAACAAAAGAAACCGCGGCCGACGATCTTTCGTCAGCCGCGGTTCCACGGTGGTTTGATTCCTGCGGTGTCGTGCTTGGGTAGGGCTACTCGGACTTGAACCGAGGACCTTAGGATTATGAGTCCCGCGCTCTAACCAGCTGAGCTATAGCCCCCTGCCCTTGCTGGCGTGGTCCGCGGAGGACTTCGGCTTCAGCAGGGCAAAAACACTCTAGCAAACAGTGGCGGGCCTCAAGACCACGCAGTCAGGATGCCAAGGCCCGCCCAGGCTGGGGCGGGCCACTGCAAGACCGCTGTCAGACCGCCTTGTCGTCGTAGCTCGCACCGCGGTAGAGGTCCTCGAAGGTCTGCAGCGTCCCCTCGATGCTGTGCGGCTCCACCATCCGCCGGCTGGCCTGACCCATTGCCGCCCGTTCCTCGGCCGGCAGCTGGAGGATCCGCGTGATCTTGGCTGCGAGGTCGTCGCTGTCGTTGGGTGTGAACAGGTAGCCGTTCTCGCCGTCGCGCACCAGGTGCGGCAGTGCCATGGCATCCGCCAACAGGACGGGCGTGGAGGCAGACATGGCCTCAAGGGTCACCAGTGACTGAAGCTCCGCGGTCCCCGGCATGCAGAACAGGTCCGCCTTGATGTAGGCCTCCCGGAGGTCCTCATCGCTGGCCAGTCCCAGGAATTTCACCCGCTCCCCCAGTCCGAGCCGTTCCGCCTGCGCTTCAAGAGCGGCGTGGACTTCGCCGCCGCCCACAATTTCCAGGTGGACGTTGAGCTCCGCGGGGGTCTTGGACACGGCATTGATGAGCACGTCCACGTGCTTTTCCTCGGCCAGGCGCCCCACAAACACCACTGTTGGATGGGCGTGCGGTTCGATCACTTCGCCGGGCTGCAGCTCATAGGCTGCGGAGTCAATGCCGTTGGAGAGTGGGAGCACCTTGCGCAGGAAAGCGTGCTGGTGCATGGCCTTGGCCGCCAATGGTGTGGGCGTGGTGACGACGTCAGCCTGCCCCATGACCTTGCCCATGTCCTTCCAGGAGATCTTGCCGATGATGTCCTTGAACCACTGCGGGAACGGCAGGAACGGGTTCAGGTTCTCCGGCATGAAGTGGTTGGTCGCCACGATCCTGATGCCCCGCTTCGCCGCTTCGTAGAGGACGTGCTCGCCGATCATGTAGTGGCTCTGGATGTGCACCACATCGGGCTTGATCCGATCGAAAAGGAGGCCGATCTCCTTCTTGATTTCCCAGGGGAAGCAGATGCGGAAGTACTCGTGCGTGAAGACCCCGTGGGAGCGGAGCCGATGCACGGTGGCCTCGGAGCGGAACTCGGTGAAGCTCGCGCCGTCGTCCGCACGGCAAGCCAGCACATGCACGTTGTGGCCGCGTCCGCTCATACCGTTGGCCAGACGGTAGCTGAACTGCGCGGCCCCGTTGATGTGGGGCGGGTACGTATCCGCGGCAATCAGGATGGTCAGGGGAGGCTGGTCAGAGGGCGTTGTCACGTGAAGAGCTCCTGAAGGTCACGGCACGGGCAGCTGTCGCTGGCCGCACCGGTTGGCCGCCGGCACGGTAGCACGGGGCCTTTTGGAATCGGCTGGTAATGAAAGTGCACGAGTTGGGTGAACAAGCTAGTGGGACGCCCTGCCCGCCGCCTTCCGCGCATCTTTCCTGCGCTTGGTGACCTCGGGATGGTGCCTGGAAAGGGCGATCACCCCCACGATAGCAAGCGAAGCAGCCGTAGCCATGGCAATCGCCATCACGGCGTGGACGTCCGGGCGCAGCTCGCCCAGGATCACGATGCCGATGGCGATGCCCACGATCGGGTCGATGACTGTCAGCCCGGCGATGACAAGGTCCGGCGGACCGCCCGAGTAGGCGCTCTGCACAAACCAGGAACCCAGGCCGCCGGCCGCCGCGATGGCCACCACCGAATACCACTGGACATTGAGCAGCGCCAGCCCGTTGGGGTCCAGCAGGTGCTTGCCGATGATGCGCGTCAGTACCGCGACAAAGCCGAACAGAACGCCGGCGCCGAGGATGTAGACAAACGCGCTCATCCGGTGCCGGAACATGACCGCCAGGGTGCCGAACACGCCGACCGCCAGTGCCAGCAGCAGCACAATGGTGAGCTCGTCCTCCGGGCTCACATGGTGGTTCTCCTGCGTCACGTTGACGGCGAGCAGGACAAAGAGTGCGGAGCCGGTCACGCAGGCCGCGATGGACACCATGGTGGCCCGGTTGATGGTGATGTCCTGGTCGCGGGCGTTCACCACGGTGGTAATGACCAGCGCAATGGCGCCGATCGGCTGCACCACCGTCAGCGGCGCGGAGACCAGGGCCACCGCGTTCATTCCCATCCCGACGCACAGCAGGAGAAGTCCCAGCACCCACCGCGGATTGCGGAGTAGGCGGAGGAAGCCGTTTGAACTCAGCGCCAGCCCGCCGGTGTCGGCTTTGACGGCGCTCCCCTGCTTCTGCGCACCCAGGGCAAGGCAGAATGCCCCAAGCACCGCCAGCAGGACCGCCACCCACACCATCAGGCGGTGCCGCCGTCGTGATGGGACTGCTGACGGCCCTTCCGCAGAATGGCCCAGAAATAGTTGTACGCGGCAATCCAGTGGCCGGTGAGCCCAAGTCCCAGCACGATCCAGGCTGCAATGTACAGCGGCCCGGCAAACGGGGTGTCCAATCGCGACAGGACCAGCAGGGGTGTGCCCAGGAGCAGGAGTCCGGTGCGGACTTTGCCCACACGGCTCACTGGCAGGTCCGGATGGCCCCGGAAGTAGGAGAGCGTCAGCACCAGGAGCACGGCGTCAGGCACCAGGAGTGCGGCCAGGTACAGCCAATGGACGACGCCGGCAATCACCAGGGTGACCGCCACCGCAATCAGGGCAAGCCGGTCAGCCAGCGGATCCATGACGCGGCCGAGCTTGGACGCCTGGTCGAAACGGCGGGCCACGTAGCCATCAATCCAGTCGGTTCCCGCCATGACCACCAGGACCACAACGGCGGTCCCATATTCCTTCTGGGCCAGGACCAGCCAGACAAAAAGTGGTACGCCCATAAAGCGCAGCACTGTCAGGGCGTTGGGGATGGTGAAGACGCGGTCGTGGTCAATCTGGGGGCGGCCGGGCCGCGCACCAGCGCCGATGAACCTCAATCCGCCCCCCTTCCTTAGAGCCCAGTGTGACTTCAGAGCCCAGTGTGACGTGTTGTGTTGTTAGGGGTTCCGCAGCAGCCTGCGCAGGAGCACCACAAAGATCGTTGCGGAGGCTGCAAGTGCGGCAAGTGGCTTCCAGCGGAGTCCGGCGCCGTCCGGGGATCCGGAGAAGGCAGCGAACTTTTGACTGGCCTTGGCAGCGCCATGTTCAACGGCGGCATTGCCCTCCCCTAGTTTTTCCTTGGCAGCGCCCAGCAGGAACATGGCCTGCGGCTTGATGTCGAGCTCGGTATCCAGTTCGTCGCGGACCTGGGCCAGGTGGCGCCGGCGCTGTTCGAGGCGGCGGTGCAGCTCGGGCTCCGACGCCTGCGGGAACTCTTTTTTGTGCGCCTCGGCCTTGGCTTCCTTCTCGGCCTTGGCCTTCGCGGCAGCTTCGTCCTTGGCAGCCTTGGCGGCCTTGGCCTCCGGGCTGGCCGGATCGAGCAGCGCGGCGTTGAAGTCCGAGCCTTCCTTGACGATGCCGAGATCGTGTTTGATCCCGCGGATGGTCTCTGCAGGCAGGAGGGGCATGGCCTTCTTGAACTTGCGGAGGCCGATCAGGGCACCGATGAGGGCAATGACCAGGAACACGGCGCAAACGAGCAGCGCGGCGAGCCACGCCGGCATGATAGTGGCCAAGCCCATAATGGCGGCCACAATCAGGCCAACCACCAGGAACGCCACAAAAACAAGCGCGACGGCGAAGAAGGCGGCGGCGACGCCTACCTGGATGCCCTTGCGCTTGAGCTCGATCTTGGCGAAGGCGATTTCGTCGTTAAGTTGGCGAGGGGCCAGACGGAAAAGTAGTTTCAGCGTCCTGGGCAGCGCGGTGATCCGCAGTCCCTGGCTGGTGCGCCCGGTGTGACGTCCGCTCATCGGTTCCCGCCTAACTTGTTGCATAGTCTGCTGCCTGGTCGATTCGGCTTCCGTGTCCTGCGGGAGCCCGCGGCAGCACGGTCCCGCCCCCAAAACTATCATTCAGGTTCAGGGCAAGCTTCCGGGTTGGCCGCACGGCGCGCCTGCAACCCCGGAAAGTTGGAACCTCCGGGCCTAGGATTGGTCTCCGTGACCACTCACTCGAATCCGGGCGATTCGCTGACCCGCCGCCGGAAACTGTTGTACATCCTCCTCCTCGGTGCCCTCACCGCGTTGGGTCCCTTCACGATCGATCTGTACCTGCCTGCGTTCCCGGCACTGGAAGCGAGCCTGGGGGTCACCGAGGCCCAGGTCCAGCTGACCCTGGCCGGCACCACCGTGGGCTTTGCCCTCGGACAGCTGGTGGTGGGCCCCTTCAGCGACAAGTTCGGCCGGCGGCTCCCGCTGATCCTGGCCACCGCCCTGCACATCGCCTCCTCCGTGGGAGCAGCCCTGTCCACCGATATCTCCACGCTGGGCCTCTTCCGCGTCCTCATGGGCGTGGGTGCTGCGGGCGGCGGCGTGGTGGCGATGGCAATGGTGCGGGACCTGTTCTCCGGCTATGCCATGGTCCGGATGTTCTCGCGCATGGCCCTGGTGAACGGGCTGGCACCCATCCTGGCCCCGGTGATCGGATCACAGCTGCTCCTGGTGATGCCCTGGCCGGGAATCTTCGTGTTCCTGGCCGGCTACGGCACCCTGGTGATCATCGCCGCGCTCGTCCTGGTCCGCGAAACATTGCCACCGGAGAAGCGCGGACTGACCGGCATGACCGCCGGCCAGCGCTACAAGGTTCTTTTCTCGGACCGGATCTTCGTGGGCCTGCTGGTGGTGGGCGGCATGAACTTCGCCGGCCTCTTCACCTACCTGTCCGCGTCGCCGTTCCTGTTCCAGGACATTTTCGGGTTCTCGCCGCAGGAATACGGCCTGCTGTTCGGCATCAATTCCCTGGGCATTGTGGCCGGCGTCCAGACCAGCTCCAGGCTTATCCGTACTGTCCCGCCGCAATGGATCCTTGCTTGTTCCACGGCCTGGATGTTCCTTATGGCCCTGCTGATCGTGGTCTTTGACCAGGCCGGCCTGGGGCTCTGGGGCGTGATGGTTCCGCTCTGGTTCTACATCATGGGCGCAGGCTTTACGTTCCCCTGCGTGCAGGTGTTGGCCCTGAGCAGCCACGGCGCACAGGCCGGGACGGCCGCGTCCCTCCTGGGTGCCGCGACCTTCCTGATGGCCGGCCTGGTTTCACCGGTGGCGGGGTGGCTGGGCATCACCAGCTCCACGCCCATGGGCGCCGTGCAGGCCGCGTGCATACTGGTGGCGATAGCGGGCCTCTGGCTGGTCGTCAGGCCCCGCACCGTGCCGTCGATCCACTGAACCCCGTCGACCCAATGATGAAACCCATAAAACGCAAACCGCACCGCAACCCCCGGGGACTGTTCCTCGGGGCGGTGCTGGGCGCCGTCGCCGGTTACTTCCTTGGGCGCGTGTTCGGCAGTGGCGCCATCGGCATCATCCTCGGCGCGCTGGCAGGTGCTGCCCTGCTGTACCGGGTCAACCCAGGCCCCTGGAACCGTCCCTAGCTGTTGGGGCCTGGCGCCAAATCCCGGTCCACCGAGGAGGGGCCCACCCCTGCCGCCCGGGAGCTTTCCCACGATAAAATAAATCCGTGCCCAGCTGGCAGTTCTCCTCGCCGCCTCCGGCCACATGGCAACGTTGCGACTCAGGCATTTTGCCCATGTGGTGGGACCGGCTGTGCGCCCAAACCGGCCAGCAGTCCGCAGCCCTCTATGCCGCCGGACTCTTCACGGACGACCGGCGGCGGCCCATCGCGCAGTGGTTCAACGCCGCCTTCAACGCCGCCCTCCTGGTGGCCCCGGAGACCTCGCCTGAGTGGCCCGTGCAGCGCTTCGGGATCTTCTACGCACCACCGGCCTCCGGCTTCGTCCGCGTGTACTCAGCACCCCATGAATGGCATCCGCGCGAGCCCCGCAAGTACCCCACCGAGCAGGACGCCTTCCGCGCGGCCATAGCCGAGGCTGAGCGGTTCCTGCAGGTGGAAATGGACTTTGTGTGAATGCAAAAGATCCCCGCCCTCACAGAGAGGACGGGGATCTTTTGTTTGTTTGCTCCTCCTGCTGGACTTGAACCAGCAACCCTTCGATTGTTGGTCCGGAATGGTGCGGTCTTACGGGCTGGCATATGCCCTACTGGTCACCGCTTGGGCCGGCGAAATGGGCTCCTCGTTGGATGAGGACGCAGCATGAACTACGTTGCGATGATCGGCGCAAAGGGGTCGTACAAGTGCTGGGCAGTCGAATTTCAAGGGCTATCAGCGGTCTTGGAGTGGCAAAAATCACACTCGGACTACGAGGTTCAATCCTGGGCTCCGGTCGTGCATTTGGAGGACGCCCTGCGCTACGCCGACAAAGAACTGCACCACCCGGAGACTGATTGACGCGTGAGTGTCGGCGGCCGCCGTTACAGTTCCTGATACCAAGGTCAACTGCACTATGGGGAAGGGCATCATGGTCTGGGCAATCGGCGGCGCATTCGCGGTCGCGGCATTCCTTTTCGCGATCGCATGGAACATCTTTGTACACCCCATACAGTCCGCGGCTGCATTACTCAAAGCCGGGCTCGGCATCGCCGGCATCGCCTACCTGGCCGCCGGTGTCATAGCTGGCAATTTCGGGAATGGTGCTATTGGCGTCTTTCTTCTCGGCGCAACGTCACTAATCAGCTACCTGCAGGCCCGTAGACCCTGAGAGTTCGCGACTTCGCACATCGTCCGGGTACTGCACCGTGCGCCGTGTCCCATCGCTCGGCCCGGGGCGGTGGATCCACGTTATGAATCTACAATCGATTGACTTAATTCAGAATTGTGAAATATTCGTTCAGACAATAAAATAACCTCGACACAAATAAAACGTGACGCTAGTGTGTGGTTATCCACAGACCTGCCTCACATGATTTCCCATCGACTTCATGAATTGGCACGCTGGCCTAATTAGTTGTCGATTGGTGGGGGAATATGCCTGGAACCTTTGAAACCGACCTGGCGAGCTATGAAAAGTGGCTGGGTATCTACCAGCGGCCCGGGTCTGTGAAACTGCGCCTCTACTACGCGCGGCGCCTCAGTAAGTGGAGCCCAGAATCGAGCCCGTGGGAACTCTCAACACAGCAGCTAGGTTATTTTGTTCTGAGTTGCGGCAAGTCTCCATCGACGCGAAAGAACGTGGCGGACGCACTTCGTGCGATGTACCGGTGGGGCGCCATGATTGGAAAAGTCGAGACGAACCCGGCCGATAGCCTACCTCGTATAGCTGTACCCCGCGCGGTACCCAATCCGACGCCTGCCGGCGCTTTGCGGCGAGCCCTCACCGAGGCACCGCGTTCTGTAGATGTCGTTCTGATTCTGGTGGCAACTTTGTCTGGCCTGCGCCGGTCGGAACTAGCGCAACTTCACTCCAGGGATATACGTAATGGTGTGATTCGTGTAGAAGGTAAAGGCGGCCATGAGCGTATGGTGCCACTTCATCCAGTGCTTCAAGAGGTACTCGCCGGAATTGACGACGGGTTTCTATTTCCTTCCGAGAAAAACCCGACCGGCCACATGCTCCCAGGTTCCATCGGCCAACGACTTGGCGACCTCCTCGGTCCAGGCTGGTCCGGACACACGCTCCGGCACCTTTTTGCAACCTCCGCATTTGCCACGACCTTAGACATCCTCGCTGTCCAGCAGCTTCTCGGGCATCGAAATATCAACACGACCATGGGTTACACCTTGGTCCCATCTCTACACCTACAAGAGGCCGTGAACGGCATCGAACTTCCGGTCAATGTCTTCGAATTGAAACAATTGCAAAAAGCCGGATAGCTACGACGACACGTGGCCGGTGCCGCGGAATCCGAATTGAGGGTCATCCAACCCCTCAGGAGGATCCGATGGCTATCGCTACGACAGCAAGCATCAAATACAAGTGCGGCCACACGCAGGCCACTGACCTGTCCAAAGTCCCGGCCGGGCGCCGAAAGGCCCATGCCTACGGCCTCGGTAGAAACCGGATCTGCGTTCGCTGCTTTTCGAAAGAGAACGCGACCGGACTCAAGGCGTGGCAGGCCGAGCGGACCACACAGTCGTTAGCGGATGCCGAGTCGTTCGAGAACGACCACCACCTACCGCCCGTGGAGGGATCCGAGAAACAGGTTCCATGGGCCACGCGGGCCCGCTATGAACTGCTCTCCAGCGCACTGGAAGTCCTGACTGTTGAAGCGGATGAACCGCTCTCCTACCAGGCATTCGAGGAACGCATACTTTCCCCTGCCCGGCAGATCACGCGTGCCGGCTGGTGGATCGACAACAACGACGTGGATACGGCGGACGTCGAAGAACTAGTCAGCACTGCAGTTGACGACGCCGAGTCCCCCGGCAAGACCGAAAATCCGTTCTAGGTCCGGCAATCATGCCCGAGAAGGAGAAGCGCGTGAGCATCAAAATATACTCAAGCAGGAGTTGCCCCCAATGCGCCATGACCAAGCGCCTGTACGACCGTGACGGCGTCGCCTACGAATCGGTCATGATCGATAACAACGATGCCGTTCAGGCCCGTCTGAGAGCCGATGGCCACCGGCAACTGCCCGTCGTAGAAACCGCGACGGCGACGTGGACCGGGTTCCAGCCCGAACTCATCAAAGCCAGCATCGAACACCACAAAGCCTCGCAAACCTCGGGCGCCGTAGTCGAAGGACTATCCGTGTCCTAGGCAAACCACCTAGGACACAGAACGGGTCCAGCACGAGATGCTGGGCCCGTTCTGTGTCCAGGAACTGACACACGCCTTCTCCCCACACCACTGAACTTGGCGATGAACACGACGCTCAAGGAAGGGAAGCACAATGAGCGATAGCACTTTGGAACCGCTGCAGATGCGAGTCCGCCCGCAAGCAAACATCATCGATGGCCTCGGCACTTCCGTGCCGGCCCAAACAGCGGCTGACGTCCGCAAGGTCTTGGTTCAGACAGCCCGTCTCCAGGGCCGTTCCATCCTCGTCGGCCAGCAGGGCTACAACGAGACTTTCCCCCGAACCACACACACCTTGCGGATCCATGCCGACGGCCACATCGAGAGCGACCCTGTGGACGTCCAACACGCCGAGTGGACTGTGGCCTACCACTCGTGGACCGTCGACGTGCCGGGGCAAAGCCCATACCTGACTGCAGGCCTCGATTATGCTCTGGCCGACGCCCAGAATCTCGCCAATGACAGCAGCCTCCCCGTAAGCGTGCATTTTGAGGACATCAAGGACAGCAACCACGACGACGCGGCCGTGCTAATCCACCCCAACTGCACCAGGGCCACCGAAGCGGCGATGAAAACACCGCGGGCCGATTCGGTCAGTCAATTGCAGCCCGAATCCGCGTCCATGTCGAGGGCGGATGCGCCGGCTGGGCCCGATGAGTCAGCCGCGATCCGGTTCAGCCGGGCCAAGCGGCCGGCACCGACAGGACCGGCCCTCATCGGTTGGCGCGGCGCGATGAACCGCACGTTCTACACCATGCTCGGTCCCGGCGGGCACGAGAAGCAACTTCGCGCCTGGCGGAACGCGATCCAGCGCGGCCTCAACGGTCACAAGACCATCTGCGGGATGAACCTCAAGGGCGGTGTCGGCAAGACGACATTCGCTTTCATGCTTGCCGCAACCATCGGACGGATCCGCGGCGGAAACGTCGTGGCGTGGGACAACAACGAAAACCAGGGCAACCTGGATGAACGATCCCGCTCTGCCAACCATGACCACACCGTTATTGACCTGCTCGATAACATCGACGAAGTCCGAGCACCCGGCGGTGCCGAAAAACTGGTCAACTACGTCCGCCCGCAGGGAGAGGACAAGTTCCATGTGCTCTCCAGCGCGAACAGAGCAAGCAACCAGGTGCGCATCAACAGGGAGACCTTCAGCCAGGCGCACGCCGCACTGCGCGAGTTCTACCACCTGACCGTGATTGACACCGGCAACGCGACCAACGCCTCGACGTGGCAAGCAACGGCCGAGGCAGCTGACCTGATGGTGATGGTCACCACTAACAAGGAAGATGGTGCACGGAAGGCTTTCGCTACCATAGACGACCTGATCACCAAGGGGCACGCGGACAAACTCGCTAACGGCATCGCCGTGATCAATCAGCCATCGAACGCCAGTCCGGACCGGCTTCAGCGAATCATCGACGGCATGCGAGCCCACGTCCGGGCCTGTGTGGTCATACCCTTCGACCCCGCCCTGGACGAGGGCGAGGAAATCTCTTACGAGGCCCTCAACTCTAAGACCAAGGAAGCCTACATGCAGGCCGCCGCCCTCATCATCGACGGGCTCTGAACGACCCAAACCTCTGGTTCCACAGCATGCCCTGACGAGCAACCGTGTGGGCCATAGCTTTTGTCATTTTCCGAAGGCGAGTGCACAGATATCCGAAGGCGTCAGCACACTCCGTCGTTCGGTGTTCTGAAAACCTTGATTTCCTGCGGGTTCAGGGAGAACCGTTGGCTACGACGGGGCGCTCGGCGTCTTCAATGCCGCCGAATTAAGTCCGCCAATCTCCTTTGCGTCTGTTGGACCGGAATGGCGTCCAGACCGAGAACGCAGCTTATGTTGGCGGTTCTGTAGTCCCGTTTGGGTAACCCTGACCGGGTGAAAACTCATACTCCGAAGCCAAGGGACGCTAAGTGGTGACGAATGGGCAGCCCATAGGAAAGCGACCCTTAGCGGGCAGGGTAGCTGCCCGGGTAACCGTACTTGTCGTACGCACGCCGGGCCGACACCCGCCGCACCGACGGCCCTGCCCGCGCCGGGACCGCGGCCCCGGCCACAGTCGGTAGACCCGCATGCGCAGTGCTGTCACTCTTGCTGATATAAAGCTTGAATGACTACTCTGGACGCCCTCATAGACGGACTCAGCGATGACACGCTGACCACGTCGAACGCACTTCGCAAGTTTCTGGTGGTGGGCAAGCGGTTGAAGTCGGAAGCCATCGTTGACTGGGTGAACGGCGAATTGAACGGCTTGAGCGGCGTCGACTTGGATAACTACCCGATCTACAGAGGTCCACTCCAGGTTCCAGTGCAGGCACTGTTCACAGGTCCCTTCGGAGCTTGGCAAAAGCACCTGATCTCGGAGGATGACGTCCCGGATGAAAGTAACTTCCGGCACGTCTGGTTCAACTGCTGGTTCGATGAGTCTCTTGCCGAGTTAGAGCAGCTGGCACTGGCAGAGGGGACTCTCAGCAAGCCTTGGCGGTTTTCCGCCGTTGCCCAATTCAACCGCTGGTCTGCAGCAGGCCGAACCATTTCAGTGGAGATGCACCAGGTCCACTCTGTGGAGAGGATCGTAACGACGGCCCAGCTTCGGGGTGTGATTGACTCAGTGCGGAACAAAGCATTGATGCTTGCTCTGGAACTTCAAGCAGATATCCCAGGCGCCGGTGAAGTCAACGGGCCGACAGTGCAAGACAAGGAAGTTGAGCGAACCGTGAATTACCACTTTGAGACGAACATCCACGGTGGCACGAACACCGTAGGGATGGGCGAGAACGTCACCCAACATGTAAACATCACACAAGGTGACTCTGACGCGCTCATGCTTGCCCTGGAAAAGCTGGGACTGGGTGTTGAAGATAGGACCACTCTTGGCCAAGCGCTGGAGGAAGACGGCAACAAGCCGGGCAACGCTGTTAAGGACTTTTTGGCCAAGCTGGGTGCCGGCGCCATCAAGATAGCCGGTGCCGTGGCGACACCACCAGCCATCGCGGCCGTGAAAATGGCGATCACGGGCTTCACAGGAGTCCCTATCCCCTAGTCGCTGTCCTGGTCCCGGTGCCTTTCATGGGTCACGGACTAGGCCCCCGATTTGGTTCCTCTGCTGCCCGCCCGAGTCATCGTTTGTTGATGTGCGCTGGTATAAAGATGCATGACCATTCTCGATGATGCCGTCAACGTGCTGGCTGGGAACTCGGATGACACCAGCTCCGCGCTCAGGAAACTCCTTGTCGTTGGAACCAGGATGGAGTCCCTGCCCATCATCGAATGGTGCAAAAAGGAACTGACTGGGTATGCGGAGGACCTTTATGATGACTACCCGCCCTACAGACGACGTTTAGCCACGCCCGTTATCGTTCGCTGGACAGGTTACGGCGGTAGCATCTATGACCACCCGCTCGACAGGAAATTGGTTCCTGAAGCACTGCGGGGCATGTTTACCCACTCCTACTCGGAGCCCATAGACGAGTTGGAAGCATCTGTTGACGGCCTCCAGAAATACTGGCCCCTGCCCGTCGTTCAGCATCTCCGCGGCCTTGCAGAAGAGCGCAAAGTGCCCATAGTCGATGGCTGCCAAATCTATTCGGTTTGGCAGCTGCTGACTTCCGCGCAAGTCAAGGGTGTTATAGGCGCCATTCGCAACCGGGCACTGATGATGGCCTTGGAGCTGCAGCAGGCATTTCCCGAAGCGGGAGAGCCAGGGGGGCCAACCGTGCAGGATGAGGGGGTCAGAGACGCCGTGACCAATATCTACAACACATACATAAACGGCGGCACGAACGCCGTAGCAATGGGAGAAAAAAATACGCAGAACGTGAACATCCACCAGTAGGATGTCGCGGGACCGTGAATCGCAGCGATAAATGGCGGCGTTCTCGCAGCGGCAAATGTCACCCCCGTCAGCTCGTTAGCCGATCCCTCACAGTTCGGTAGTCCCTTGGTACGCTGTCGCCATGACTCACACGTTGCTTGAGCTCGAGCGAGCATTCCGTCTGTCTTGGAGCGCAGATACGACCTGTCTCAACGCCAAGAGCCTCGCGAGGTGGCACCCCGACAATGCGGCACACGGTCAGTGCGGACCCACAGCTCTCATCGTTCAAGACCTGCTTGGCGGTGATCTCCTCATTGCAGACGTCAGCGGCGGCAACGAGGAGGACGAAGTCCATTACTGGAACCGGTTCCCCCGTGGCCTCGAGATCGACCTCACCCGAGAGCAATTCGGAAGACACCGCTTCATCGGGGAGCCACGCGTCGTCGTCCGACCTCCAGGAGGGCCACGAGCGCACGCCAGCGAGTACCAGCTGCTTCGCACAAGAGTGCTGTCCGAGCTGAACCTCCATCCATTCGCTCATGGAACGCCCGTTGTAAGGAGCGGGACGCGGGACAGGTGAGGAGTTCCGATAGCGGATGCCTCACGGCGACACCGCTGCCATTGGCCCGTCCTTGCCCAGAAACTCAGCCCGGTGCAGAAGATAGGAGCTCAGGGCTGCGACCGTGGTGGGGTGGAGTGGCAGATCGCGTGATTTGTTGAACTTCGCGTCGTGGATCCTAATGATTCCACTGGCAAGGTCAAGATCCTCAAGGTTCAACCGGTGCGCATTCCGGTCACCGCGAGCAGGCCGATAAAGGTTGCCAGTGTCAACCCCCGGAAGGGTGGTTGCATCTTTCCGGCGGCGTCCATCAACGCCCGAATCTCAGCGTCAGATATATGTAGGGCAGGGCCCGGCGGCTGGGGCAGGGCAGGATGTCCGCCGGCGGAACTTCATGGCGGTCATCGTAGCCGTGTGCGTATCGGGCAAAGATTCTCACGATCATCAGCCTCCTGCCCCACGTATACCGATCGGTGCTCCGCGGCGCGTTCCTGGCCCATTGCACGGCAAGATCAGTGGTCAACACGGTGGCGTGGTTGGCGGCCATGAACTTCAGGAAGCTGCGCAGGCCCTTGGAGAACGTCACCAGCTTGAAGCCAAGCTGGCGCCGCAACTGCAAGTACTCGTCCCCCAAGGACAAGAGATCCATTTCGCGGTCCATGACGGCTACCTGTGCTCCGGCCATGGCCGGGCAAGTTCGGCCAGCCGGTGGTGATCAACCTTGGCGTAGATGGCTGTTGCCAGCGCGCTCTCATGCCGCAGGACCCTCCCGATATCGGTCAACCCCGACCCGGATCCCAGGAGGCCAATGGCCAGGGTATGGCGCAGCCGGTGGGCTCCTACCTGTCCGATGCTCGCACGTTTGCTGGCCCGTCCCATTACCGCACCGACAACGTCGGAGCTGATCGGCCGGTACGGCTTTCGCACGGTGACGAACACTTCGCGGCATGGGCATTGCGGACGGGACTTGACCAAATAGTCGCTCAGGCCCTGCCCGACCGCGGCAAGCAGTGGCATCTGTTCAACCTGCATCGCCTTCCCAGAGAGCGTTAGGGTCCCGGAACGCCAATCGACATCATCCAAGCGCAGGCGGGCCACCTCGATGCGCCGCAATCCCAAACGCGCCATCAGCAGCACCATTGCCCGATCCCGCAGCCCGGTCGCGGTGGAAACATCAAACCAGCCAAGCAAAGCCTCGACCTGGGCAGCTTCCAAGCCACGCGGAATACTGGAGAGCTTCCACCCAGCGACCGGGGGCACGGCACCGGCCAACGACTGCCCGATGATTCCCTGACTGTGCCGGAACCGCAAGAAGCACCGCAAAGCGTTGTGACGGGTGATCAAGTAATTGAAAGAGTAGCCGCGCTCAGCGTTCCACTTCACGAAACGGACCACCAGCCGTGCATCCAAAACCGTCAATGACGCTCCAGCCTGCACCGACAACCAGTCCACAAAAACGCCAGCGTGCATGACATACGTCCGGACGCTCGCTGCGGCCAAGCCGCGCTCCAACCTCAGCCATTCCTCAAACTTCCTGAGAATGGCTTGAGTATGGGACTCCATTGTCTTCCTCCGATCATGGACCACCCCAACGGCGGTCGATGACCCCAGAGAAACACAAATACACCGGATTATGCCGACCCGACCGGCCGCTACACCTCGCAACGACGGGCCGGCACCCAGCACGGTCGGCATAATCCGGAAGTCACCATAAAACTACTAGTGGGTATCCGGTTAGCTCAGGTCGTGATTCGGATTCGAACTGTGCGAGACGATCTGGCGGTAGGTGGCGGGACCCTGCTGGGCTCCAAGGCCGAGCAGCGACTGAAACGCCGCCATCGGGGTGCCACGCCGGTTGTAACGGAACGTGAATTCGTCAAGGTAGACCTGCAGGTGTTGATTACCTACCGAGCGGTGGGTGCCCCGTAACCATGTCTTGAAGTTGCTGATGGCGCGGTGCACGCGCGGTAGCACAGGGTCGGTGTCGCCGGCCTTTTTGGCGGCCCGCTGGGAGCGTGGCCGGTGCTCGTAGCCGGCCTTGGTTAGCGGCGCGTATCCCATCCAACCGTCGGTGTGGACGATGGCGCCGGCAGCTACAGCCTCCTTCACGAAGGTGCTCAGCGTGTCGCCGGATGCGTTTGGGATGATCCTCATACGCACTCGTCCGGACCCCTGCCCACTTACCTCCACTGCGACCACCACCTGCACGGCCTTGGCGGTGAGGCTCCTGCCGCTGCGGCGTCCGGCTTCGCGGCCGCCGACCTCGCATTCGTCGACCTCGACCTCACCTGTCAGCAAGGTGCGTTCGGGGTTAATCATGGCGCGCCGCAGCTTGTGCAGCATGGTCCACGCCGTCTCATAACGGCTCAGTCCGAGTTGGCGTTGCAACTGCCGCGCGGAGATCCCCGGTGTTCCAGTCGTCATCAGGTAGGCCGCCCAGAACCGGTGCAGTGCGGTGTGGGTCTTGTGGAGCACTGTTCCGGCAGTCAGCGAGACCTGATAGTGGCAGGCAGCGCATTCCCACAGCCCGCGCGCAGCGACGGGCCACGCGGCCTGTCCTTTGCACCGGGGACAGAAATAGCCCTCGGGCCAGCGGCAGTCGAACATGTAGTCCATGCATGCCTGTTCATCGCCGAACCTCGCTTGAAACTCCAGGATCGTTCGCGGGAAGTCAGGCCTGGCCATTTTCCAAGGCTACCTGAGCTAACCGGATACTCACTAAACTATTAATGCCGACGTCGGCATTAATAGTTGTCGCAGATGACATGCAGCTCAACCCCGGGGTGGGCGTCGGCGACCCGGCCCAGGAAATCGACAAACTCGATGTTGGTGTGCTTTAGGTAGAAGGCATTCGCGCTGAGTTTGCCGGTGAGCACCTCCAGGGCGGGGTCAGTGGAGAACTTGAACGTCTCGATCCGGTGCGGCTGGATTTTCCAACGGCGCCAGATTCGGGCCACGGAGGAAAAGGAGATTCCGTGGCGTTCGGCCATGATGCGGGCGGACCAGTGCGAGATCCCCAGCTCCGCCGGCGGGTTCCCGTCGTTGGTCAGGGTGTCGGCGATCAGGGCGAGCTCGTCGATCTCCCGCTCCCGGCCCGGGCGCTGGACATCAGACAGGGCCTCGATCCCGCCCTCGGCATAGCGGTTGCGCCACTTCAAAACCGTGGGTGCCGAAAACCCGGTGATCTTCTCGATCTGGATATTCGGCATCCCGTCGGCAGCCAACAAGACCGTGCGCGCCCGCAGGGCCACTGTCGCGGTGGATGCTTTCCCACGAGTCAGCGCCTCCAAGGCTCCTCGGTCCCCGTCACGCAATTCCAATGCCCTTGCCAGATAAACCATGGATCAAGTCTGACAAACAATCAGACCCAAAGGAATCAACGACACGCTACACTAGTCGTGACCAAACTCGACCGACTGGCCCGGTCGCCGCGCGATGCAAAGGACATTGCCGACGAACTCACACGCCGCGAAGTCAAGCTGAGTATCGGCGGCTCCGTCCTCGACCCGACCGATCCCGTAGGCCAGCTCCTCTTAACGTCCTGGCCAGGATCGCGGAATTCGAAGCCGACCTGATCCGAGCACGGACCCGGGAGGGCATGGCGGTCGCCAAGGCGAAGGGCCGCCTCGAGGGAAACAGCCCAAGCTCTCGAAAAGACAGGAAGCACCCCTGGCCTCCGTTCACCGGGCAGGGACGCACACGACGGCGGAACTTGCCGAAGTCTTCGCGGTAGCGCGTTCGACCGTCTACGGTGCCATCAAACGCGCAGGCGACGCCGCAGGACCGCTTAGCGTGAACTTACGTACCGATCGGATGCCGTATCGCAAGCCACCGAGACTTGTGCCCTGACCTTCGGACATTCTGTTCACTCGCCTTCAGAAAATGACAGCCTTGATGCGGGTCAGAGTCTGCGCTCAACGGCCTGGGCAGGCACCCCATGCGCTCCACGACTCGCCGCAGCGGCATGAGCCATCTTCGTGCTCCTGGAGCACCCGAATGCGTTCTTCCCCGAGCAGGATCATATCTTCGTAGCTCATCGTCCAATCACAGCAAGCCTGTACGCCCGGCACCAGTGCCTCAGTGGTGTATGTGGAGAACTTGCCGCCCTGCCGTTGCCGCCCTGCCGTTGCCGCCCTGCCGTTGCCGCCCTGCCGTTGCCGCCCTGCCGTTGCCGCCCTGCCGTTGCCGCCCTGCCGTTGCCGCCCTG